>JBFKDW010000001.1:0-127954 GCA_041619515.1 Acidimicrobiia bacterium
CTTGAGACCTCTGTATTACCGCGGCTGCTGGCACAGAGTTAGCCGTCTCTTCCTCTTGCGATACTATCATACGCTTGCGCGCTTTGTTCTCGCATGACAGGAGTTTACAATCCGAAGACCTTATCCTCCACGCGGCGTCGCTCCATCAGGGTTGCCCCCATTGTGAAAGATTCTCGACTGCTGCCACCCGTAGGTGTCTGGACCGTGTCTCAGTTCCAGTGTGACTGGTCGTCCTCTCAGACCAGCTACCCGTCATCGCCTTGGTGAGCCTTTACCTCACCAACAAGCTGATAGGCCGCGAGCCCATCCCAAAGCGCCGGAGCATTTCCTCGCAGAATCATGCGATCCCGCGAGGGTATCCGGTATTAATCCACGTTTCCATGGGCTATCCCGGTCTTTGGGGCAGGTTGCTCACGTGTTACTCACCCGTTCGCCACTAGAAGTCCCTCAATAGTTACCTATTAAGAGGTTCTCGTTCGACTTGCATGCATTAAGCACGCCGCCAGCGTTCATCCTGAGCCAGGATCAAACTCTCCATCGAAAACCCTCTGTGGCTGCCGCCGGCCGAGGCCGGCAGCACCCACTGGAATCATGTAGAGCGATCCGCAGGGATGCCTGGCCAAACCGGGTATCCCTGCTTTCTCTCAAAGTATTTGACCGATCCGCGCCCTCCGAACAGCGGCTGTCACCTTCTGTTCTCGTGCGCGAACCGTCCTCCGGAACCATCGCCTCGCACCGAAGTGGACGCGATCGAACCAGAGGATTCACTTCTGGCTTTAAGCACACTGTTCAGTTGTCAAGGAGCCCCATCCCCCACGCGTGTAGACCGCGCGCGGGGAGGCAGAAGAGGAACACTAGCACAGTGCGGCGGATAAACGATACGGGTTTTGAACGAGTTTTCGCGAGTTTTTCCGGCGTCAGGCAGGGCTCTTGCGACCGATGAGAATCCAGGCTGCGAACAGGATGGCGCCGATGACGACCACGGTGGTCGCCACCGCCAGCACCACCTTGATCACCCACTTGAGCACCACCCACGCAACGACCAGGACCACGATCGCCAGAATCACCTGCGCTCCGAGGCTGGTCTCGTTCTTGTTTGCCATACCCGAACCCTATCCCAGCAGCCGGCTTGCGGGGAGCCCGTGGGAACCTGGCCGGCGCCTGCCCCCGTCGAAGGGCTGAAGGAGGTGGACATGCTCCAGCACATCAGAGATCTGCTCACGGCACTCGGCGAGGTGGCCGACGAAGTCCAACAGCGGCGCGGGCGGCGCCAGGATTGGCGGACTGAGGACTGGTTCGAGCGTTTCGACTCCCGCCAATGGGCCCACGTCACCGGCGAGGTGCCCGAGATTCAACCCCAGGCCTAGCCGCTTGACCGCTCCGGCTACCCGTCGACGAGCCGCACGAACCGGCGCTTGCCGACCTGGAGGACGTGGCCGACCAGCACTGCTCTCGGGACTTCCTCACCAGCGACCGGATCGCCGTCGATCCGCACTGCCCCCTGCGCCACCAGGCGCTTCCCCTCGCTCGAGGACCCGACCAGACCGGCATCCTTGAGGGCCCCCGGGAGCCACACCGGGTCGCCGGCGGAAAGGATGAAGTCGGCAACGTCCTCGGGCACGTCCTTCTTCCGGAACACCCGGTCGAAGGCTGCCTCGGCCAGCGAGGCAGCCTCGTCGTCGTAGTAGAGCCCGACGATTTCCCGTCCCAGCCTTCGCTTGGCTTCGCCGGGATGTTGTGAGCCGTCGGCCAGGCCGGCCACGATTGCATCGACCTGCGCCGGCGCCAACTCGGTGGCAAGCCGGAAGTACTCCTCCATAGCGTGGTCGGGGATCGACATGATCTTGCCGAACATGTCGGCGGGCTCGTCGTCGACTCCGATGTAGTTGCCGAGCGACTGCGACATCTTGTGGACACCGTCGGTTCCCACCAGGAGCGGCACCGTCATCACCATCTGAGGGCGCTTGCCGTAGCGGCTCATGAGTTCCCGTCCGACGAGGTTGTTCCACAGCTGGTCGGATCCACCGAGTTCGATATCGGCTTCGACGGCGACCGAATCCATGCCCTGCAGGAGCGGGTACATGAACTCCATCATCGAAATCGCCTGGTTGGCTTCATATCGCTTCGAGAAATCCTCGCGCTCGAGCATCTGCGCCAGGGTCATCTTCGAGGTGAGCTCGAGCACGTCGGCCATGTCGAGCTTGGAGAGCCACTCGGAGTTGTACCGCACCTCCAGGACATCGTCGTCCCAGATCAGCACCCGCTTGAACCCGTCGAGGACTTTCTCGGCGTATCCGCGCACCTCGGCCTCCGAGAGCCGCTTGCGGGTTTCGCTCTTGCCCGACGGATCTCCCACTTGAGCGGTGAAGTCGCCAACGATGAGCACCGCTGTGTGGCCCTGCTCCTGGAAGTGGCGGAGTTTGCGGAGCACCACGGCCCAGCCGAGCGTCACGGTGGGGGCGGTCGGGTCCATGCCGAGCTTGACGCGGAGCGGCGTTCCCTCGGCCAGCCGGTCGCGGAACTCCTCTTCGGGGACGAGCGTGTCGACGCCTCGCACAAGACGATCAATATCGGTCACCTCGGCAGACTACCGAGTGCACTTCGCGCCGATTGGGATTGGATCCTCCCCCTGACGTTCCCGTTTTCCTTGGAGTGGCGGTTTCCCGAGAGTCGGAGTGGCAGTTTTCCCTGGAGTCGGTGGGGCGAGTTCCCTGGAGTAGGTCGGGCGAGTTCCCTGGAGCCGCGGGTTGGCGGAGTGGCAGGTTCCCTGGAGTTGCGAAGCAACTCCCAAGGAACGCCGAAGGCGTTCCCGAACGCCCGAAGGCGTTCCCGAACGCCCGAAGGCGTTCCCGAACGCCCGAAGGCGTTCCCGAAATCCGCCGTAACCACCGTCCCCTTCGGTACCGTGGCCGCGAGTAAGGACGGCTGATGATACGCGGGAAACTACGCAGGATTTCCGGGGTGCTGGCGCTCGCACTGGTCGCGGGGGCGTGCAGCCTGACGGTCGATCCGCTCGAGGACCCCGGGATCGGCGAGAGCGCGTTGACGACCATCGTGTATGCCGCCGACGGCTCGGTCCTTGCCCACTGGCACGCCGGTGAGGATCGCACCCTGGTGGTCTACGACGACATCCCCCGCCACCTCATCGACGCGGTCGTCGCCATCGAGGATCAGCGCTTCTGGGACCATGCCGGCGTCGACCTCCGCGCCATCGTCCGGGCGGCAGAGGCGAATGGGGAAGCCGGCGAGATCGTTCAAGGGGGAAGCACGATCACTCAGCAGTACCTGAAGAACGTCCTGCTGACGAACGCGGTCACGCTCGATCGCAAGCTCAAGGAGGCCGCCCTGGCAGTGCGCCTCGAAGAGGGCCTCACCAAGGAGGAGATCCTCGAGCGCTATCTCAACACCATTTACCTGGGCGACGGCGCCTATGGGGTGGGAACCGCCGCCGTCCACTATTTCGGGAAGACCGTCGATGAGCTGTCGCTGGCGGAGGCGAGCTTGCTGGCGGCTCTCATTCAGGCGCCCGGCGCCACCAACCCTCGCACGAACGCTCAGGCAGCCATCGACCGGCGAAAGATCGTGCTGGAGAAGATGGTGGAGCAGGGATACGTCTCGTCGGCCGAGGCCACCGCTGCAAGCCTCGAGGAGATCGAGCTGGCGCCGCCTGCTCGCCGCCTCGCCAGAGCCCGCTACCCCTACTTCGTCGAAGAGCTCAAGCAGCAGCTTCTGGACGACCCGCGGCTGGGGGCGACGCCCACCGATCGCTACAACGCCTTGTTCCAGGGTGGGCTTCGCATCTTCACGACGCTGGAGCCGGCGATTCAGGAAGCGGCGGAGGAGTCCGTTGCGGCGGTGATGGTGGAGGACGACGGGCCCGAGGCGGCTCTCGTATCGATCGACCCTCGCAGCGGATACGTCAAGGCCATCGTCGGGGGCAAGGATTTCTACGACACCGACGATCCGATCGGCCAGTTCAACCTGGCAACCCAGGGTCGGCGCCAACCAGGATCGGCGTTCAAGCCGTTTGTGCTGGCGGCGGCGCTGGAGAACGGTGCCGGGCTGTACGACGTCTACGAGGCAGGGAGAAAGGTCGAGATCCAGACCGACTCGCGGATTTGGATGGTCGAGAACTACAACCAGTCGGCGTTTCCCGCGCTCACCGTTCTCGAGGCGACCGTCTATTCGGTCAACGTCGTGTACGCACGGCTCATGGCCGAGGTAGGTCCGGCCCGGGTCAAGGACCTGGCGGAACGGGCTGGTATCACCTCCGAGCTGCAGCCGTTTCACGCCCTCGCCCTCGGTGCTCAGGAGGTCACCCCCTTCGAGATGGCGGCGGCATATGGGACCTTTGCGGCCGATGGCCTGCACGTCGAGCCGGCGATGTTCACCGCCATCGAGACCCACGACGGCCGGCTGGTCATCGAGAACGAGCCGGTCATCACCCAGGCCATCGAACACGAGATCGCCGATCAGGTCACTATCGCGCTCACCGAGACCGTCAAGCGCGGCACCGCGCGGCGTGCTCGCATCGGCCGTCCGATTGCCGGCAAGACCGGCACCTCCCAGGAGCACCGGGATGCCTGGTTCGTCGGATATACCCCCGAGCTCGTCACCTCGGTGTGGGTCGGATTCGCCGAAACCAACGACGTGATGGAGGAGCCGAAGACCCCGATCACCGTGACCGGTGGCACCTGGCCCGCCGAGATCTGGGCCGTGTTCTCCCTCAACGCGCTCGCCTCTGTTCCCTACTCCCCCCTGGCTGAAGTCAGCGCCGACGGGACGGTGGCGGTAGACGTCGACCTCTCCACCGGCTACCTGGCAGGACCGCGATGCCCGCACGAGAACGTCCACCGCCTGCAGCTTCCCCCCGGTGACGTCCCCACCGTCATCTGCCCCGTCCACAACCCCTCCGACATCGTCGGTATTGGCGCCGGCGAAGTCCCGCCGGTTGTCGGTCTCGAGCTGAGCAGGGCGGTCAGCGCCCTCAACCGGGCTGGCTTCGAGGTCCGGCTCGACTGGGAGGACGGTGGCAGCTTGTCGCAGGGAACGATCTTCGGCCAGAGCCCCGACCCGGGCATCCCCGCCCAGGAAGGGTCGATCGTCACCCTCACCTTGGCCGGGCCCGAGCCGGGCGTGGTCATGCCGAGCCTGCTCGGGCTGACCCTCGAGGAAGCACAGGTCGAGCTCGGACTGTACGGGATCCCCGTGCGGGTGGTCGAGGAGGCCGAGAGCGACGCGGCAGACGCCGCCAGGAGGGCCGGACGAGTGTGGAAACAGTCGCCGGGCGCCGGCGCGGAGCCGGATGCTAGCGTGACGGTGTGGGTGAACCCCGGCGGAGGATCATAGCCACCCTGCGTGACATTTAACTACTCAGGGTGTTGACAGTTTGCCGTTCTTGGGTTTCCCTGTAGTTGTACGGAGCTAACACAAAACGGAGAACACCATGGTTTCGGAAGCCAAACCGCGCGACCTCTTCCCCAAGGGCGACTTCAAAGTCGTTCGCAAAGGCTATGAGCCGGCCGAAGTCGACAAGTACGTTGCCCGCCTCCGTAGAGCGGCCACCGACCAGCTGGCACGGGTGGAGGCACTCGAAAAGGCCCTGGCCGATGCTCGGGAAGCACTCAAGAACGCCAAAGTCGACGTGCGCGACGAGTTGACGGTTCAGATGGAAAAGGAGCTGGCGGAGGCCAAGAAGAAGGCGGCCGCCCTGGTGGCGCAGGCCGAGACGGAGGCGGTGCCTCTCTCCGAAGCCTCCCGTCAGGCACGGCAAACACTCCTCGACGCTGAGAAGACGGCGACCACGCTGCTCGAGAATGCCGAGAAAGCAGCACAGAAGATTCAGGAGGAGGCGGCCAAGCTCCGTGACGCCTCCGCCGAGAAGTACTCGTCGCTCATTTCTCTCGCCGGCAACAAGCTCGCGGCCGCCGAAGCCAAGTCCGAGAAACTGGCCGGCGCCGAACAGGAGGCGGCCGATCTCCTGGCATCCGCTCGCAGCAAGGCCGCCGAGCTGCGGTCGGCGGCCCAGGAGGCTCTCAAGGCCGCCGAACAGGAGCGGTCCGATGCGCTGGCCGCATCACAGGAGCTTCAAGACGCCAGCAAGGTCGAGATCGAGGGCATCCTCGGCAAAGCGCGCCGATTCCTGGAGGAGGCCCGCCGCCGGCAGGAGGCACTGGCGGAAGCCGATGCGCAGGCAGAGACGATCCTCACGGAGGCCACCACCGAAGCCAACGCCACCCGTCAGGATGCCGAGGCCGTCCTCGCCGATGCCCGCAAGCAGGCCAAGACGGCACTGGCCGAGGCAAACGATGCTCTCACGGCGGCGCGGGACTCGGCTCTGGAGACCCGCACCGAGGCGACCCGGGTTCTCGAGGACGCCAAGAAGAAGGCGGCCCAGACCACCCATGAAGCGGACCAGGCTGCCGCCAAGGTGCGGGAGGAGGCAACGCAGCTGAGAGCTGCAGCAGACGCCACCAACCAGGCGGCCGACAAGGCCCTCACCGAGGCTCAGGAAGCAGCCGCCCGCCTTCAGAAGGACACCCTGGCCCTGCTGTCCTCCGCCCAGTCTGAGGCGGACGAGATCCGAGCCGATGCCGCCAAGCAGATGGACATTCTCCGCAAGAAGGAGAGTGAGCTCGCTCAGACCGACGCCCGGGCCAAGGAAAAGATCGAGAAGGCTCAGGCCGACAGCAACGAGATCCGGGCCCGCGCCCAGGCGGCGTTGACCGAAGCCCAGGCTGAGGCGAAGCGGCTGACCGACGAGGCCGGCCAGATCCAGGCCGCGGCCAAGCATGACGCCGAGCGACGGCACAAGGAGGCCGCCAGCGTCCTGGCAGCCGCGCGCGCCGAGATCGAGAAGGCCAAGTCGCACGAGGCGAAGACGGCCCAGCTGTTGCGCGATGCCGAGCAGCAGCGCGCGAGCGCGACAAAAGAAGCGGACGGCCTCATGGCCTCGGTTCGTTCCCAGCAAAAGGAGGCGGCGGAGGCGTTGTCGGCCGCCAAGGGAGAGCTCGTTCGAGTTCGCGACGAGGCCGCAGCCATGCGCCAGCGGGCGCAGGAAGATCTGGCGAGCGCCGAAGCCGACGCGACGGCCAAGCGCGAAGAGGCCGCCGAGGTGCTCCGCTCCGCCGAGAGCCGGGCGAACAGTCTTCGGGAGAAGACCAATCAGATCCTGGCTTCCGCGCAAGAAGAGGTGGAGCGGATGCGCTCATCGGCCCACCAGCTCCACAAGCAGGCCGAGGCCGAGCTGGCGGCGGCCAAGGAAGAGGCCGCCAAGACCTCTGCCGACGCCCATGCCCGCGGCCGGACGATGCTCGCAGAGGCCAGGGCTCAGCGGTCATCGGCCGAAGAAGTGCTCAGCAAGCTGCAAGAGGCCGAGCGCACCGCCCATGCCGAGGCAAAGAACATTCGAGCCTCGGCGGCGGCGGCGGCCGAGCACAAGCGAGCCGAGGTCGCGGACTTCATTGCCTCGCTCGAGACCCGCGAGAAGGAGGCCGCCGCCAAGATGGCGGAGGCCGCCAGGGCCAAGGACGAAGTGCGCGTTCTCAAGGATGCCACCGAAGCCGCCTCCAAGAAGGCTGTCGCCGACAGAGAAGCTGCCGAGCAGATTCTCACCCAGACACGGGAACAGCAGGCCAAGGCCAAACTGGAGGTCGAGGAGATCCGTACCGAGGCGAACCGGGTGCTGAAGGAATCCCGCAGCGAAGCAGCCACCCTGCGGGAGCGGGCAACCGCGCTGCTGCAAGAGGCACAGCTCAAGACTGAGCAAGCCACGGCAAAGGCCGACGACATGCGCCGGGATGTCACCAAGGAGCTGGCGGCGGCCAAGGAGGATCGCCTGAAAGCCGCCGAGCTCAAGAGCGAGGCCAGCAAGCACATGTCCGAGATCGATTCACTGCGTGCTGAGTTCAAGAATCGCCTCGAGCAAATCGAAGCCAAGGAGCAGCAGCTGGCCGACGTCGAAGAGCGGGCCGCATCGATTCTGTCGAAGGCCGAAGTACAGGCCCGCGAGACCCTCACCGAGGCCGAGACGGTACTGGCAAATGCCATGGCCAGCCAGGTTGCCACCCAGGAGGCTATGGAGCGCATGCGGGCGAAGCTGAAGAGCTGAGCCACCTGCGGTCCCGGCGAGCACCCTAGAGAGATGCTCCAGCAGGGGCTCGGGCGCCACTGCCCGGGGCCGATCACGGTACCCTCGTGCCGGACAGGCGAGGGAGGTGCCCATGTCGGCTTCGGTCATACCCGCTTTTCGCTACCGGGATGCCAAGGCCGCCATCGATTTCCTGGTGCGGGCGTTCGGCTTCGAGGCCCGGCTGGTCGTGGAAGGCGAGGGCGAGCTCGTCGAGCACGCCCAGCTTGTACACGGAACCGGCATGGTGATGCTCGGCAGTGTCAGAGACGACGAATACGGACGACTCATCGGGGACGCGCCATCCCGGTCGGCGGTCGGCCTGTATGTGGTGGTCGATGACGTGGCCGCCCACGCCGCCCGGGCAAGGGAAGCTGGAGCCGAGATCGTCATGGAGCCGGCCGACCAGCACTACGGCGGCAGCAACTACACCGCTCGCGACCCGGAGGGCTACATCTGGAGCTTCGGGTCCTACGACCCGTGGGCCCACGCCGAGCTGTGATGCCCACACCGTTGTAGACGCTCGGTACGTGCCGAGTGCCCACCACCCGGCTACGGGAGATGCGGAGCGTGGTGAGGCCGGTCATCGACGGCCGATACGGTGCTTGCGTGGTAGTCGGCCGAGGCGGTCCGGACTGGTTACTGCGTGCTTTTAGCAGGGTCCGGGCCGCGAGCTCCCCGAGCTGGTTGGACGCCTGCGGGCTTGCCCCGGTAATGAGCTTCCGGTCGACGCGCCCTGGGGAGGCAGTGCGCCTAGCCCTCCACCAGTACGAACCGCCACGGCCAGGCGACGGCCTTGCTGATACCGACCCGCGGACTGGCAATGATCCGGCCGGCCGGCGCCGGCGCGTCGAGGAGCCGAACCGGGCCTGTGAAGACAGACGTGCCGTCCTCCCGGTTGGTGACGCCCAGCGCTTGCGTCAGCTTGCCGGGGCCGTCGCTGAGATGGTCGTCTCTTCCGCGCCGGCGTGCCATGATGTCGGTTCCCTCTACGGCCCGGCCCGCCCGCACCAGCACCGCCGACGGATCACCCTCCCCTCCGGTGACGATGTTCATGCACCAGTGGATTCCATACGAGCGGTACACGTAGAGCGTTCCCTCCGCCCCAAACATCGAGGCGTTGCGGGGGGTCTGGCCCCGGAAGGCGTGGCTGGCCGGATCGCGGCTCCCTGCATAGGCCTCCACCTCGGTGATGACGATCTCCGTCGGTCCGGGCGCAAACTCGGTGCGGAGCCGGCGGCCCAGCAGATTGGGAGCGATCTCTTCGACGGGGCCGTCGAGCAGGCGCCGGACGGCCCGACTCATTCGCCGCGCAGCTTGGCGTTGAGCTCAGCCTGGACGTCCTCGATGACCCGTAGACGAAGCTGCTGTGCCTCGTCGTCGGTCATCGTGTGATCGGCCGCCCGGATGACGATGGTGATGGCCAGGCTCTTTCGTGCACCGCCCAGGTGGTACTCATCGAACAGACGCACCGACTCGAGGGTCGGGCCGAGCGTATCCTCCACCACTCTCAACAGTTCGGCTGCCGGCACGTCGTGCTCCATTTCGAAGGCCAGGTCGAACTTCTGCGGCGGATAGATACTGGGGGGTGCCAGTTCCCACCACGGGGGCTCGGCCAGCAACGGCTCGAGCTCCACTTCCAGCACGGCCACCCGGCCGGTGAGTCCAAACCGCCGCACGGCCGACGGATGCAGCTCGCCAACGATGCCGATCGGGATGCCCGCTTTGACCACATCAGCTGCCCGGCCGGGGTGCAGGCCGGGCGTCACAGCCTGGCGCAGCATCACATCGCGCCACCCGAGCCGAGTTGCCATTGCTTCGACAAGGGCCGTGAGGTCGAACACGTCGGTCTCCCGGCCGGCCTCGGTGATCCCGGTGAGGACCCGGCCGGCCAGCAAGGCCGCCAGATGCACGGGCTGGTGAGGGATCCGTTCGTCGATCGGCGAAGGCTGGTGGCGGAACACCCGGCCGATCTCAAACAACGCAACATCGCCGTAGCCGTAGGAGAGGTTGCGCGAGGCCGCCTTGGCAAGCCCCGGCAGCAGCGTCGACCGCAGCGTTTCCTCGGCCTCGCTGAGCGGGTTCTTGACCTTGACGGTGGCGCGGCGCGGGTCGTCTTCTGGAAGGCCGAGGGCGTCGAGATCGGAGCCGGAGATGAACCCGAGCGTGTTCGATTCCATGAACCCTGCCCCGGTCAGCAATGAGCGAAGCAACCGGGCGCGGCGCTGAACCGGCTTCAAGCCACCGCCGGTTCCCAGCGGAAGCGTCTCAGGGATCTCGTCGTATCCGTACAGCCGGGCAACCTCTTCGACGAGGTCGACGGCCCGGGTGAGATCGGGGCGTGCGGTCGGGACCTCTACCGTCAACAAGGCATCTCCGCCGCTCACCTCCATGCCGAGACGCCGCAGCATCCCGGCGGCAAGCTCCGGCTGGATCTCGATCCCCAGGATCCTCGCCAGCTCCGCTGTCGGAAACTCGACGGTCTCGGGCTCAACCGGGGCCGGATAGGCGTCGACTATGCCGCTTGCCGCCTCCCCCCCGGCGTTCTGCACCAGCAGCTGGGCGACTCGCGCCGCCGCCCGACCCGACAGGTTCGGATCGACTCCCCGCTCGAAACGGGCGGATGCCTCGCTGCGCAGATTGTGGCGCTTGGAGCTGTACAGGATGGCGGGCGGGTTCCAGTTGGCGGCCTCGACGAGCACGCGGGTGGTTGTATCCGACACCTCGGTGGGTCCGCCGCCCATGATGCCCGCCAGCGAGACGATCCCGTCGTCGTCGGAAATGACGATGTCTCCCGGGTCGAGGGTGCGTTGCACGTCGTCCAACGTCGTGAGGGTGTCACGGGGCCCGGCGCGATGAATGATGAGTCGCTGACCGGCCAGCCGGTCCAGGTCGAAGACGTGAGTGGGATGCCCGAGCTCCATCATCACGTAGTTGGTGGCATCCACGAGATTGCTGATCGGGCGAACGCCGGCTGCCCGCAGCCTGGCTTGCATCCACATCGGCGACGGGCCGCTCGTGACTCCTCTGACCTCCCGGGCGACAAAGCGCGGGCAGCCGACGGAATCCCTTACTTCGATCCGCACGGTCGAAGCCGGATCCACTTCGGTGACGTCGATCACCGGTTCCCGGAGCTCGAGGTCGAGCTTGGCGGCGACATCGCGGGCGATTCCGAGCATCGACATCGCGTCCGGCCGGTTGGGGGTGATAGACAGATCGAACACCACATCGGGCAGCTCGAGATAGTCGGCGAGGTCGCGCCCCACGTCGTACTGGCCGGCGAGCACCATGATGCCTTCGTGGTCGTCCCCGAAGCCGAGCTCGCGCTCAGAGCAAATCATTCCTTGCGACACCACCCCGCGGATCTCGCGAGCGGTGATCTTGAAATCACCCGGCAGCACTGCGCCGACGGAAGCCAGAACGACCAGGTCCCCTACCTCGAAGTTCCAGGCGCCGCACACCACCTCCTGGGTGCCGCTTCCACGATCGACGGTGACCAGCCGTATCTTGTCCGCGTTCGGATGAGGCCGGATCGACTCGACGCGGGCCACCTCGACTCCTGAGAACGGGGCCTCGAGGGTTTCGATTCCTTCGACTTCGTGGCCGAGGCCGGCCAGCAGGTCGCCGATCTCTCTGGGATCCGACATCGGCAGGTCCACGTAGTCGCGCAGCCAGCGCAATGAGACTCTCATACGAACTGCTCGTTCACCCGGATGTCGTTCTCGAAGAAGTGCCGGATGTCTTCGATGCCGTGGCGCGCCTGTGCCATCCGTTCGATGCCGCCACCGAAAGCAAAGCCGGTGACCGCCTTCGGGTCGTACCCGACTGCGTCGAACACGTTGGGATCGACCATGCCGCAGCCGAGCACCTCGAGCCAGCCGCTGTTGCTGCACACCCGGCATCCCGACCCATCGCATGCGAAACACGAGACGTGCATCTCCGCCGAGGGCTCGGTGAACGGGAAGAAGTGCGGGATCAATTTGATGACCCGCTCGGACCCGAAATACTCGCGTGCGAAGTACGCAAGAGTGCCTTTGAGGTCGGTGAATGTGATCCCTTCTGCGACCGCCAATCCCTCGAATTGATGGAACACCGGCGAGTGGGTGGCGTCGAAGGTATCCGTGCGGTAGCACCGGCCCGGTGCGATGATGTGGATGGGAGGGGGCTCGGTCTCCATCGTGCGGACTTGCACCGTCGACGTGTGGGTCCGCAGCAGGATTTCGTCGGCTGGATCTCCGTAGTCGAGATACATCGTGTCACTCTCGAGCCGGGTCGGGTGCCACCAGGGGGTGTTGAGGGCGTCGAAGTTGTGCCAGGCGGTCTCGGCTTCGGGCCCGTCGGCGATCTGGTAGCCGATGGCGGCGAAGATGTCCGCGATCTGGTCGATGGTTTGGGTGATGAGGTGGTTCGTCCCCATCGCGATTCGTCTGCGGGCGGCGGTGACGTCGACCCGGTCCTCCTCCAGCAACCGCTCCTCCGCCTGCTCCTCCAGGACGAGGCGGCGGGCGGCGACCAGCTCCTGCAGCTGCCGGGCGGCGTCGTTGAGTCGAGCTCCCGCGGCGGGGCGGTCCGCCGCGTCGAGCTTGCCGAGCGTTCGGCGCTGCTCGGTGATGAAGGAGCGCCTTCCCAGCAGCTTCGCCTCTACAGCGTCGAGCTTCTCGAGGCTGCCGGCACCCTCGATTTCCCCGGGTGCCGCATCGAGTATTGCGTCGAGGTCCAACGGTCTACGGCTTCGCTTGGTTCGCCACCTCGACGAGGGCGGTAAAGGCAGCCGGCTCGTTCACGGCCAGTTCCGCCAGCATCTTGCGATCGATGTCCACCTCTGCCGATTTGAGCCCGGCGACCAGTTTGGAATAGGTCGTGCCGTTCTGGCGGGCGGCGGCGTTGATGCGCGTGATCCACAGCCGGCGGAAATCGCCCTTCTTGGCGCGCCGGTGAGCAAAGGCATCATCTCTCGCTCCCAACACTTGCTCGTGGGCGGTTCGAAAGCGCCGGCTGCGGGCGCCGGTGTAGCCGCGAGCCTGTTTCAGGACTTTGCGGCGCTTTGCCTTCGAAGGAACTGCATGCTTTGCACGTGCCATCGTCTACCTCCCGAGCATCCGCTTGACTTCTTTGATGTCGGCCTTGGCTACCTCGGTCTCCCCCGTGAGCCGCCGCTTGCGCCTGCTCGACTTCGCCGCCTTCAGGTGATTCATGCCCTGCTGGCGGCGCCGGAGCTTGCCGGTGCCGGTCACTTTGAACCTGGCCTTAGCGCCCTTGTGCGTCTTCTGTTTTGGCATCGTCTTCCTCCGTTGCCACCACAGCTTGTGCGGTGGCGGTTTCTCGTTCGTCGGCGGCCGGCTCCGGGCCGTCGGCCTCGGGCGGGGCTTGTGGTGGTTGCTGGCTTTCTTGCGCTGCTGCCTCCGCTTCGAGGGCCTGTTCGGCCTCCTCGGCGGCGGCCTGGGCTCTCGCCTTGAGCCCGGCCTTGTCGGGCACCAGCATCATCGTCATGTTGCGGCCATCGAGCCGGGCGGGGGCCTCTACCAGCGCAATCCCCTCCAGGTCGGCAACCATCCGGTCGAGCAATGCCCGGCCCCGCTCAGGATGGGTGATCTCCCGTCCGAAGAACATGACCACGGCCTTGATCTTGTGGCCTTCGGTCAGGAACTCCGCCGCCCGGCGGACCTTGGTGTCGAAGTCGTGACGGTCGATCTTGGTCTTGAACTTCACTTCTTTGATGACGGTGCGAGTTGATTTCTTGCGCCCCTCGCGTGCCTTGACCGACTGCTCGTACTTGTACTTGCCGTAATCCATGAGGCGGCAAACAGGCGGATCGGACCCGGGGGCCACCTCGACGAGGTCCATGCCGAGCTGGTCTGCCAGCCACAGCGCCTCCTCGATGTCTTTCAGCCCTATCTGTGCGCCGTCGGGCGCCACTACCCGCACCGTCTTGGCACGGATCCGATCATTCACTCGTGGTTCGGTGGCGATATGGACCTCCTCGTGTTGGAAACAAAAAACAGCAGGCGGCAGCCTGCTGGTTCATCTGACCGCGGCGTGCCGGTAGCAGCCGGGTGGGAAGCAGGCGCCTCCGCTTGACTCAATTGTGAGCCTGGAGTGTAGACCGGTCGGGCTTCTCTGCGCGACGATTCTTCACGGACCGGCGCCACCAACCCCGCCGGTGCGCAGCGCCTGCAACAAGCGAGCAGTCCGCACCGCGGCCTCGGCAGCCTCGGTTCCCTTGTTCCCAGGGCCCGGAAGGCTTCGGTGGCGAGCATGCTCTACGTCACGCACGGTCAGGACTCCGAAGGCAACCGGCACGCCGCTCGCCAGCATGACGTCCTGCAGCCCGCGTGCGGTCTCGCGCGCTATGTGCTCGTAGTGGTCGGTCTGCCCAAGCACCACCGCTCCGATCGCCACGACGGCATCACAGCCCGCCTCGATGAGGGAGCGGGCAACCAGGGGCAGCTCGAACGATCCAGACACCCGGACGACAGTCACCTCGGCGTCGTCGAGGACCGAGAGCGCGCCGGCCAGCAAGCCATTGGTGATTTCGGCATTGAAGGTGGAGGCTGCCACGCCGATCTTGAGCCCGGCCGCGTCGAATTCGCCCAGCAGCTCAGCATCCGGAGTGCCGCTCACAGAAGGTGCCCGAGCTTGGCAGCCTTCGCCCGCAGGTAGCTGTGATTCGCGTCGCCGGGTGGAACCATCAGCGGAATGCGGTCCACCACTTTGATGCCGGCCGCGTCCATGGCCTCGACCTTGCTGGGGTTGTTGGTGAGCAGCTTGACCGCGGAGACTCCGAGATCCCGCAGGATCTGGGCGGCCGAGCCGTAATCGCGCCCATCGGCCGGCAGCCCGAGGTCGAGGTTGGCCTCGACGGTGTCCCGCCCCTGATCCTGCAGCGCGTAGGCCTCGAGCTTGCCGAGCAAGCCGATCCCCCGCCCCTCATGCCCACCGAGATATACAACGATGCCGGTACCGGCGGCCACGATCTCGTCGATTGCCATCTCCAGCTGATCGCCACAGTCGCAACGCCGGCTCCGGAAGACGTCGCCCGTAAGACACTCCGAATGGATGCGAACCAGCACCGAGCCGCCGTCATGAATATCGCCGTGCACGAGTGCCAGGTGCTCGGCACCCTCGAAATGATCCCTGAATCCGATGGCGCGAAACTCACCCTTCGGAGTCGGCAGGGTCACTTCGCTGGTGCGGGTGACAAGCTGCTCGATCTGGCGCCGGTAGGAGATCAGGTCGGCGATCGTGACGAGCAGGATGCCGTGCTCTTTGGCAAAGAGCTCGAGATCGGCGCCCCGTGCCATCGTGCCGTCGTCGTTCACGATCTCGCACAGCACCCCGGCCGGATAGAGACCGGCGAGGCGGGCGAAGTCGACGGCCGCCTCGGTATGGCCGGGTCGCCGCAATACACCACCGTCGCAGTAACGGAGGGGGAACACATGCCCAGGCCGAGCCAGATCGGACGGCCTCGTGAGCGGATCGATCATCGCCTGGATGGTTGCCGCCCGGTCCTCGGCGGAGATACCGGTGGTTGTGCCCGGGGTGTAGTCGACCGAAACCGTGAACGACGTTCGGTGGATGTCGGTGTTGTCCGCCACCATGAGTGGCAGGCGCAGATCGTCGAGCCGCTCCCCCACCAGCGGCATGCAAATGAGGCCGCTGGTGTATCGCACCATGAAGGCGATGGCTTCGGGGGTTACCTTTTCAGCGGCGATGATGAGATCGCCTTCGTTCTCGCGATCGACGTCATCGATGACGACCAAGAACTCTCCGCGTGCGATGGCTTCGATCGCCTCTTCGATCGGCGCGTGCTTCATGTGCGGTCCTCCAACAGACGTTCGACGTACTTGGCGAGAATGTCCACTTCGACGTTGACGGCCTCCCCGACCCGGCGGGCTCCGAGCACCGTGACTTCGAGGGTGTGCGGGATCAAGACGAGATCAAACGTATCGGTGCCGACCGAGGTGATGGTGAGCGAAACCCCGTCAACGGCGACCGAGCCTTTCTCGACCATGTACCGAAGCAGGGCAGGCGCGGCGGCGAAGCGGACCCGCCGAGATTCCCCCTCGACGGCGATGTCGGCCACCTGCGCCGACCCGTCGATGTGCCCTTGCACGATGTGCCCGTCGAAGCGTCCGGCAGCCGCCATCGGCCGCTCGAGGTTCACCCGGTCTCCGGGCGCAAGGGTTCCGAGATTGGTGCGCTCCAGGGTTTCGAACACGGCCGTCACCTCAACCAGGCCCGGGGCTGCCCCGACGGCGGTCAGGCACACGCCGTTCACGGCTACCGAGTCCCCGATCTCGAGGCCGTCGAGTGCCTTGGCGGCGGTGATGATGAGACGGCGGGCATCGTCTCCCTCCGAGACCTCGGCCACGGTGCCAATGCCTTCGACGATTCCGGTGAACATCAGTTGCTCTCGGTCCTGGTGAGGGTCACGTCCACCCGCAGGTCGGGCCCGACCCGCCGCACGTCCTCGATCTCGACGTCGATTGCGTCGTCGAGGGTGGCGAACGTCCCCGCGAACGGTGATCGTCCTACTCCGGCGGCCAGCTTCGAGCCGAAGTAGAAGACGCACCGGTCGATGAGGCGTGATTCGAGCAGGCTATCGGACAGTATCGGGCCGCCCTCGACGAGCAAGTCGAGGATCCCGCGGTCACCGAGCTCTCGCATCGCTTTCTCCAGATCGACCCGGTCGCCCGATTCGATGACCACGACTTCTGTGTCGAGCCGGCGGGTGGTGGGGGCGAATATGAGGGCATTTCGTTCGATGACCCGCAGGTCGTTCGGAAAGGGTCGCTTGCCGGCGATGACCACCGGGACCGGCTGGCGCCCGTGATAGCCGGGCAGGCGGACCGACAGATCCGGGTTGTCGGCCAGGACGGTGCCGGCACCGACCATAACGGCGTCGGCCCCGGCTCGCAGCCGATGGCCGTCTTCGCGTGCAGCGGCGGAGGTAATCCACTGCGAGGACCCGTCCAAGGCGGCCACCTGCCCGTCGAGAGTGAGTGCAGCCTTGAGCGTGACGCGCGGGCGTCCTGTCTTTCGATGGTGAAAGTACCCGGGATCCGCCGCTTCGACCTCGTCGGCAAGGAGCCCGGTGGCCATCTCGATGCCGGCCTCTCGCAACCGCTCGACGCCGCTGCCGGCCACACGGGGATCAGGGTCGACGGCGCCGATGACGACGCGGGCGACGCCGGATTCGACGATGGCGTCTGTGCAGGGCGGCGTGCGGCCGTGATGGTTGCACGGCTCCAGCGTTACCACCAGCGTGCCGCCCCGTGCGGCGGATCCGGCCTCTAGCAGAGCCGCCCGTTCGGCGTGGGGTCGGCCGGCCTCGTGGTGAATCGCCCGCCCGA
Source organism: Acidimicrobiia bacterium (assembly GCA_041619515.1). Lineage (GTDB taxonomy): Bacteria > Actinomycetota > Acidimicrobiia > Spongiisociales > SHLN01 > SHLN01. The sequence goes on from JBFKDW010000001.1 coordinate 17,482, forward strand.
TCACGGCTCCGGACTCGTCGAGCACGACAGCGCCGACCCGGGGGTTGGGGTGCGGATTCACCTGGGAGGCTTCCCCGATGGCGCTCTGCATGTGGTTCCTGTAGTCGTTCACGGCGCTCCAGACAGTCGTGTCGAAGGAGTCCGCGCTCACGCAGAAGCAGACCCTTCTTCTTCCATCCGGACTGTCACCGTCGGCCCCGGAGTTCCACCGAGTCCACCCTTGCGGGGTCGCGGGCTTTCACCGCCGGTCGGGAATTGCACCCTGCCCTGAAGAAGAGCTAGATGAAGTGTATCGCAGCTGCGCCGAAGGGCCGGGGCGAATAGGCGGGCCGACTCCCGCGAGTCGGCTAGGTGTTTCTGCGGTCGATCTCGTAGACGGAGCCCGGCTGGCGCTTGGCGTATTCCTTCATCTCCGAAGCCACCGCAGATGCCTCCCATTGATTGGAGATATCACGATCTTTGGTGCTCACCACACCCAGCGAGATCGAGGTATGCGGGAAGGCATGGCGCTCGCCACGGCGATCGGTCACCTCGATGTAGCCGCGCAAGACGTCGCTGGTGTCGTAGAAATCGAGAATGCCCTCGTCGAAGGTCCTGATGAGGGTTTTGCAGAAGTCCTCCACTCCGTCGGGATCGACGATGGCAACGAAGTCATCCCCGCCGACGTGTCCGACGAAGGCCTCGGGGTCATCGAGCCCGGCCTGGGCCTCGAGCATCACGTGGGCGGTGAACTTGATCACCCCGTCTCCGCGCATGAAGCCGTAGTGGTCGTTGAAGGCTTTGAAGTTGTCGAGATCAGCGTGTACGAGGGCGTACGGCTCACCGCTTTCGGTGCGCCGCTCCAACTCCTGCGTTATCCGGAAATTCCCGGGGAGACCGGTCAGCGGGGAAAGGTCGCGCATCGCCTTGGCACGCTGGAGCACGGTCCGCACCCGCACCATGAGCTCGTCGAGCTCGAAGGGCTTCGAGATGTAGTCGTCGGCACCCAGCTCCAGGCCTCGAATCCGATCCTGCGGCAAAGCCTTGGCGGTCAGCACGATGACCGGGATGTTGGTGCTCACCGGGTGGGCGCGCATGCGGCGCAGCACGGCGAGACCGTCCATCTCGGGCATCATGATGTCGAGGATGACCAAATCGGGGGCGTTCTTGGTCACCGCGGCCAGAGCCGCCTTGCCGTCGGTGGCCGATGACACCTCGTAACCCTCGAGCTGCAGGTTCACCGAAACGAACTGGACTATGTCCGGATCATCGTCGGCGATGAAAATATGTTCGTTCATCCGCTCTCGTTCTCTATGGCCGCTCGCAACTCTGCCACGGCATCGACGGGGTCGGGCCGTCCGAAAATGGCGGTGCCGGCAACGAAGATGTCGGCACCGGCGGCTCTCGCGAGCTTGCCTGTCTCGGGCGTAATGCCCCCGTCGATCTGTATATCGGCGGCAAACCCTTCAGAATCAATGATTTCCCTCGCATGTTCCACCTTCGTCAGCACGTCCGGGATGAACGCCTGGCCCCCAAATCCGGGATACACCGACATGATCAGCAGGTTGTCTACGAGGGAGAGGTACGGCTCGACCGCCGTCAGCGGTGTGGGCGGGTTGAGGGTCAGGCCGAATTGGAGGCCTTCGGCCCGGGCGGCCTCGGCCAGGGTGGTCGGATCGGGAGCCACCTCGATGTGAATCGTCACCATGTCGCATCCGGCCGCCTTGAAGTGAGGAAAGAAGTAGGCGGGGTTGTTCATCATCAAGTGGGTGTCGAAGAAGAGCCCGGTCGTCGGACGCAGATCTTCGATGACGCTGAGCCCGAAGGAGATATTGGGGACGAAATGACCGTCCATCACGTCGACGTGGAGCCCATCAACCACCTCCTCCACCCGGGCCACGTCCTCGGCAAGGTGAGCAAAATCTGCAGCCAGCAGTGAGGGGTAGATGCGAGCAGCCATCCCGGGAGATTACCGCCGAGCCCGGGTGTGTGGTCGCAGCATGCCGTCACGGGCGCACCAGGCTGATGAACATCCCGTCGCTGCCGGTGAGGTGGGGACCGAGCAGCCAGCCGTTCCCTGCCCGGCGGCCCGGCAAACCCGCAGGAGGTTCCGCCCGTGCGTTGGCCACCACCTCGGTGGTCTCCTCGGGGAACACGGTGCACACGGCGTACACCACCAGGCCGTCGGGTTTCACCAGCCTGAGTGCTGCGCTCAGGAGCTGCCGTTGGAGGGCTCCGGCCCGGCCCGGGCTGTCGGGCTGCAGCCGGTGCCGGATCTCGGGCCGCCGCCGCAGGGTCCCCAAGCCGGTGCAGGGGGCATCGAGCAGCACCCGGTCGAAGCTGGCGGTGGCAAATGGAGGGTGCCGGCCGTCTGCGACCACCAGCGGAATATCGACCCCGAGTCGTTCAAACCGGCGAGCGGCCGTCGCCAGGCGCCGGGCGTGGCGATCGGCCCCGATCACCAGGCCTCGGCCCTCCAGCTGATCGTGAAGATGCAGCGTCTTGCCACCCGGGGCTGCTGCCAGGTCGAGGATCACCATGCCTGGCCGGGCCCCGACCGCCAGGCCAACGGCCACCGACGACGGGTCCATCGGCTCGGAACCCTTGAGATCGGCTCCGGTCTCGACGGCGCCGGCTATTCCCGGGATGGGCCGGCCGGCGCCGGCCCCCACCGACCGACTACGAGCGGTTCGAGGCGCGGGCTGGAGCGAAGCGGCCAGGAACGCCTCGGCTTCTGGCTGCCCCCACGCGTCGATGAGATTTCGATACACCCACGGGTCGACTCCGAGCTCGATGGCCTTCCCGGGAAGCCCGGCAGGAAGCTCTTCCTTCCCGATCTGTACCTTGCGCAGCACCGCATTCACGAATCCGGCCGCCCGCTCCCCCGAAGCCTTCCGGGCGGCTTCCACCGCCTCGTGAACGGCCGCATGGGGGGCGCCGCCTCCCAATCGGAGCTCCCAGGCCCCGACCCGTAAGAGGTCCAGCACCGCCGGCTCGACATCGGAAAGCGAACGATCGACGGCATCGGCCAAGATTCGATCGATTCGGCCCAGCTGCCGCAACGTGCCGTAGACGAGCCGGCGCACCAGGGCAGCATCCGGGCCGGTCCCCAGCCCGGCGAGCAGGACGTTGGAATAGGCGCCCGACCTGAGGACCCGCCCGAGGATGACCGCCGCCTCCGCTCGCGGTGATCGCTTCACTCCCAGTGGAAGGGCCCTCGGTGGCCGCGCGCCCACACGGCGCCGGGCATCCGGGCCCTGCCGGCTGCCTGCACCTCGATCAGCTCGAGAGCCCCTGCTGTAGTTCCGACGACCGGCGCGCCATCCTCGAGCCTGGTCTCACCGGCCGCAGCCCTCACCTCCGGGCGGAGCCGGGCCCGCCATACCTTCAGCCGCGCCCCATCCATCACACCCCAGGCACCGGGCCGGGGGTTGCAGGCGCGAACGATCCGGTCGGCCACCTCTGCCGGCATCGACCTCGGGTCCAGGCGGGCATCTTCGGCTGTGATCTTGGCGGCGATCGTCATGCCCTCCTCACCCTGAGGAGTGGTGGATGCGCTTCCATCGAGAATGCGGGGAAGGGTCTCGGCCAGAAGGTCCGCACCCATCCCTGCCAGTCGAGCGGTGAGTGTGCCGGTGGTGTCGGCCGGATCGATGGGTGCGGCTCGCCGGGCGATGAGCGGGCCCGTATCCATGCCGGCGTCCAGAGCTATGACATCCACCCCCGTGGTTTCGTCCCCGGCGAGGATCGCTCGCGCCACCGGTGCTGCGCCCCGCCAGCGGGGCAGCCGTGAGAAGTGGACGTTGACGAACCCATGAGCCGGCACTTCCAGCAGGTCGGCCGGGAGGATCTGGCCGTAGGCAACCACCACTGCCAGGTCGAGGCCCGCCAGCAGGGGCGCCGTCTCCGCCGACCGCTCGGGCTGGGCCACCGGCAGGCCCCAGGCTTCAGCCGCCTCCTTGATGGCGGGTGGATGCGGGGCACCGGACCGCCCGCGAGCCTTATCCGGTCTCGTGACCACAGCCTGGACCTCGGTAGCCGCCGCCACGACCGCCAGGAAGGGAACCGCCGCCGGTGGTGTCCCGAAGAACGCGGTGCGGGCGCGTCGACCAGTCACTCGCTGGTTGCTATCCCGAGCGCTTCTCTGCGCAGCTCCCGCAGTGCCGCCTTGCGCTGAAGCCTGCCGAGGCGGTCGAGCAAGAGCGTCCCGTCCAGATGGTCGAGCTCATGCTGCAACATGCGCCCCATCAGCTCATCACCCTCGAGCTCGAGTGGAGCACCGGTCACGTCGAAGCCGGCCAGCCTGGCGAAAGCGGGGCGAGTTATCGGCCAGAAGCGCTCCGGGACCGAGAGGCAGCCCTCGTCGAACTCCCATTCTCCGTGTGCCTCGACGAGCCCGGGATTGACCATGTGGCCGGGACCTTCACCGATGTCGAACACGAAGAGGCGCTTGGAGATCCCAATCTGCGGTGCCGCCAACCCCACTCCGGGAGCGGCGTACATCGTCTCGAGCATGTCTTCGACGAGGCGCGCCAGATCATCGTCGAAGGCGTCGACGGAGTCGGCGGCGGTGTTCAAGACCGGATCGCCGAAGGTTCTGATCGGGAATACTGCCATGACGGCGTAGCGTACTCCGGGCCCCGCCGCCAGCGAACCGGCGCGGTCCAGGACGATCTCCCGTGCCCAAACAGCGCTGCCGCCCAGATCGAGCTGCCCGCTACAACTCGAGCGGGTCGACATCGACCCGCACCCGGGTGCCCGCGTCGCGCCAGCGCTGCACCTGTCGTCGCAGGGCAATGCGGAATGAGCGCAGGTCACTTCCCTGCACCAGCCAGCGGTGGCGCCCCGGCTGGTCGGCCGGCCCAAAGACTTCGGCTCGTCCGTTCGCCATCTCCCGAATCTCGCCGTCGGCTGCCCCCACGGTGTCGAGCTCGATGACCAGCACCTCCCCCATCGGGGGTAGCCGGGTCGCCGCCCGCTGTGCGATTGTCTCCTCGAGGAACTTGAGGGGATCGCCGTGGACAAGCGCAGCGATCACAGGGTGGTCGGGCCGTCCGGTTTGCACCATCGTTCTGCGCCCCGATCCGCTCCCCACCGTCTCCGACACCCTGGCGAGCAATCGCAGCGCGTCCTCGGCTGCCCGATAGTGGGGTGCATGAATCAGACCGTCGGCGTCGACGACCACCGCCAGGTCGACGTTGGAAACCGCCGGCACATCACGCTCGGTGCCCACCCAGACCGGTGCATCCGATCCCACCGACCCGGCCGCCACCGATCCTGACAGGGTTTCGGCAATCCGCTCTGCGCCCGCCCCGAGCGGTTCAAAGGCTGCACCCCCGCAGGCTCGGCAGGGCCCGATACCGGCGCCACAGCGCGGGCACGAGTCTGTCCGGTCGGCACGGGTCTCGCACTCGGGACAGGTCCGCACCAACCGGCAGCTGGCGCATCGGAACGCCGGGGCATATCCCCGCCGATGGGTGAACACGAACACCCTGCCGCCTCGCCCCACCACAGCACGCATGGCCGCCTGGGAACGGGCCGCCAGGAATCCGCTCCCGGGTGGCTCCTCATTTCGATCGACCACCTCGACGAGCGGCCAGGCTCTGGTGCCGCCGGTGCGAACCACGGGCATGCCCGAGGCAATGACCTCGGAGCTGGGGACGCCCCCCGCCAGCACCAGGCCAAACCGCTCGACAGCAGCCCGGCGGCGCACCACCTCGCGAGCGTGAATCGTTGGTGAGCTCTTCTCCTTCATCCCCTTGCGGGCCTCCCCCACCAGCACCGCCAGCCCCAGATCGGCCAGTGGCCAAAAGCACACCTCCCGGGTCCCCACCACGATCTGACCAGCCTGGGCGGCCGCCCGGTTCCAGGCAGTCGTGACGGCGCGGGCGTCGTGCGACGAGGTCGCCCGCAGCAGCCGGCCGGGTATCCGCTCCTCGAGAGCATCCGCCAGATGGTTCATCTCAGCGACGGTCGGCATCACTACCAGCACCGATCTTCCCGCTGCCAGCAGGGGTGTTGCCAGGGCTGCCACCGAGCCGTCCCACGGCTTGCGGCCGAGCAGGAAATGCCCCCGCCCGTGAAGTCGGGCCGCCGCCCGGCTGGTGAGCTCTGGGATCGGCGAGTCGCCGTTGACGGCGACGGGAGCCAGCGGCCGGGGACGGGGCCGGCCGGGGAGGTTGGGCGGCGCCGTCTTGCCCAGCAGCACCGAGAGAGGAGCCACGTAATGGACCGCCAGCGAGCGCAGGGTCTCCAACAGGCGATCGTTGAAGACCGGCACCGGGGAGGAAACCCGAATGATCGGCTTCAGCTTCGACGAATCGCCGTGGCGCACACTGGTGACATAGCCTCGAACCCGACGCCCGCCCAGCGGGACCCGTACGATCGACCCGACGGAGACCGCGATGTCGGCCGGGATGGCGTAGCTGAACCCGTCGTCGACGGAAAAGGTGGGGACCGCAGGAACCACTTGAGCGATGGTGTCTCCGGGTCCGGCCGGGCTCATCACTTCGTCGCCGCGGCGGTCAGCCCCGGCCGGCCCGCATACCGGCCAGGAGATCCCACAGCCGGGACGCCACTTCGGCCTTCGACAGCAACGGCCAGGGCTCGACGGTGCCGTCCGCCAGGATGACCGTGACTTCGTTGGTGGTGGTCCCAAACCCGGAGCCGGGTGCCAGGACATCGTTTGCCACCAGGACGTCGACCCCTTTGGAGCGCGCTTTCGTGATTGCCCGTTCGAGAGACCCGGCCTCGGCTGCGAACCCGACGACGAGACCGCTGACGTCGGCTGCCACGACCCCGGCCAGGATATCGGGTGCCGGCTCGAGCTCGATGACGGGTGGCCCGTCGGCGCGTGCCAGCTTGTGTTCGTGCACCCGCACCGGCCTGAAGTCGGCTACGGCGGCGGCCATCACGATGGCATCCTGCCCGGGTGCTCGCTCCCACACCGCCTCGGCCATCTCCGCGGCCGTCTCAACCGAGATGATGTCTCCCTCCAGGTCCGGCGGGGACACGGTCGTCACGAGCGTTACTTTCGCCCCGCGGGCGGCGGCTTCCAGTGCGATGGCGTTCCCCATCCTCCCCGACGAGCGGTTGCCGATGTAGCGAACCGGATCGATCGGCTCCCTCGTGCCGCCGGCGGTGACGAGCACCTTCCAGCCGGCCAGATCAGCCATCTTCGAGCAGCTTCTCCACCACCGCCAGTATGTCCTCAGGCTCTGACATTCGACCTGGGCCGACATCTCCACCGGCGAGTTCACCCGAGTCGGGGCCGACGATCTCATAGCCGTCCTCACGCAGCCGGCCGACGTTGCGCTGGGTTGCCGGGTGCTCCCACATCTCGGTATGCATCGCGGGAGCGATCACGACCGGCACCCTGGCAGCCAGCAACGTGTTGCTGAGCAGGTCGTCGGCCAGGCCGTTGGCGATTCGGCCAATGAGATTGGTGGTCGCCGGGGCCACGACGATGAGCTCGGCCCACCGGGCCAGATCGGTGTGAGGCGACGGGCTGGACCCATCGAACAGGTCTCGCTCAACCGGATTGCCGGTGATGGCGGCAAAGGTCTGCCGCCCGACGAATCGCTCGGCGGCGGTGGTCATGACGACCCGCACCTCGGCACCTCGCTCGCTGAGACGGCGCGCCAGGTAGGCGCTCTTGTAGGCGGCTATCCCCCCGGTGACGCCGAGCAGGATGCGCCGGCCGGTCAGCACGACCCGTCCTACTCCCCGGCTGCGGTGTCGACCTCAACTTTGCCTTCGGCGATCTCCTCGAGCGAGATGGACAAAGGCTTGCGAGACAACGACGTCACCTGGGGCGGGGCGTAGGTGCCAAGGCCTTCACCGAGCTGGTTGAAATAGGCGTTGATCTGCCGGGCGCGCCGGGCGGCCAGGACGACGAGCGTGAAGCGGTTGCCTGCCTTGTCGAGGACGGCCTCAATCGGCGGGTTGATCATGTTCGGAACCTTCCGGGTGTGCGAACACTGATAGTAGCTCGGCTGCGGCATCAGCGAGGACACCGTTGACGACCCGATGATCGAACTCGTCGGCCATAGCCATCTCCACCCGGGCGCGTTCGAGGCGCGCCGCAGTGTCACCGGTGTCCCCCCGGCGTGCCAGCCGGGCTTCGAGCTCCTCGAGTGACGGTGGCTCGATGAACACGAAAACCGCCTCGGGAGCCCGCTCCTTCACCTGCATGGCCCCCTGGACCTCGATTTCGAGGACGACGTCGACGCCCGCCGCCAGCTGATCCTCCACCGGCTGGCGGGGAGTTCCGTAGCGCTGGCTTGAGAAGTGGGCCCATTCGAGGAACCGATCCTCCTCGACCCACCGGGAGAACTCCTCCTCGGACAGAAAGATGTAGTCGTGACCGTCCGCCTCGCCGGGGCGGGGAGCACGGGTGGTGGCGCTCACCGAGAGATAGAAGGGCCAGCGTCCGATGACCTCACGCATGAGTGTGTCCTTGCCGACCCCCGACGGGCCGGCGACAACAAACAGGCGGCCTCGAGCCGGCTCAGGCGAGCCGGTCGAGGAGGGCTTGTCGTTGTCGCTCATTGAGCCCGCGAATCCTTCGATTGTCGGCAATTCCGATCTCGGCCATGATCCGCCCTGCCTTCACCTTGCCGACGCCGGGCAGCGAGGCGACCAGCGAGTAGACCTTCATCCCCGAAACCAGCTCGTCGGCGTCGGCCCTCTCGAAGAGCTTGGGGAGGGTGAGGCTGCCGGTCTTCAACAGCTCCTTGAGCTCGGCCCGCAAGCGCCGAGCTGCCGCCGCCTTTTGCAGAGCGGCCTGGCGCTGCTCCGGGGTCGATGGAGGGACTCCCATGATGGCTATCTCCAGTAGTTGGCTGGCCTAGGACTCTACAGCCTCGGCGATTGCCGCGGCTGCGGCAACGGGATCCGTGGCTCCGGTGATCGGGCGTCCGATGACGAGGTAGTCGGCACCACGCTCGATGGCCTCGGAGGGGCTCATCGTCCGCTCCTGGTCGCCCGCCTCCGCACCGGGTGGTCGGATGCCGGGGGTGACTTTCAGGAGATCTGGAGCTATCTGGGACACCACACCAAGTTCTCTCGGGGAACAGATGACCCCCTCACAACCGGCCTCACCGGCGGTACGCGTCAACCGGGAAGTGAGCTTGCCGGGGCTGCTTCCCGGTGCCAGCCGTTCAACGTCGGCGTCGCTCATGCTGGTGAGCACCGTCACGGCCAGGATGCCGCTTCCGGTGGCAGCGGCGGCTGCCCCGGTAACGGCCGCCGTGAGAACGGGGACCCCCCCGGAGGCGTGGGCCGTTATCCACCTGGCGCCGAGAGCCGCCAGCCGCCGGGCGGCACGCTCCACCTGGCTCGGGATGTCATGCAGCTTGGCGTCGGCAAACACCGGCTTGCCGATCTCGGCCACGGCGGCGATCGTTGCAGGGCCGGGCCCGAACAGGAGCCCGAGGCCCACCTTGAAGCCGCCGACATGGGGAGCCAGGCCCCGGGCGAGACGCACCGCGTCCTCAGCCGTCGGCAGGTCGAGCGCAACCAGAATGCGGTCGCTCACGCCCGGTGGGCCCGCGCCGTGAGCCGACGAAGCGCTCCGATGTCCTTCCGCCGGCACCAGGCGTCCACCTGCCGGAGTACGCGGGTCCCCACCCTCGGCTCGGCGAAATGGGCGCTCCCGATGGCGACGGCGCTCGCTCCGGCCAGGAAGTACTCGATGACGTCTTCGCCAGTGCGAATTCCCCCGCAGCCGACGATCGGGACTTCGAGCGCAGCCGCCACTTCCCACACGCACCGGAGCGCGATCGGCTTGAGGGGGGGCCCCGAGTATCCGCCGACTTCCCCCGATAGCGCTGGGCGTTGGGTGACGAGGTCGATCCCCATCCCCCACACGGTGTTCGTCAGCACCAGAAAGTCGGCGCCGGCCTCGGTTACGGCCCTGGCTGCACCGACGATGTCCTCGCTGTTTGGCGACAGCTTGGCTCCCAGCGGCAGGTCGGTCGCATCCCGGACTGCCGCGACGACCTTCCCGGCGGCGCCCGGGTCGAGGGCGAACATGGTTCCCTCCTCCAGGTTTGGGCAGGACAGGTTCACCTCCACCGCTGCGACGCCCGCGGCGGTCAAGCCCTTGGCGACGAGAGCAAACTCGGCGGGGCTGGTGCCAACTGCCGATCCCCACACCGGGACCGGCAGGGTCGACACGTCCGGCATGTTCGTTCGCCATTCGTCGATGCCGGGGTTCTGGATGCCGATTCCGTTGAGCATGCCGATTCCGGCAGGTGCGATGCGGGGTGGGGGCCGGCCCGGCCATGGCTCATGGCTGACCGACTTGGCCACCGCGGCGCCGTACACCTCGAGGGCGGCGACGTCGGCGAAGTCGTAGACCGATCCCACCGTCCCGGCCGCTGCGATCAGCGGTGATCGCAGCTCGAGCGCTCCGAGCGAAACCGTCAGGTCGGTCATGCGTGGTACTCCTGGAGGCTCTTGACGTCCACGATGCCCTCCAGGCCGTGGCGCAGGCTCTCCACCATGGCGCGGCCCCCGGCCACGGTGGTGACGCACGGAATCCCGGCCCGGATCGAGGCCATGCGGATGAGGCGCCCATCGGTATGGGCGCGCCTGCCGCGAGGGGTGTTGATCACGAGATCGACCTTGCCTTCGTCGATGAGGCGAACCGGATCCCACTGACCCTCGCCCACCTTGTCGACGCGGGCGGCGGGCAATCCCCGCTCTCCCAGGTAGGTCGCGGTGCCGGCGGTAGCCAGCAATCTGAGGCCGGCCTGATGGGCGACGCGGGCGATCGCCTCCCCGGCAGCCTTGTCCCGGTCGGCAAACGAGAGGAAGGCAGTCCCGCCAACCGGAAGGGCGTGCCCGGCGGCCACCTGCGCCTTCCCGTACGCGTGCGCCGGGTCGCGGCCGATTCCCATCACTTCTCCGGTTGCCCGCATCTCGGGGCCGAGCACGACGTCCTCGCCGGGGAAGCGATCCCACGGCATGACGGCCTCCTTGACCGAGACATAGGGCTTCACCGGCGGCCGGGCGGGCAGAGCCCCGGCGCGCCGCAGCTGGTCGAGCGTCTCACCAAGCATGACCCGGGTGGCGATTCCTGCCATCGGCACGCCGGTGGCTTTGGAAAGGAACGGAACGGTGCGCGACCCGCGAGGATTGGCTTCCAATACGAACACCTCATCACCGCGAACCGCGAACTGCAAGTTGATGAGGCCGCGCACGTCGAGGCCTTCGGCCAGTTGCTCGGTGTAGCGCAGGATCAGCGCCTGGGCGTGCGCGGAGACGGTGGGCGGAGGCACCACACACGCCGAATCTCCCGAGTGGACGCCGGCCTCCTCGACATGTTCCATGATCCCGCCCACGTAGAGCTCGTGGCCGTCGTAGATGGCGTCGACATCGACCTCGACCGCCGACTCGAGGAAACGATCGATCAGGAGCGGGGCGGCCGACAGATCGATTTCGGCGCCCGGCCCGGTGAGCTCCCGGACGTAGCCCGCCAGCTCTTCGATTCCGTACAGAACCCGCATCGACCGTCCACCCAGCACGAAGGACGGTCGGACCAGCACCGGCAACCCAATCCGGTCCACTACTTCTTCGGCCTCGGCCAGCGAGCGGGCGGCGCCATGGGGAGGCTGCGCGATCCCGAGCCGGCTGCACAGCTCCGAGAACTGCCTGCGATCCTCGGCCTTGGCGATGGCCGCAGGTGAGGTTCCGGCAATCGGCACCCCAGCCTGCTCCAGGGCGGCCGCCAGATTGAGCGGTGTTTGTCCCCCCAGCTGAACGATGACCGCCAGCGGCTGTTCGTTCTCCACCACCGCCAGCACATCCTCAACGGTGAGCGGTTCGAAGTACAGCCGGGTTGAGGTGTCGTAGTCGGTGGACACCGTCTCGGGGTTGCAGTTGACCATGACCGACTCGTACCCGGCCTCCTGGAGGGCAAAGGAGGCGTGGACGCAGCAATAGTCGAACTCGATTCCCTGACCGATGCGGTTCGGCCCGGAGCCGAGCACGATGACTGTGCGGGCGCCGGGCTCGGGGGTCTCGTTCTCTTCGTCGTAACTGGAGTAGAAGTAGGGAGTCTGGGCTTCGAATTCGGCCGCGCAGGTGTCGACGGTCTTGAAAGCGACCGAAATACGATGGTCGCGGCGGGCTGCTCGCACCTCATCCTCGGTGGTGTTGCGGAGATAGGCGATCTGCCGATCCGAGTAGCCGAGGCGCTTGGCCCGCCGCAGCAGCCGCGCGTCCAATGCCGAGACCTCGAGCTCACGCCTCAGGTCGACCATGTGCTCGATCTGGTCGAGGAACCACCGGTCGATGTGGGTGACCGATGCGAGTGTCTCGACATCAGCTCCCCTGCGCACCGCCTCCGCCAGCCGGAAGATGCGCCCCGGCGAAGGGGTCGCCGCCGACTTGATCAGCTCTTCGAGTGAGAGGGTCTGGTATTGGGTCTCGGGTGGATCGGCGTTCAGGCCGGCGCGCCCGATCTCGAGGCTCCGGAGTGCCTTCTGCAGTGCCTGCGGGAAGGTTCGGCCGATTGCCATGACTTCCCCGACGCTCTTCATCGAGGTGGTGAGTCGGGTGTCGCTCAGCGGAAACTTGGCGAAATCAAAGCGAGGCACCTTCACGACGACATAATCGAGGGCGGGCTCGAAGCTGGCCGGCGTGGCACCGGTGATGTCGTTTGTGATTTCGTCCAGCGTGTAGCCGACTGCCAGCAGCGCCGCCATCTTGGCGATGGGGAAGCCGGTGGCCTTGGAGGCGAGCGCCGAGGAGCGTGAGACCCGGGGGTTCATTTCGATGATGAGGCGGCGCCCGGTTCGGGGGTCGACGGCGAACTGGACATTGGAGCCGCCGGTTTCCACTCCGATGGCTCGCAAGCAGCGAATCGCTTCGTCCCGCATGTCCTGATACTCACGATCCGACAGGGTCTGGATGGGAGCCACCGTGATCGAGTCCCCGGTGTGGACGCCCATCGGGTCGATGTTCTCGATCCCACAGACGATGACCGCGTTGTCTGCGGAGTCGCGCATCACCTCGAGCTCGTATTCTTTCCACCCGAGGAGCGACTCCTCTACGAGCACCTCGCCAATCGGGGATGCGGCCAGGCCCACCTCGAGCATCTGCTCGAGCTCGGCCTCCCCGCCCGCCATGCCGGTTCCGCCGCCTCCGAGAATGTAGGAGGGGCGGATCATGATCGGGAACCCGTTCTCGGCTGCGAACGACTTCGCCTCGGCCAGTGTCTTGACGTATCGCCCGCGGGCGGTGGCAATCCCGGCCTGTTCCATGGCGGATTTGAAGCGGCCGCGATCTTCGGCGGCCTCGATGGCGGATACGCCCGCCCCGATGAGCTCGACGTCGTACTTCTCGAGAACGCCGGCAGCCGCCAATCCGGTTGTGATGTTGAGCGCGGTTTGTCCGCCCAGGGTGGGGATTATGGCGTCGGGGCGCTCGCGTTCGATGACGGCGGCGACTACTTCGGTGGTCAAAGGCTCCAGGTAGGTGGCATCGGCAAAGGCGGGATCGGTCATGATCGTGGCGGGGTTGGAGTTGACCAGCACGACCCGGTACCCCTCGCGCCGGAGCGCTTTCGTGGCCTGTGAGCCGGCATAGTCGAACTCACAACCCTGGCCGATCACGATGGGGCCCGAACCGATCACCATGATGCTCTCGAGGTCGGTTCGCTTCGGCATCAGGCCAGCTCCATCAAGTCGACGAACCGATCGAAGAGCCCGACCGCGTCCCGCGGGCCGGGCGCCGCTTCGGGATGGAATTGGACGCCGAAGGCAGGCACGTCGAGGAACTCGAGGCCTTCGAGCGTCCCATCGTTGAGGTTCTGATGGGTGGCTGCCACCGCTCCGAAATCCGAGCCCACCCTGGCCGGCAGGAGCTCCGGCCCCGGCACCCCCACCCGGGCCGGGGGCGAGCCGTCCGAACGCGACCACAGGTCCACTGCGAAGCCATGATTCTGCGCCGTGATCGCCACCGCTCCGGTGGCGAGGTTTCGCACCGGATGGTTGCTGCCGTGATGACCGAACGGGAGCTTGAAGGTCCGGGCGCCCAGCGCCAGCCCCAGCAGCTGATGACCGAGACAGATGCCGAACACGGGGACCCGTCCGAGCAGATCACAGATGGCAGTGACGGTGGTGGTCAGTGGCTCCGGATCCCCCGGCCCGTTCGAGAGGAAGACGCCGTCGGGAGCCTCGGCGAGAATGTCGGCTGCTGGGGTTGCCGCCGGCACCACCGTGACCGCCAGGCCCCGGCCGGTGAGCTGGTCGAGGATGTCGCGTTTGATTCCGAGGTCGATTGCAACCACGGTGCCGACGGGTGGCCCCGCCGGCGTCACGCCGTACGGCTCTCTCGTCGTGACGGAACCGACGAGGTCCCGGCCCTCCATCGGCAGCGCCGACTCTGCCCGCCGGTGCAGCTCTCCTTCGTCGATTCCGGCTCCCATCGCCATCGGCATGGCTCCCCTGACCCGCAGATGGCGGGCGAGCCGCCTCGTGTCGACGCCGGAAAGGGCCACCACTCCGGCTTCGACGAGATAGTCGGACAACTCGCCGCCCGCCCGCCAGCTCGAGGCTCGCGGGCTGAGCGACCTGACAACGACGCCGGCGCAGAACGGATGCGGAGCCTGGTCGTCTTGGGCCGCCACACCGTAGTTGCCGATATGAGGGGATGTCATCACCACCACCTGCCCGGCGTAGGAGGGGTCGCTGAGGACCTCCTGATAGCCACTCATCGACGTGTTGAACACGGCTTCACCGGTGGCAACTCCGTCGGCGCCGACCGATTCGCCCTCGAAGCGGGTCCCGTCGGCGAGCACGAGCAGGCCGCTCATGCGTCTTCCAGCTGATAGGAGAGCTCACCGTCCCGGACCGTTGCTTTGACGCGGCCCAGCAGCGGTCGGCCGACAAAGGGCGAATTGCTCGATCGCGACAGGAACCGCTGCGGGGTCCACTCCATCGCGGGGTCGAACACCACCAGGTTGGCGGCGGAACCAACTGCGACAGGCTGTCCGTGGTCTCGGAAGCCCCCGAGCCGGGCCGGCGCAATCGCCATGCGATCGAAGAACACCTCGGGGCTCAACGCCAGGGCCGTGTTCACGGCGCCGGCGGCGGTTTCCAAGCCGATCACGCCGAACGCACCGGCTTCGAGGCCCGCCGCAACAGTCTCGTCGGGCGTGTGCGGCGCGTGGTCGGTGGCGACGATGTCGATGATTCCTTCCACGACTGCTTCCCGGATGGCGGCAACATCGGCCGGTGTTCGCAAGGGAGGCTTCATCTTGAAGCGCGGGTCACGCGCTTTGAGCTCGGTGTGGTCGAAGGTGAGGTGATGCGGCGTCGCCTCCGCCGTGACGTTCAATCCTTCCGACTTGGCCGCTGCGATCAGCTCGACGGTTGCTTCCGTGCTCACATGCTGCACGTGAATGGCGCCGCCCGTCTCCCTGGCGAGCAGCAGGTCGCGGGCCACGATCAACGACTCGGCAACCCAAGGCATGCCGGGGACACCGAGAAGCGCCGACACTTCACCCTCATGCATGACGCCCCCCGCCGTCAACGAGGCGTCCTCGGCGTGCTCGGAGACGACGGAACCCGATGGCAGGAGCGCCCGGAGGGCAGTGCGAAGGAGCTGGGCGGTGGTGACGCTGTCGCCATCATCGGTGAACCAGCGGACGCCTGCTGCCAGCATGCCCTCCAGATCGGCCAACGTGACTCCGGCCCGCCCCTCCGTGACGGCGCCGGCGACGCCGATCTCGACCGCTCCGGCCCCACGGCCGAGCTCCAGCGCCTCGGCTGCCCGTTCACCGGTATCGACCGCCGGGGTGGTGTTCGGCATCGCGAGAATGGCGGTGTATCCGCCGGCGGCTGCCGCCCGGGCACCGGAGGTCATGTCCTCCTTGTGTTCTTGGCCGGGCTGGCGCAGATGGGTGTGGAGATCGACGAAGCCCGGGCCGACCCAGCAGCCCGTGCAGTCGATGATGACATCAGCGGCCCGGGAGCCATCGATCTCGGCGACTCGTCCGTCCTCGATGAGAATGCCGGCCCGGCGACGCACGCCCGAGGCGGTCAGCACGTCTCCACCGGCCAGCAGCAGGGTCGCCGTCATCCGCCCGCCTCGGGAGAGGAGCGATTCTCGATGCTGCGACTCCGGCCGGGCAATGGGGGATGGGCCGGACGAACGCGTGTTTCACCCTGCTCGGGGGTTGCTCGGGTCTCCACCTTCTCCACCCTGGCCGGCGGTCGCTGAGCCGGCCGGTTGGGATTCTACCCGCCCGGCCGGCTGCCTCCGTGCACCTCCACCGGCCGCTCCTGCGCCGCCAGGGTGGCGAGTACGCCGTTGACGAAGCTCCCGCTCTGCTCGGTGGAGTATCGCTTGGCCAACTCGACCGCTTCATCGATGATCGTGCCCACCGAGGCGCGCCGGTTGTGACGCAACTCATAGAGGCCGATGCGAAGGATGGCCCGGTCTACCGGGGGCATCCGCTCGACCCGCCAGTTCGTTGACACCAATTCGAGGGTGGCATCGAGGGCGTCGCGTTCGTCCTGCACGCCGGCGACGATTCTTCCCACCCGGCCCCCGATTGGATCTGCTTCCTCCCGGCGCTGGTCGGCCTCGTAGAGGATCCGCAGCGCAGCCTCCCGGGCTGATCCCTTCATGTCACCCGGGTCATGTATCCGCCGGTGCGGGTATCCACCTTGACGACGTCGCCGGCTTCGACGAAGAGGGGTGCCTGGATGACCAGTCCGGTTTCGAGCGTGACCGGCTTGGTTGCTCCCGAGACCCGATCACCCTTGACGCCCGGCTCGGCTGCCGTCACCGCCAGATCGACCGACGCCGGCAGATCCACGGAAATCGGCCGGCCGCCGTACATGGGCAGGAGCGCGGTCATGCCCTCGGTCAGATAGGCGGCGGCTTCGCCGACGTCGTCAGAGGAGACCACCAGCTGGGCATAGGTCTCGTTGTCCATGAAATGGAACCCGAGATCATCGCGGTAGAGGAACTGATGCTCGCGCTTGTCGATGACCGCCCGATCGACGTTCTCGTCGGGCCGAAAGGTGCGTTCCACAACCCCGCCCCCATCGAGGTTCTTGAGCTTCATCTTCACGAAGGCCTTGCCCTTGCCAGGCTTGGTGTGAGAGTGTTCGATTATCTGGAACAGGCCGTCGTCGAGGGCGAGAGCCTGTCCGGTTTTGAGGCTGTTGGCTGCCGGCATGGGACGAGTGTACAAACGGCGCGTGTGCTGGAGGTGCTTAGCTGCGTGAGGCGGCTACTGCGCCCAGCCCGATTCGAACTGCGTCGTCCTCGACCGCAACCACGATCGGACGGCCGATCGCCTCGAGCAGCACCATGTTGAGGCCGTCGGCATCGCGTTTCTTGTCCAGCCCGATGAGATCAAGGACACGCTCGGCATCGAACTCGATGGAGGTCGGCAGTCCGAGGTGGCGGATGATGGCAGTGACGCGGGCCGACTCGCTGAACCCGGTCCGGGCGGCGGAAACCGCACCGGCCGCGACCATCCCGATGGCGACCGCCTCGCCGTGGCTGATCCCGGTCGCCACCTCGATGGCGTGTCCGATCGTGTGGCCGTAATTGAGGATGGCGCGTCGTCCCGCCTCTCGGAAGTCTTCGGCCACCACCGTGGTCTTGACCGCCACCGCCCGATGGACTATCTCCTCCAGGTCGGCGCCGGGCCCGGCCCGTTCCAAGACCTCCACCAGGGCCGGGTCACCGATCAGCCCGGCCTTGAGCACCTCAGCCATACCCTGGGCGCGCAGCTCCTGCGGTAGCGCATCGAGCACGTCGAGATCGATCACGATGCGGGCCGGATGGGAGAAGGTGCCCACCAGGTTCTTTCCCTCCACGTTGATGCCCGTCTTGCCCCCGATGGCGGCATCCACCGCCCCCAGCAGGGTGGTGGGGCAGAACACCGCCTCGATGCCGCGCAAATAGGTGGCCGCCACAAAGCCTCCGAGATCGGTCACCGATCCGCCGCCTATTGCCAGCAGGGTGTCGTGCCGGGTGACGCCGAGATTGTTGAGTCGCCGGTAGACGTCCTCTGCCACGGCCAGGGTCTTGGCTGCCTCACCATCGGGAACCATGATCAGTTCGACCGCCAACCCCTCGGCGCGCAGGCCTTCGGCTACGTTCCCGGCATACTCCCCCGGGGCCTGCTGACTGAGGAGCGCAACCCGGGCCCGGCCCTCACGGACGGGAAGCATCTCGCCGGCCACGGCCGCCCGCGTGATGACGATGTCCGGCCCGTTCAGATCCATGCGCTCACCTCTGCGGCAACCTCTGCCGGGGTGCGGCCGTCGGTGCTGACGGTGTGATGCGCAGCCCGCTCGTAGGCATTGCGGCGGCTCTCCAGCAGCTCTGCCAAGCGGGCTTCCCCGCCGCCCCCGAGAACCGGACGATCCAGTGAGCCGACCACCCGGCCGGCAAGCACGGAGGGCGGTGCCTGCAGCCAGACGACCGTTCCCGACCGGCGCATCGCCCGACGGTTGGCTTTGCTGAGGATGGCCCCGCCTCCGGTGGAGACCACCGCTTCGCCGCCCGCAGCCAGCTCCGCGATGATGGTGGTTTCGATGGCACGAAAGGCACCTTCTCCCTCACGCTCCCACAGGTCGGGGATGCTCGTCCCGAGCCTCGCCTGCACGAGCAGGTCGACGTCGTAGAACGGCCGACCTTTCAGCACTCCGACCAAACGGCCGACGGTGGTCTTGCCCGATCCCATCATTCCGACCAGCCAGAGATTCATCTGTTCAGAAGCGGGTCAACCGTTTGCGGTAATGGTCGACCGCCGCCTGCAGATCGTCGACGGTGTCGCCACCGAACTTGCGCTGAACCTCCTGCGCCAGGACGATGGCCACCATCTGCTCGGCTACCACGCCTGCGGCGGGCACGGCACATACGTCGGATCTCTCCCGGATCGCCTTTTCCGGCTCCTTCGACGTGACGTCGACCGTCTGGAGGGCGCGCATGAGGTTTGAGAGCGGCTTCATGGCCGCCCGCACCCGGATGATTCCGCCCATGCTCATGCCACCTTCGATCCCACCCGCCCGGTTGGTGTCTCGCACGAACCCATCCTCGAAGCGGATCTCATCATGTGCCTTCGACCCGCGGCGGGTGGCTCCGGCCAGGCCGTCCCCGATTTCGACGGCCTTGATCGCCTGGATGGACATGAGCGCCGCCGCCAGGCGAGCATCCAGCCGGCGGTCGTAGTGGACGTGGCTCCCGAGGCCCGGCATGGCGCCGTGCGCCACAACCTCTACGACACCGCCGAGCGTGTCGCGATCGGCCTTGGCAGCCTCGATCTCGGCGATCATCGCTTCGGCGCCTGCCGCGTCGAAGGCTCGCACCGGGGACGAATCGATGGCGGGAAGATCGGCCAGGGTCGGCACCGGGCCATCGGGAGCCCGGGCGGCTCCGATCGCCACGACGTGGCTGACGACCGTGATCTCAACCGCCGCCAGGAGCTCTTTGGCGAGGCTGCCGGCCACAGTGCGGGCTGCCGTCTCGCGCGCCGAGGCCCGCTCCAGGATGTCACGGGCATCATGCGTGTCGTACTTCTGCATGCCCGCCAGGTCGGCGTGACCGGGACGGGGGGCGGTCGCCGGGCGCTGTGACTCCCCAGGGAGAGGAGACATCTCACTGCTCCATTTATCCCATTCTGTGTTCCGGACTACCACCGCCACCGGCGACCCGAGGGTCTTGCCGAACCGAACGCCGCCGAGAATCTCCAGTTCGTCGCGTTCGAGCTTCATGCGCGGTCCGCGGCCGAACCCGAGTCTGCGGCGAGCCAGCTCGGCGGCGATGACCTCGGGGTCGACCCGGAGGCCCGCCGGAAGGCCCTCAACGATGGTGGTGAGGCCCGGGCCGTGCGACTCGCCGGCGGTCAGAAAACGCAACATGTAGAGGATGGTAGGCGGGAACCCAGGGCCGGCGTAGCTCCTTGCAGAGGTCTCCAACCACTAGGCGAACACGGCCGGCGAAGCTACTTGAGGATCTCTTCACCCACTGCAAGGGCAAACGGGCTGTCGCCGAACAAGAACGTGCCGCCCGTGTCGGTGAGGGTGACGACCTGATAGCTGCCTGCAAACGTGTCGCCGACGCCAACCGTGTAGTCGGTTCCGGAGACGCGTACAACCGCTTGTCGCGTGCCGTCGCCGAGTGTGGTGACCGAGATCAGTGAGACCGGCGTGCCCCCCGGGTCGAAGCCGCCGTTGCCGCCGTCGCCGGTCCCATCGCCTTCCTCAGTGATGAGCGGCCGGAATGGATCGCGGGGCTGGGAGATCTGAAAGTCGTCGATCAACCGCATGCCGGGCAGGAGGTCGGCCGGCTGCTGGGAGACGATCCCCGCGTCGGCCAGCACCGTCGGCTCCAGCCGGTTGAGCGAAGATGACCCGATGAGGCTGGGAGCCACGAGCAGCCAGACGGCCGCGACCAGCAGCCCACCGACCAGGATCGAGCCGGTGCTGCTGGCAATGTGCTCTCGCAGACGAAGCAGCCGGCTGTCACGATATTCGAACTTCATCATTATTCGCCGGCTCCATCGACAGGCTCGCCGGCATTTGCGACCGGGGCGCCGGCGAGATCGGATAGCGAGAAGGCGGTCGCAGTCATGGATACGGTCAAGATGTTTGTCCCGTCCTCATCCAGAGCCGAATCGATGCTGATCTGATCGACCCGGACCAGGCGCTCGAGGTCCTCAATGGCAAAGAGAACGCTCAGTACCTTGAAATACGGTGCTTCGAAACGGATCGTCGTTGATATCTCGAAGAGGCCCTCCACGACGCTCGGAACGGGCGGGGTGGGGTTCAACGTGAGCAAGTCGACACCGGTGTCGACTGCGATGCTGTTGATGTCCTCGATGAGCGCCGCTCCGTCGGGGAAGGCGGGGATCGAGTTCTGAATCTCACTCAGCGCCAGGAGAAACTCTCCCTCCTTGGCGGCGAGCGCTTGCAGTTCGTTGCGGCGCGCCTCGAGAGTGGATTGCTCGATTTGCGCTGCCGCCTCTTGATCCTGGAAATCACTGATCTCGGTCGACTTGCCGGCCATGAACAGGAACCACCACCCGGCCGTTATCACGAGCACTCCCAGCACTCCGAAGATGAGCCCGCGCCGCATCAGGGGATCTCCGGTATTCGTTCGAACAACCTGCCGGACAGTGCGTCGGAGGTCAGACTGGTCGTCGAGCCAAACGTGACGACATCCTCCTCGGCGATCTGGCTCGCGATGATGCCGCTCGCCCACGTTCCCACCACACCGGGATAGCGGTCCGAGTCCAGGATCCGAATCCAGGCCGCCACGTCGGGCGGGGCGAATGCCGTGCCCGAAAAGGTGACCTCGCCGATGCTCGTGACGTCACCGGTGGGTGCAACCGGGTTGGTGGTACCCGTGTAGTTGGTCACCCACACTCGATCGGGTATCAGCCTCCCGAGATCGTTGAGCAGCCGGCCCCAGCTGACGTCGTTGACGAGGGCGCTTCCCAGGAGCGTCACGCCGGCCTCGAACTCGTTGCGCACCGCCTCGGCCCCGGCCAGCGAGCTGACCTCCGCCTGGAGCTGCTGGTTGGTGGCCAGCTGAGCCTGCAGGTCGGCCTCGGCGTCGTTGACCGCCCCCTGTCGCCAGACGGCCACCGCGCCGAGCAGCAAGACATAGAGCACACCGAGGGCGAGCCAGAGGGCGAGCCGATTCCTCGCCTCGCTCGCTTTCTTCCCCGTCTGGGGTATGAGGTTGATCGTGCGCATCAGCCCCCCCAGAGCGCCAGGCCGACGGGGATGGGTATCACCGGCTGCATCGCGGAGATCTCAGCCTCGGACAGCTTGCCGGTGTTCAAGCCTTCGATGACCCGGGCGGGCTCGATCCGCGCACCGAGGGTGTCGCCGAGCCGGTTGGCGAGGTGCGGCAGCCGGGCTCCGTTGCCGGATACGATGATACGGCTGAGCTCGGCGTCATCGGACTGGCCCAGGTAGAAATTCACCGAGCCGCGTACTTCGTCGATGAATCTCTCCGCCTGGGCATCGAGGATGGTTCGAGCTCGGTCCTCCAGCGCCGACACCGACGCGTCTCCGTCGTCGGCTGTGGGGGTGATGGCGGCGGCTTCCCCCCCAACCGGGGTCAGTCCCACCTGGCGCTTGAGGTCCTCGGCCTCTTCCCAGGTGACGTCGAGGCCGTCGACCAGTGCGGCAGTGAAATCCTCTCCACCCTGCTGGAGCAAGCGGACAAAGCGCGGCTCCCCGGCGCGTACCAGCAACACCTGGGAGACCCCCGAGCCGATGTCGACGACCGCCGCCACGCTACCGATATCGAAATCACCGTAGAACAGGGCGCGGATGAGCCCGAAGGCTTGCAGGTCGAGGGCAATCGGCGTGATCCCGGCAGCATTGACCGCTGCGAGCAACGTTTCCACCATGTCCCGCTGCGCGGCCACGACGAGGATCGAGAGCATCGGCTCACCGTCGGGGGTGGTGAACTCCTCGATGGGGACGAAGTCCAGGAAGGTCTCCTCGACGGGGATTGGGATGTACTCCTGGACCTGGAACGGGAGTGCCTCGACCAGCTCGAGCTCACTCATGCGGGGAACGTCAACCTGGCGGACGATCACGCGTTGGTTGGCGAGGCCGAGCACGATGCGGCGCTTCGGCAGCTTGGTCTCCTTCCAGAGGCGGGAGATGGCGGCGGTCACGGCTTCGGGATCGACGATCTCGCCGGCCACCACCGCCCCGCGCTCGATGTCGACCTGGCCGATCCGGCGGATAACCGGGGGCTGTTTCCCGGTGTCGAGGGCGACGGCGCGCACACCGGTTGCGCCGATGTCCAGCCCCACGTTGACCGCCATTGTTACTCCGCCTCAAGACACGAGCGCAGTGCCTTGTAATTACAAGAATGTCATTCGGGAGATTAACAAACGATTCGGGCAGCGCAAGTCATAGCGGCGGCTCACCGGCCGAGATACCAGTCGACGAGCTGCTGCCCGATCACCAGGGCCAGGTACGAGCCAAAGATCATGGCGGGTCCGAACGGGATCTTCGCCTTGCGGGTGGCTCTGCCGGCCAGCAGAAGGGCAATCGCGACCACCCCGCCGATGGCGATTCCGAGGGCAACGCCGGCGCCGAGCACCTCCCACGATCGATAGGTCAGGAAGAGCCCCAGGAAGAAGGCGAGCTTTACGTCACCCAGACCAAAGCCGCCGCGGGCGACGAGGGCAAGGGCGAGGAAGATCGCGAAATATAGGCTTGCCCCGGCGAGCGCCCGGCCAAAGGAAGCGAGATCTCCATCAGCGATGGCCGCCACGAGCAAGAGCGCAGCACCGACCAGCGTCGACGGATAGAGGATGCGATTCGGCAGCCGATGGACATCCAGGTCGGTGAGAACCAGCGCAAGGCCGACTCCCGCAAACCACAGGTAGGCCGGGAGCTCGGGCTCGATCCCAATAACGAGGACCGCAGACGCGAAGAGGATGGCGGCGCCCACCTCGACGATCGGGTAGCGGACGCTGATATGGCCTCCACAGTCCCGGCAACGACCCCGCAGCAACACCCACGACAGCACGGGAATGTTGTCTCGCGGCCGGATGGCTGCCCGGCACACCGGGCAGGCGGACGGTGGTGAGACGACCGAGTGGCCGGCCGGGACCCGGTAGGCAACCACGTTGATGAACGAGCCGAAGATGAGGCCGAACAGTGCGGCCACGGCTACCGCAGGAAGGGCATCCATGAGGCCTCGACCCTAGTGACCGGGGGCGTTACCAGCCTGAAGCCGACCAGGTCCCGACGCCCGGGGGGCCGGCGGCGCTGCACGCACCGAACGGGTTCGCCGAGTGGCGGCCGAATTGGGTGCCACCGGCCGAGTTCTCCCAGATGGCGAGGAACTCACCGCGCGGGGTCCTGGCAACGAGACACACCACCTGAGCGGTGGGATCGATGGTGACGGCGACGGGGTCGAAGGTGTTGACGGCCGGGCTGGCACCGGTGACGTTGAACAAGCTCGGCTCGATCGCCGACAGCAGATCGAGATCGTCCGTGAACTGGGCTGCCCCGCCGGCGTAGTACGCCTTCTCCGTGGTGAGAGCGTTCCTGAGGTGGCTCTTGGCGGCCGAATCCTCCGCCTCCTTGCGTTGACCGAGGAAGGTCGGGATCGCAATGGCGATGAGGATCGCCACGATGAGGACGACGATCATCAATTCGATGAGGGTGAATCCTCGGTCGTCTCTGCTCCACATGGCGGCGCCTTCTCGTTGACTGTACGTCGGGTTTTCGGCGCGGACCGACCGGCTCTTGAGCGATATGCGTCGCGAATCCGATGGCTCCCAACAACAGGAAACGGGCCCCGAAGGGCCCGAATCCGGTTTGCTTATCGAGCTGGGTTTACCAGCCGCCTGGCGTCCACGGAGCGCCGGGCTGGGCGACCGGGCAAGGCGCCGTAGTCGGAGCCGCCGCAGCTTTGTAGTAGACGGTTCCGGCAGTGGTCCCATCCCAGACGGCGAAGTAGTCGCCGCCATCGCTCTGCTGCACGAGGCAGACAGAGACGCCACCAGCACCAATGGTCACCGTGACCGGGTCCGCACCGGTGCCGAACAGGTTCGGCTCGATGGCGGCAAGGTCGGCGGTGGTCGCCGTGAAGACCTGGTTCACGGAGAAGTAGGCCTTCTCGGTCGCCAGGGCGTTACGGACGTTGCTCTTGGCAGCGCTGTCCTGTGCGTTCTTCCGCTGACCCAGGAAGGTGGGGATGGCAATGGCGACCAGAATGGCAATAATCAGCACCACGACCATCAGCTCGATGAGTGTGAAGCCCTCGTCCTTGTTGAGACGGGACCGCATCGCTTTGAGCATCTGATGTTCTCCTTGCGAGCATCTACGGCCGAGCCTTTACCCGACCTTCGTACCCATGAGCTATCGACACGCTGGGTGACGAGTTGAGGCTTTTCCGTGGCTATTACCGGGCGCACCGACGCACTAGCGCGTCGAGCGGTGCTGCCTCGGTGGGGGCTGATGCGGCAGGTGCGGGAGCACCTAGCCGACGACGTTGACCAGGTTGAACATCGGCAGGTAGAGAGCCACGAGGATGCCGCCGACCGTCAATCCCATGAAGGCGATCAGGAGCGGCTCGAGCAAGCTGGTGAGGGCGTCGACGGTGTCGTTGACCTCCTGGTCGTAGAACGACGCCACCTTCTCCAGCATGGCGTCGACGGCGCCGGTTTCCTCGCCCACTGCGATCATCTGCACGACCATGGACGGAAACACCTTGTGCTTGGCGAGGGGCACGGCGAGCGAGTCGCCATCCTTCACCGACTTGGCGACGTCGGCGACTGCGTCGGAAACGATCGCATTGCCGGCCACGTCCCGAACGATCTCCATCGCCTGCAGGATGGGAACTCCCGTCCGCAGCAGGACGCCGAGCGTCGAGGAAAAGCGGCTGATTGCCGTCTTGTGAACCACTCCCCCGAACACCGGCATCTTCAGCTTGGCGGCGTCCCACACGTGCCGTCCGGCGGTCGTGTTGATCCACCGACGGAACCCCCAGACCGACGCCCCCATGAGGGGAAACACGATGAACCAGAAAGACTTCAAGAGGTCTGAGCCGCCGATGAGGATCTTCGTCGGCACCGGCAGCTCGCCCCCCGCCCCGGCGTAGAGATCCTGAAAGATCGGCACCACGAAGACGAGCATGGCGAGGACCACGAGAGCAACCATCGAGAGCACGACGACCGGGTAGGCCATCGCCGACTTGATCTTGCTGCGTAGCGCCACCTGGTTCTCGAGGGCGGCGGCCAGCCGCAGCAGCGTGTCGTCGAGGACACCACCGGCTTCCCCGGCGCGCACCATCGACGTGTAAAGCTGGCTGAATGCTTTGGGGTGCTTCTCCAGAGCCGCCGAGAGCCCGACGCCCCGCTCGACGTCGCGCCTCACCTCTCCGATTATCCGGGCCAGCGCTTTGGACTCGGTCTGCTCCTCGAGCACCGAGAGCGACCGCAGCAGCGAGAGTCCGGCGTTGATCATGGTGGCGAACTGGCGGCTGAAGACCGCCACCTCCTTCGCCTTGACCCGGTCGCTCAGGCCGGGGATGTTGATCTCCGTCTTCAGGCCGCTCGTCTTGACCTCGTCGACCGCCAGAGGGACTGCCCCTCGTTCCCGCAGGGCCTTGACGACCGCATCCCGGGAGGAACCTTCGATCTGCCCCTCGAGGACCTTGCCGCTCTTGTCCCGGGCGCGATAGTCGAACATGGTGGCCATTTATCCCCCTCCCAGCAGGTGTTTGAGACCCTCGGCGTCTGCACAACGTTCGAATGCGAGCTCGCGGGTTATCTTCCCGCGCTGGACGAGATCCGCCAGAGCCTGGTCCATCGTCTGCATCCCGTGCTGGGATCCGGCCTGCATGGCGGAGGGGATCTGGTGCACCTTTCCGTCGCGGATCTGGTTGCGAATGGCGGCGGTGGCGATCATGACCTCGACGGCCACTATTCGGCCCTTCCCATCCTGGGTGGGGAGCAGCTGTTGGCTGACAACGGCCTGCAGGGAGCTTCCCAGCTGGACTCGCACCTGCGATTGCTGATGTGAGGGGAACACGTCGATGACACGGTCGATGGATTGCGGGGCGCTCTGGGTGTGCAGCGTTCCGAAGACGAGGTGGCCCGTTTCGGCCGCCGTCAGCGCCGCACTGATCGTCTCGAGGTCGCGCATCTCCCCGACCAGGATGACATCGGGGTCCTGGCGTAGGACGTGCTTGAGCGCGTGATTGAAGCTGAAGGTATCCGTTCCGACCTCGCGTTGGTTGACCACGGCCTTCTTGTGCTTGTGGAGGAACTCGATTGGATCCTCGATCGTCATGATGTGGACCGCTCGCTCCTCGTTGATGCGGTTGACGATGGCGGCGAGCGTGGTGCTCTTACCGGACCCGGTGGGGCCCGTCACCAGCACCAGTCCTCGATGCAGATTCGCCAGCGAGCCGACCACGGGAGGCATGCCGAGTTTCTCCGGGGTGACGATCTCGTTCGGGATCGCCCGGAGCACAGCACCCACCGAGTCACGCTGAAAGAACACATTCACCCGGAAGCGGCCGTGGCCCGGCACCGGGTGCGAGGCATCGAGCTCACGATTTTCCTCCAGGCGCTGACGCTGGTCGGCGGTGAGGATGCCGTAGATCATCCGGCGCAGCTCGGCCGGCATCATGATGCCGAAGTCCTCCAACGGCTGGAGACGGCCGTTGACACGGATCTGGGGCTCCGTGCCGGCCGTGAGGTGGAGGTCGGACCCGGCGTTGTCCATGAGGATCACGAGCAGATCGTTGAGATGGATCTCCTGCGAGGTCTCCACCCGGGGAGCATCGTTCTCGCTGAGCGTGAAGTAGTCGCCGAGGATGCGGTCGATGGAGCGCTTGGACGCCAGCCCCAGCGATACCGGGCTGCCGCACGCGGTCTCGAGGGTCTCCCGCAAGTTGGCGGTGAAAGGGTCCGCGACAGCCACGACCACCCTCTCCTCCTCGAGCGCAACGGGCACCGCCACCATGCGGCGCGCGGTGTCGGCGTCGATGCGGTCGAGGGCATCCGGCTGGATGATGGTCTGCTCGAGGTTGATGTAGTCGATGCCGAGTTGCTCGGCTACCACCATCAGCAAGTCTGCGTCGCTCACGTGACCAGACGTCACGAGCGTCTTGGCGAGGGGAATGCCGCCCCGGCTCTCCTCGATGAGCAGGTCTTCGAGCACATCCCGGCTCAGGAGGCGCCGGTTCACGAGCGCCTCGCCGAGCTGTCGGCTTACTCGGCTCATGCCACCACCCGCATGATTTCCTCGAGAGACGTCATGCCGGAGGCCACCTTTTCCAAGCCGTCCTGCCACAGGGTCGTCATACCCTCTTCGATGGCAACGGCCTGGATCTCGTCGGAGGGGCGCCGCTCGACAGACATCCGCTGAATGTCCTCACTGACGAGCAGAACCTCGTGAAGCGCCAGGCGACCGCGATAACCGGTGTTGGCGCACGACTGACACCCGACCGCTTCGAAGACATGCTTGGGCACGTCGAGGCCGGCAGCCTCGAACTTGTCGGCAGCGGGCGCCGCCTCCTGGCGGCACTTGTCACACAATCGGCGCGCCAGCCGCTGAGCCAGGATGGCGTCTATCGACGATGCCACCAGATACGGCTCCACGTCCATTTCGATGAGGCGGCCGATGCTGGAAGACGAGTCATTCGTGTGCAGGGTGGAGAGCACGAGGTGGCCGGTGAGGGCGGCCTCGATCGCGATCTGCGCCGTCTCCCGGTCGCGAATCTCACCGATGAGCGCGATGTCGGGGTCGGCGCGCAATATCGACCGTAGCGCCGAGGCAAACGTCAGGCCGGCTTTGCGGTTGACCTGGACCTGGGTGATCCCGGCCAGCCGATACTCGACCGGGTCTTCCGTCGTGATGATGTTCACTTCCGGCCGGTTGAGCACGTTGAGCGTGGCGTACAGCGTCGTGGACTTCCCAGAACCGGTCGGGCCGGTCACGAGAATGGCTCCGTAGGGCTTGGTGTAGGACGACTCGAAGCGGGCAAGGTTGTGAGCGCTGAAGCCGAGGTCGGTCAGCTCCAGCAAGATGGAGCTTCGATCCAGGATCCGAAGCACCACCTTCTCACCGTAGACCGAGGGCAGCGTCGCGACACGCAGGTCGACCTGGCGGCCCTGGACTTTGAGGCTGATACGGCCATCCTGTGGGATCCGTCGCTCGGCGATATTGATGTCCGCCATGATCTTGAGGCGGCTCACCATGGCGTTGGTTATCGAGCGGGGGGTGGTCATCGCCTCGTGCAGAACGCCGTCGATCCGGAAGCGGACCCGCAGGTCCTTCTCCCCCGGCTCGATATGGATGTCCGAGGCACGTTCGTTCATTGCCCGCGTGATGATCGTGTTCACCAGCTTGACGACCGGTGCTTCGTCGACCGAGGCTTCGATGGCGCTGAGGTCCTCGACTTCCGCTCCCTCGTCGAGCAGATCACCGAATTCCGAGACGGCATCATCGAACTGAGCCATCCTCGAAAGAGCATCCATGACCTCAGTGCGCGTGGCTACCTTGGGGCGGACATCCATGCCGGTGATGGCCCGGATATCGTCGATCGCCAGCACGTTGGCCGGGTCTGCCATTGCGACGATCAGGCTGCCGTCTTCGGAGAATCCGATGGGGATGGCGGCGTAGCGGCGGGCGAGGGCTTCCGGTACGAGAGCACTCGCCGAGGGATCGATGGTGACCTCGTCGAGGGCGACGAACTCCAGCCCGATATGGCGGGCAAGGGTCTTGACGAGATCGGTTTCCTTGACGAAACCCTCTTCCACGAGGATCCGCCCGAGAGGCATTCCGCTTTCGGCTTGAATCTCGGTCGCACGATCGAGATCGGCCCTGCTCAGCAGGCCTTCCTGGAGCAGCATCGTGCCGAGATGCCGCGCTTCGGTAGTCACGTTGTCTCCTTGCCTCTATCCCGGTGGGCTTTCGGCAGTGAATGGGTGAGGCTTTAGAGATTCGACCCCGGCGAGTGGTCACGCGCAACGGCCTCTCGCATCGCCGAAAGAGAGGGGGTCACGCCGGTCCAGAGCTCGAAGGAAAGGGCCGCCTGATGCAGCAGCATTTCGATCCCTTCCACCACGGGTATGCCGAGGCCGGCTGCATGCTCGACTGCCGGAGTTGGGACCGGACCGTAAGGCATATCGAAGAGTCCGCCGGCCGATTCGAGGAGGCGATCGGGAAGGTGCCGGGCGTGCATCCCGAGCGGGGTGGCGTTGACCACCACTGCCCCATCGATCGGCTCACCCCAGCGGGCTACCGTGGCTTCGACACCGGTCCTGGTGATCAGCGCCGCGGCTGCCTCGGGGCGTCGCGCGGCCACCATGAGTGGTCGGCCCTCGAGCGCCACCATGGCAGCGGCAGCGGCGCCGCCGGCGCCCAGGAGGAGCACCGCACCGTCGGGGAGGCCGTCCCAGGCCCGTCTGATCGCTTCGACATCGGTCGACTCTCCAATAACGACGCCGTCGGACACGATGAGGGTGTTGACGCTGGCGGCCCGATCGGCCTCAGGCCCGACGACGTCGACCAGGCGGGAGGCCAGCGCCTTGTGGGGCATGGTGACGTTGGCGCCATCGAGCCCACCGCGCCGCAGGTCGGCGACGGCGGCCTCCATCCCGGCCGCATCGGTTCGGCGTGCCACGTACGATCCATCGACGCCGGCCGCTCGCAGCGCGGCGGTGTGCAGCCGTGGCGACAGGCTGTGTGACACCGGGTCACCGAGCAGCGCGAGCTTCAGCATTCCGGCACGGTAGTGCTGCCCGGCTCCGGTCCGGCCGATGAGGGCACGGCCGGTGCCTTCTAGATCACTCCTTCAGCCCGCGCCTTGGCTACCTTGGCGTTGTGTTCGTCGAGGGTTGATGAGAAGCCATGGCGGCCGTCGAAGTCCACCACCACGTAGTAGTAGAAGTTGGTGTCGGCCGGATCGGCGGCCGCCTCCAGCGAGGCGCGCCGGACCGCGCCGATGGGAGTGGGCACCAGGCCGGCATATCTATAGGTGTTGTACAGCGAGTCGATCTCGCGATCTACCGCCAGCGGCACTCCCCGCACCCCCTTGGCATACACGAGAGCGGCGTCGATGTTGAGCCCCTGGCCGATGGCGAGCCTGTTGTAGATGACGCTGCTGATCAGCGGGCGGTCCTCGTCGAGCTTCGCCTCGGCCTCGACCATCGAGGCAACGATGAGCGCATCGTAGATGGCTTCGTTGGTGGCGGTCTCGGGATCATCCACGAAGCCGAGCGATTCGAGCCGCGACCAGTCGACGGCGGCCACGCGGTCTTCCATCGTGGAAACCAGCGTGCCGACAATGGTGTCGGGGGTGGCGTCGACGAAGAACTCATACGTGTCCGGGAACAGGAGGCCCTCCCACTGGCTGAGGCGGTCACCGCTCATGGACTCCGGCATGAGGTTGGATGTCACCCGTCCCGACAGGAGCGGCTCGGACAACTCCTCGGCGGTGTACTCCGTTTGCCTGGCCAGAGACGCAATGACTTCATCGACCCAGAGGCCCTCGATGACGGTGATTCGGAAGGTCTGCCCGCCCACCGGCCCCCGCACCAGCTCCTCGAGCACGGCGTCGACGCCCATTCCCGTGGTCAGGCTGTAGGAACCGGCTTTCAGGACGGCGTTCAAACCCCGGACTGCGACCTCGTCGACGAATTCGACCGAAGAGGCGATGACTCCGGCGTCGGCGAGGAGCGAGCCGATGTTGCGGGCAGTGGACCCGCTCGGAATGTCGACTGCCACCGGAAGCCCTGCCACAAGGGTGGAGGCGGCCTCCGGGCGAACCGCCTCCCCTGCCCAGCTCCCGATCCGGACGGTGGCAAACGCCCCGGCTGTCAGGAGCACCAGGGTGACGAGCGGCGCCACCCAGAACGGACGGCGCGGCGGAATTGGATCGTATTGAGGGACGACGGTCATCGTTGAGAATCTAGGTGACCCTGCAACATAACTGTTGCCGCCATCTTGTCGCGGATATCGCGTCGTTTTTTCCGGCGCACCCCGCCGGCGATGAGGGCGTCCTCCGCCAGCTTGGTCGTGAACCGTTCGTCGACGAACACAACTTCCAGGCCGGAATGATCCGCCACCCGCTCCCCGAAGGAGCGGGCCGCGGCTGCCGACGCCCCCTCCTCTCCCGACAGCGCCACGGGAAGACCGACGATGATGGCATCGATGTCCTCTGCTGCGAGGATCTCATCCAGAGCCGGCAGCAGCTCGGCGGCATCGACCACTGCGTATGGGGATGCGATCAGGCGTGACGAGTCCGATATCGCAACACCGACCCGCCTGGTTCCGTAGTCGAGGCCGAGCAGGCGTCCCAAGGTGCCTACAGGCTGGAGAGCAGCTCGTGGAGCTCCCGGCCGGCCACCTCGAGTGCCTCGGCGAGCTGCTCGCCTTTCGGGCCTCCGGCCTGGGCGACTTCGTCGTCGCCCCCACCACCGCCCCCCACGACCCGAGCCGGCCCTCCGATGAGGCCCCGTGCCGAGACGCCGCGGCTGACGAGCTCCGGCGAGACGACCGCCACCAGCTGAGCCTTGCCGTCCCGCTCGGTCCCGAGCACGACGACGGCAGGAGCAACCCGGTCGCGAGCCTGGAACGCGAGCAGTCGCAGGTCTTCGGGGGAGGCGCCGGCCACCGCCGCCACCACGATGGCGTTGCCGTCGACCCGATCGGGGTCCGCCGCCAGGTTCCCGGCGGCTTCAGCCCGGTACCGGTCCTCGAAAGCGCCGAGACGCTCCTCCTGCTGTCGGGATCTGTCCAGCAGGGCCGTCAGGGCCGGTCCCACGTTTCCCACCCCGGTGTGGAGAGCGGCCGCCGCCCCCTCCAGCTCCGCCCGCAGGGCCACAATGTGCTCGTAGGCCGCCGAGCCCGTCAGCGCCTCCACCCGGCGCATGTTGGAGCCGATCGAGCCCTCGGAGGTGATGATGAGCGGGCCGACCTGGCCGGTGGTCGCAGTATGAGTTCCCCCACACAGCTCCCGGGAGAAATCCCCCGCCTCGACCACACGCACCGTCTCACCGTACTTGTCGCCGAAGAACGCGATCGCCCCCATCGCCTCGGCTTCCTGTTTCGACGTCTCGAATGCAGTCACCCGGGCGTTCTCTATCACGTGATCATTGGAAAGTGCCTCCACAGCAGCCAGCTCTCCGGGATCGAGGGCGGCGTGGTGCGAGAAGTCGAATCGGAGCCTTCCCGCCTCTACCAGCGACCCGGCCTGGCGGGCATGGTCGCCGAGAATGGAACGCAGGGCCGAATGGAGAATATGGGTGCCGGTGTGGCTCTTGCGGATGCGTTCCCGCCGGGCCCGGTCGATCTCGGCGTTGGCATCTTGATCCAGCCGGATGGCCCCCCTGGTCACCTTGACCTGATGGCTGTTGATGCCCTGAATGGCGAACTGGGTGTCGGTTACGACGGCCGAGCCGGTCTCGGTCCAGAGCGTCCCCGAGTCGCCCACCTGCCCTCCGGCTTCGGCGTAGAAGGGAGTTCGGTCGAGGAAGACCTCGCCGCGCTCACCTTCGGCGAGCTGCTCCACCGGCTCGCCTTCCCGGAGCAGGGCAACAATCCGGCTCTGAGCTTCCTCGAAGTCGTACCCGAGGAAGTCGGTGAGGTCGACCGCCCCCAGCACCCTGCGGTACTCCTCGGTCTCGGCGGCAGCCCCTCCGCCCTTCCATGCTTCCCGTGCCTGGCGCCGCTGGCGATCCATGGCAGACTCGAACCCGGCCTCGTCGACGGCGATGCCTCGCTCGGCGGCTATCTCGGTGGTCACCTCGATGGGGAACCCGTAGGTGTCGTGCAGCTTGAAGGCAACATCTCCAGGCAATGTGTCGGAGACCCGGCCGAGCTCCTGATCGAGAAGGGTGCTGCCGGTCTCCAGGGTGCGCCGGAAACTGCTCTCCTCACGACCGGCGCTTTCGAGTATGTGGGTGCGACGCTGATGCAAATCCGGGTAGGCGTTCTCCATCACGTCGATGGTTGCCTGTATGAGCACCTCGGTGACCGGCTCGTTCCCCCCAAGCGTCCAGGCCCGGCGGACCGCACGGCGAATCAGGCGCCGCAACACGTACCCCCGGCCCTCGTTCGACGGAACCACCCCGTCGTCGATCAGGAAGGTCATGGCCCGGCCGTGGTCGGCGAGAATGCGCAAACTGATGTCGGTGTGCTCGTCCTCCCCGTAGCGCCTGTCGAGATACCGTTCTGCCGCCTCCCGGACCGGTACGAGGGTGTCGATCTCGAAGACGGTGTCCTTCCCCTGGAGCACCATCGCCACCCGCTCCAGTCCGGCCCCGGTGTCGATGTTCTTGGCCGGGAGGTCACCGATCACCCGGTATGGCTCGTCCTGGATGTTTTGCATGAACACGAGGTTCCAGATCTCTGTGAACCGTTCCTCGTCGACGACCGGGCCCCCGTCCGGTCCGTAGGCCGCCCCCTTGTCGTAGAAGATCTCCGAGGACGGCCCGCACGGGCCAGGTACGCCCATTTGCCAGAAGTTGTCGCGGTCGCGTCGCTGCAGCCGGTCGGCGGGCACTCCGACCCCGTCGAGCCAGATCTCGGCCGCCTCGTCGTCGTCCTTGTAGACCGTGTACCAAAGACGGTCCGGGTCCAGCCCGAAGACCTCGGTGATGAGGTCGTAGGCATAGGGAATCGCCTTCTCTTTGAAGTAGTCGCCGAAGCTGAAGTTGCCGAGCATCTCGAAAAACGTGAGGTGGCGGGCGGTTGTCCCGATGATGTCGATGTCACTCGTCCGCGCCACCTTCTGGACGGTGACGGCTCGCGGATACGGTGGCTTCTCCTCGCCGAGCATGTACGGCTTGAATTGCACCATCCCCGCATTGGTGAGCAACAGTGTCGGGTCGGGCGGTATCAACGACGCGCTCGGCACCCGGGTGTGGCCCCGGGCGACGAAGAAATCGATGAAACCGTTGCGAATCGCGTTGTGGTCCATGGGTTCTGTGAGGTTAGCGTTGCCCTCCGGGGCACCCTCGCTCGTCGATGAGACCATCGGCCTGCGACCCGGGGGCGTCTGGCGGCTAGCGCCTCTTGCCCAGCGTCTCATCCCGGGCCGCCTGGGCGTCCGCCAGGTCGGCCTCCTCGCCGCGGCGCCCGGGGCTGTAGAGAATGGCGTCTTGCAGGCCTTCGGGCAGATAGTGCTGGGCAACCACGCCGGACGGTGCGTCGTGCGGATACTGGTAGCCGGCGCCGTGCCCGAGCTGGGCGGCACCCGGATAGCTCGATCCTCGCAGGTGAATGGGAACTTCGGTCGTGGGTTGGGCGCGGACGGCCTCCCTGGCAGAGCCCATGGCGCGAGTGACCGAATTCGACTTGGGGGCAAGGGCGAGATAGAGCGCGGCGTGAGAAAGCGCATAGGCGGCCTCCGGCAGCCCGGCATAGGCGAGGGCCCCGGCTGCGTCGGTGGCCACCGCCAGCGCTCTCGAGTCGGCCAGGCCGATGTCCTCGGAGGCAAGGATGATCATGCGCCTGGCAATGAATTCGGGATCTTCGCCGGCTTCGAGCATCACGTGCAGCCAGTAGATCGCGGCATCGGGATCGGAGCCCCGCAGGCTCTTGATGAACGCCGAGATGACGTCGTAGTGCCGGTCCCCGCCCTTGTCGTAGCGAATGATTCGACGCTGAAGCGCCTCCTCGACGTCGCCGACGGTGATGGACTTCTCTCCCCGGCCGGCGACGAGGGTGGCGGCAGTCTCGAGCGCGTTGAGGGCCAGGCGGGCATCCCCGCCTACCCGCTCCGCAAGTTCAGTGGCGGCATCGTCATCAAGATCCAGACCCAGCGAGGCAATGCCGCGCTCGTCGTCCGCAAGAGCCCGGTCCAGCAGGATCGAGATGTCGGCCGGCTCGAGCGGGGCGAGCCGAAACAGGCTGGACCGGCTGATGAGCGGAGAGTTCACCTCGAAGAATGGGTTCTCGGTGGTTGCTCCCACCAGAATGATCGTGCCGTCCTCCACTCCGGGCAGCAGACCGTCCTGCTGGGCCTTGGTGAAGCGGTGGATCTCGTCGAGAAACAGCACGGTGCGCCCGAGCCCCTCACCCAGCCGCTCCCGTGCGGCGGCCAGCACTTCCCGCACATCTTTGATTCCGGCCGAAACCGCCGACAGTTGTTCGAAAAAGCCGTCGGTGGTGGTGGCGATGAGGCGCGCCAGCGTGGTCTTGCCGGTTCCGGGCGGCCCCCACAGGATCATCGAGGGTGGCCGTCCGCTCTCGACGACGGTTCGAAAGGCGGCGCCGCTGCCAACCAGCGCTTCCTGCCCAACCACCTCATCGAGGGTGCGCGGCCGCATGCGTGCCGCCAGCGGGGCTGCCGCCCCGCGCCGCTGCTCCCGCTCGGCCTCGAACAGATCCGCCATCAGGCTCCTCCCTGTGGATCCCCTTCTGGCGCCGAGCCACCGGTGTGTTCGCCCGCCAGCCGGGCGGCTCGCACCTCCGGCAGCAGGTCGATGCCGAGCTCGGCCAGCTGATGATCCTCCACCGGTGAAGGCGAGCCGGTGAGAGGGTCCACCCCGGTCTGGGTCTTCGGGAATGGGATCACTTCGCGAATGTTGGGCTCACCCTGCAGGATGCTGACGAGCCGGGCGATACCGATGGCGAACCCGGCGTGGGGCGGTGTGCCATATCCGAGGGCCTCCACGAACCAACCGAAGCGGCGCTCCGCCTCCTCGGGGTTGATCCCGAGGATCTCGAACACCTTGCGCTGAGTGGCGGCATCGTGGATTCGAACGCTCCCCGACCCGAGCTCGGCCCCGTTGAGGACGAGATCGTACGCTCGCGAGATGGCGGTTGCCGGGCTGATGCCCATCTCCTCGACATCGACCGGAGCCGTGAACGGATGGTGGGCTGCGACGAGCTCGCCGGTGGTGGTTTCTTCGAACACCGGGAAGTCGACCACCCATAGAAAGTTGAGCTCGTCGTGCCCCGGCGGGGAGCCAAACCGGACGCGAAACCTCCCGAGCACCTCGGCGGCGACCCTGCTCCGGTCGGCGACGATCAACACGTGGTCACCCGGCGAGGCCGAAAGAGTCGTGGTGACACCCTCGAGCTCTTCGGCGGAAAGGAACTTGGCGACCGGCGAGCGCACCCCACCGTCATCCTCGACGACCATCCATACCAGCCCGCCGGCTCCGGCGGCTTTGGCGTCGTCGACGAGCGCGTCGAGGCCCGATCGGCTCATGTCCTGCCGGCCGATGTTGAGCCCCCTCACAACGCCTCCGCCCGCGATCGCCCCCGAGAAGGCCTTGAACCCGGTGTCGGCGAAGAGAGCGGTGAGGTCGGCGATCTCCATCCCGAAGCGCAGATCCGGCTTGTCGGTCCCGTAGCGATCCATGGCCTCGCGATAGGTGAGCCGCGGAAAGGGAGCGGCCAGCCCAACGCCGCGCACATCCTGGACCACGGCCACCACCACCGACTCGATCGTGGCGAGAACGTCTTCCTGATCCCAGAAGGAACCTTCCACGTCGAGCTGCGTGAACTCCAGCTGCCGATCTGCTCGAAAGTCTTCGTCCCGGTAGCAGCGGGCGATCTGGAAGTAGCGCTCGACTCCACCCACCATCAGCAGCTGCTTGAACAGCTGAGGACTTTGTGGCAGCGCGTAGAAATCCCCCAGTTGCAGCCGGCTCGGCACCAGCACGTCCCGCGCCCCTTCGGGTGTGGATTTGATGAGCGTCGGTGTCTCGATCTCGAGGAATCCGGCCTCGTGCAGGGTGCGTCTCATGGCGGCCACCGCTACCGACCGGGCTCGGATGTTGGCAGCGACCCGGGGTCGGCGCATGTCGAGATACCGGTACTTGAGCCGGACCAGCTCGTCCACGTCGGTGCGTTCGTCGAGCTGGAAGGGCAAGGCCCGGGAGGGGGAAAGAACGGTCAGCTCGGAGACAACCACTTCGACGTCGCCCGTCGGGAGCTCGAAGTTCTCACTCCCAGCCGGCCGCCGTGCCACCTCCCCCCTGACCGACACACAGAACTCGCGTTTGAGCGCAACGGCTTCGGGAACCACCTCAGGGTCGATCACCACCTGGACGACCCCCGACGCATCGCGCAGGTCGACGAACACGACGCCGCCCTGGTCGCGAATGCGGGCGGTCCACCCGGCCATCAGCACGGTCCGGCCGACGTCCGCCGCCCGCACGTCACCGGCATGGGTGTCGCGATACTTCACGAGGTCCTCACTCGAGAGTGGATCCACTCGATGATCCGGTCCTGATCAACCCGCTCCTCCTGTCCGGATGAAAGGCGCTTGGCTGTGACCTCACCCTTCGCCCATTCGTCGCCCACCACGAGGGCGGTGGCGGCTCGGCGACGGTCGGCCGCCTTGAACTGAGCCTTCACGCTCCGACGCCCGAGATCGATGTCCGCCCGTACGCCGGCCGATCTGAGGTCCGCCACCAGCTCGAGCCCGTCGCCCCAGAGGTCCTCGACGGCGACGACCACGAACGCGTCGAGGGCGGGCTCAGCCGCCTCGTCCTCTTCGAGCGCCAGCATGATGCGGTCGATCCCCAAGCTGAAGCCGACCGCCGGCACGCTGCCCCCTCCGATCGCCTCGGCCAGCCCGTCGTAGCGCCCCCCGCCCCCGACTGCGTTTTGGGCAGCGTCGAGGCCCGTTGCAACGTACTCGAACACCGTGCGGGTGTAGTAGTCGAGGCCGCGTACGAGATCCGCCTTCTCCACGAACGGGACGCTGCGCCGGTCGAGGCCGGCCTGCACCTGGTGATAGTGATGACGGGCGGCATCGCTCAGGTGGTCGACCGGGCGGGGCGCGCCCGCCAGCAGTGCCCGGTCCGGCTTCGAGTCGAACACGCGCAGCGGGTTGGTCTCGATGCGGCGTTGACTGTCGTCGCTGAGCCGATCGGCGATCCCGGTGAGGTACTCGGTGAGAGCGCGCCGGTAGGCCACCCTCGTCTCGGCATCGCCGAGCGAGTTGAGCTGAACTTGGAATCCCTTCAGCCCAATGGCCTCATAGAAACGGAACCCAAGCTCGATCACTTCCACATCTGCTTCAGCCGCGTCCTCACCCAGATACTCGACACCCACCTGCCAGAACGAGCGGCGGCGGCCCGCTTGCGGCCGTTCGTACCGGAACATGGGGCCCGAATAGGCGAGCTTCATGGGGATCTGGCGGCCGGTATTCAGGTACGCCCGCACCATCGAGGCCGTCGCCTCCGGGCGCAACGTGAGCGAACGACCGCCCTTGTCCTCGAAGGTGTACATCTCCTTTTGCACGACATCGGTCCCCTCCCCCACGCCGCGCTCGAACAGGCCCGTCGCCTCGAAGATGGGCGTGATGGCGAGGTCGTAGCCGTAGCGCTCACTCAAGACATCAAAAGTGGCCAGCACCCGACGCCAGCGCCGCGATTGGGGTGGGAGAAGGTCGTCGGTGCCCTTGGGCGGACGAAAGCTCATACGAGGCCTTGCAGGAAGGGGTTGGTGCGCCGTTCGCGGCCAATCGTAGTGGCGGGCCCGTGGCCGGGAAGCACATCGATGTCGTCGGCCAGGGTGAGCACTTCGGTTTGCATCGACGCGAGCAGCGTGTCCCAATCCCCGCCGGGAAGATCGGTCCGGCCGACCGAGCCCGCGAACAGCTGGTCGCCGGAGAACAACACCCCTTCGGATTCGAGCAGAAAGCAGCAGTGACCGGGCGTATGCCCCGGTGTGTGCAGCACCCGCAGGGAGGTTCCGGCCAGATCGAGCTGCTCGTGGGATGCCAGATCGACGAAGGTGTCTGGTGGGTCGAAGTCGCCGGGCGGCACCATCCCGAACAGGGATCGCAGTTGAGCCTCGGGAGATGCGGCCAGCCATTCGTCGTCGGGGTGAAGATAGACACTCACCCGATGCCTGCGCGCAAGCGGCCCGGCTCCACCCAGATGGTCGATGTGGGCGTGAGTCAGCAGCACCGCCACCGGCGTCAGATCGTGAGCGCGCAGCAGCTCGCCGACGCCTTCGGGGTCGGGCGGGGCGTCGACGACCACCGCCAGCCCTCCGGGCCCGGGCGCCAGCACATAGCAGTTCGTGCCCGCCACCCACAGCTCCCGGTAGTCGATGATCATCGCCTCAGGCTATATCGACCGTCGAGTCGCCCGGCCGGGGTCGTAAAGATGCTGCCGGAGGCTGCCGACACCTTCTCTGCGGGGCGGTGACCAGCCCCGCTGCGATCGACTGCAATGACACGCCGAAAAGCTTCACAATCTCACACTGTGTGCCGATAGCCACCACATGAAGTGCGCATCACCGTACCCGAAACTGAATGACGAACGTGGGTTCGGCCTCATCGAGGCCGTGGTCGCCACTGCGCTGTTTCTCATTCTGTTGGTCATCTCGATCGGACCCATCATGTCGTCGCTCGACCGCCTCGACACCGCCCGTTTGACGACCGAGGCCGAGAAGCTGGGCGAAGCCCGACTCGAATCTATTCGCGCGCTCGACTTCGACGACGTGGGCCTCACCTTCGGCAACCCGGCCGGCGTCATCGATCCCTCGATCACCATCACCGGCGACACCGATTGGGAGATCACCACGGACATCCAGTGGGAAGGCGCCATCAACGGGACCGACGAGGTCAACTACAAGACGGTCGAGATCGTCGTCACCCATCCCAGCGGAGCGATCGACCCCGTCCGATTCAGCAGCATCGTCTCACCCGACCGGCTCAGCGACTCCAGCAACAAGGCAACGGTGACGGTGGACCTCACGCTCATGGAGCCGACTCCGTCCGGAGTGACCCCTCCCAAGGTGTTCCTCGTCAAATCGGATGGGGCGGGCAACGCCAACGGCTCGGTGTTCCCTCTGGCCGGTGCCACGACCACCCAGTGGGTCTATCCCCTTCTGAATCCGACCGATCCCAACGTCGGCGATCCCAATTACGAGATGGTCATGCGGTTGGGGACCGAACTCGACGACATCGACAGCGATGGTTGGTACATCGCCGGCGAAGCCCTGACCAGCGGCGCCGATCGATTCCGGCTCTTCCCGGCCGAGATCAAGAACGTGACCCTACCTGTCTACCGGCCGGCTCAGCTGAAGGTCGACGTGACCGACGTCGACACGGGACTGCTCATCCCAAATGCCTCGCTGACGCTGGATAACGGCGTGCAGTCCGAGACTTTCACTTCCACCGACGGGACCTTCTTCATCGAAAGCGCGTTTGGCTACCCCCTGGTGCCGGACACCTACGACCTGACCGTGGAGGCCTTCAGCTACGCATCGGAGACCCGCAGCTCGGTGGTCATCCCCGCCGCCTATCCTGACCCGCTTCATACCGAATCATTCGCGCTCGAGTTCCGGCCTACCGTCCCGGTGATCTTCACTATCGCCGACACCGACGGTTGGCCGATTCCGCTCGCAACCATTTCGGTCGTGGGCCTCGGCGAGGTCACCACCGACGAGTACGGGCAGGCCACGATGGCGACTCCGGTCGGCACCCGAAGCTGGCCGGCCAATATCACGTCGCCGGCAGGCCACAAGACCGCCAACATCCCCTTCGACTTCGATACGGGCACCCTGTATGTGGAGCTTGGGGTTCCAAGCTCGTCACACCGGCTGGTGCACTTCTTCAACGGATCCGGCGACCACTGGGGAGCCAAGGAGACGTCCGGCAGCGAGCCGTATTCGCACATCGAGCCCGATTTCAACGGAAACGGGACGGCGGTGGTCTACGCCAACAACACCCGATGGGATTTCGGGCTCATCTGCTCGGACGACAGCGTCGAGTGGGAGTGGACGAACGTCCGGGTTCGCTCCCAGACCTCGATCCTCTCGGTCGACGCCGGTGGTGCTTCGTGCTGAGACGGCTGCGCTCCGAAGCGGGCTTCACCATCGTCGAGGCCTCGGTCTCGGTGGTCATCATGAGCATTCTGCTGGGCGCGGTGTTCAGCGTGATCATGCGGGTGCAGACCGACGCTGCCGACCAGATCTCGGCCGCCGACGCCCAGCGGGCGCTGCGCGATGCCGCCCACGACATCGACGTCGAGCTGCGCCAGGCCAACGCCGACGGGCCGGACGCGAACCCCGTCAAGCTGCTGGCGTGGGATGAGATCCGCTTCACGTCGTACCTCAACGCCAGCGCCGGATTGCAGCTCCATCGGTACTTTCTCGACGGCTCTTGTGCCAGCGGGTGCACGCTCAAGAAATCGGTCTATGCACCGGTGCCGGCCTCCGATCCGGTCGTCTACGAGGCAACACCGCTGTTCACATCCACGCTGGTGGAGGACCTGATCGCCGCGCCCACCAGCCCCGCCTTCGTCGGCCAGGAATGGGTAGGGGGCGCGCTCAACGGCATCTCGGCATGCGATG
Source organism: Acidimicrobiia bacterium (assembly GCA_041619515.1). Classification (GTDB taxonomy): domain Bacteria; phylum Actinomycetota; class Acidimicrobiia; order Spongiisociales; family SHLN01; genus SHLN01. Next base: position 59,268 of record JBFKDW010000001.1, read on the forward strand.
ACGCTACCGCCGCCAGATGCGATTTCAGCCTGGTCGAACTGTCGTTTCGGGCCGACCCGACCCCATTCGGGGCCGTGGCGGACGTCGTCATCGTTGAGCAAGTAAGGATTCGCAATGCGCGCTAGAGACATCCATTCCGAGGATTCGGGCGTCGCCCTCATCACCGTCATCATGGGCTTCTTCGTGGTGGCGCTGCTGGCCGTTCTCGTCATGTCGAACTCCGAGCGGCAGGTCGACGACGCATTCCGCACGTACCGGGAGGACCGCAGCCTGGCGGCCGCCGAGGCCGAGCTCGAACGCTATGCCGCCCATCTCAGCGAGAACGGGCTCTACTACCAGTCGAAGGTGGACGAGGCGGAGCGTGCTCGAGAGTGCACGGTTTCGGCCCTGCCGGCCAGCATCGGTGTCGTGCGGGAGCCCGGGGAGGCGTGGTCCGACCTGCAGTGCAGCGAATGGGACTACCAGGAACCGGCCACCGGATGGTACGAGAGCCCGTTCCTGACCGCGGTGGCGGCCGGCGAACGGGTTGAGATCGCAGTCGAGGTCACACCTCCGGTGGCCGGCAGCGCCCTGCAAGTGCTCGTGGTGGGCCGAAACCTGCTGGGCACCGAGATCCGCTCCGTCAGCGCAGCGATGCGGGCCGAGTCTCTCTCGGAGTATGTCCGCTCCTCGGCCGGCAACCTGAGCTACGGGAGCAACGTCGACGTCACCGGCAAGATCTTCGCCCAGGGTGACCTCAACTTCAACACCCCGGTCGGGACCGTGCACGACGATATCTATGTGTCGGGGCGCCTGCTGCGGGCACCCATCTTCGAGGACGGGGCCATTGCCTACGTCGGGAATCGGACGGTCGCCCAAACGCCCCCTCAGTACCTGCCGTTCGCCGGATCGCCCGTCGACGGATTCGACTTCGGAACCCTCTGGTCTCAAACCATGGTCGCCAAGTCGGCGGCCTGTCTCGGTGGCGGCCTCTGTCTCGATGCCATCGGTGACGATGCCGGAGCCCGCAGCTACCTGATCGATCCCGCCGGCGACGACCTTCGCATCTGGTACAGCACCACCAGCTTCTCGACCTCGTGCACCAACGCCATCATGGCGTCGGATGGATCGGGGAGCGCCACCTGGAACTGGCTCGGCACATTTCCCATCCCGGAGAACGGCGCCGTCTGGGCCGCCGGCGACGTCGTGTTCGGAGATCGGGACACCGGCGGCCCCGTCGCCTTGCTCGACACCAGCATCACCATCTACGCCGGCGACTCCCCGGACCCGGGAGACGACCTGCCCGGAGTTCCCAATGCCGGACCGCAGAACATCATGCTGAACAAATCGACCATGGTCCGTCAACGCGACGGCTCGATGCCAGGCGGCACGGCGGTACTCGCCCTCCTCACATCCGGCCAGGGGTACTTCAAGCGGGAGGCCGGCGAGATCACGGGTGACGAGCTGATCTTCGAGGGGTCGCTGCTCACGCAGGGCGGAACCTTCATCGGCACCTCGTGCGGCGCGTCTGGGGTTCCCGTCGCCTTCACGATCCGCGGTTCGCTCACCTCCCTCGGCACCGGGTCGATGTCGGGCACCTTCTTCCGTCGCAACTACGGTTTCGACCCGAGGCTGGGGTACATCCGCCCACCCTTCTTCCCCCTTGTCAACGACCAGTGGTGGTGGCAGGACTGGCGCGAGATTCCACCTCCCGACTGGGCCCGATAATCACTGGCTCCCGGCCGGGGTCGGCCGAAATACGTTGTAGATCCCGTCGATGTCCCGCAGATCGGTGATTGCCTGTTCCAGCTGACTGGGATCGGACAGCTCGACCTCATATCGCAGCGTGGCCGTGCGGTCGGCGCTCACCTGCGAGGACGAGGAGAGGATGTTCGCACCCAGGTCGGAAAGAACCGAGGTCACGTCCCGCAGGAGACCAGGGCGGTCGAGGGCCTCCACCTGCACCCACACGACGAAGCTGGCCCCACCGGTTGCCGACCACGCAACGTCGATCATCCGCTCCGAGCGCTCGGATAGATCGCCGAGGTTGGTGCAGTCGGAACGGTGCACCGAGACACCGCCTCCGACGGTGACGAAGCCGACGATGTCGTCGCCGGGAACCGGATCGCAACAGCGGGCCATGCGGACCGCAAGATCATCGTGTCCCTCGACCACCACCTCGGGAGCGAGACGCCGCGGATCACGCGAGCGCATGGGCAGCAGCTCGGCAACGTCCTCCTCGGCCACTTCCGGACGCAGCAACCGCACCAGCCGGGTCACCACCGAGGACGAGGATACGTTCCCCTCGCCCACCGCCACGTAGAGCGCATCGACGTCCTGGTAGCTGAAGGCGTGTCCCACTTCCTCGAGAAGTCGATCCCGCCGGGCTCCGGTCAGGCCGAGCCCCTCGCGGGCAATGGCGCTCAGCACGTCCTCCTTACCGGTTGCCAGGGCTTCTTGGCGCCGTTCCCGGTTGAACCACTGTCGAATCTTGGCGGCTGCCCGCGAGGTCTGGGCGAACTTCAGCCAGTCGCGGCTCGGGCGAGCCGACTGCGAGCGCGAGGTGGAGATCTCGACGATATCGCCAGACTTGAGCTGAGTATTCAGGGCCACCAGCCGGCCGTTGACCTTGGCGCCGACGCAGCGGTGCCCGACCTCGGTGTGGATGGCATACGCGAAATCGACCGGAGTGGCTCCCTTGGGAAGAGTGATGACCTTGCCCTTGGGCGTTACCGCGAACACCTCGTCGCGGTACAGGTCGATCTTGAGGCCCGCCAGAAACAGCTCGGGGTCGACAAAGGTGTCCCGCAGGAAGTGGATGTCGGCCATCCACGCCAGATCGCCGGGAGCCGCCCCCTCCTTGTAGCCCCAATGGGCGGCGACGCCTCGCTCAGCCCTCGCATGCATGTCACTAGTTCGGATCTGCACCTCGAGCGGCTTGCCGGCCGGGCCGAGCACCGTCGTGTGGAGGCTCTGATACAGGTTGAACTTGGGTGTGGCGATGTAGTCCTTGAACCGGCCGTGGACCGGGGCCCACAGCGTGTGGACGACACCGAGGGCACCGTAGCAGTCCGTGATGTCCTCGGTGATGATGCGGATCCCGATGAGGTCGTGCAGCTCCTCGAACGGGTAGCCCGTCTCGATCATCTTTCGGTAGATCGAATACGGATGCTTCGGCCGACCCGTCACCTCGGCCTTGATGCTGGCGCTGGCAAGGGCGGCGGAGACCTCCCGGGTAGCGGCCTCGATCACCCCTTCCCGGGCGGGAGCGCGTTTGGCGAGCAGCTCGCGGATCTCGGTGTTGCGTCGCGGCTGGAGAATGGCGAAACAGCTGTCCTCCATCTCGTGCTTGATCTCCTGCATGCCGAGACGATGAGCGAGCGGAGCGTAGATATCCAGCGTCTCCTGGGCGATCCGCTGCTGTTTCTCGGCGGCGAACGGTGCCAGGGTGCGAATGTTGTGCAGGCGATCGGCGAGCTTGATCACAAGAACCCGCACGTCGTCGGCCATGGCGATGACCATCTTGCGGATGGTGGCGGCCTGGGCTTCGTCCCGGTCTTCGAACTCCACCCGGTCGAGCTTGGTGACCCCGTCGATGAGGTCGGCTATCTCATCATCGAAGTCCCGGCGCAGCTGATCGAGATCGACGTCGGTGTCCTCGACCGAATCGTGGAGAATGCCGGCGACCAGCGTGGCCTCGTCGAGGCCGTAGTCGGCAAGCAGCTGGGTCACGGCCAGCGGGTGGAATATGAACGGCTCACCGGTCAGACGGGTTTGTCCGGCGTGCAGCTCGTCCGCCAGCTGGAAGGCGCGTTCCAGCAGGGCAGTCGAAGCGTCGGGGTGGAAATCGAGGTAGGCGTCGACGATCCGTTGGAAGGCCGCGGCGGCGGTGGTCGGAGCCTGCTCAGGGATGCTCATATTGAACGAGTGAGATCAGCTCATACCCGTCCAGCCGCTGGCGGCCGCCAAGAAACTCCAATTCGACGATCACGCCAACCCCGACAACGGTGGCACCGAGATGTTCGATCAGCTTGGCGGCGGTGATGGCGGTGCCGCCGGTGGCCAGCACGTCGTCGATGATCACAACGCGATCCCCGGGCTTGACGGCGTCGCGGTGGAGCTCGAGCGAGTCGGTGCCGTATTCGAGCTCGTAGTCCTCCCGGATCACGTCGTAGGGCAGCTTGCCCGGCTTGCGGATCGGTACGAAACCGGCTCCCAGCTGCAGTGCGATCGGGGTGGCGAATATGAAGCCGCGGGACTCGATTCCCGCCACGAGGGTCACATCCGCCGAGTGGTAATGCTCGACGAGCGTGCCGACGGCGATCTGCAGTGCGTTGTGGTCGCCGAGCAGCGGCGTGATGTCCTTGAACATGACACCGGGCTCGGGGAAATCGGGGATGTCTCGAATCAGGTCTGTAAGTGCTTTCACGCGATGAGTTTACCCCTCACTTGCCATTTCTTCGGCCCGGTGCCTGCGTCAGCGGCGCTTGCCGCGTCTCTTCTTCGGTGGGCGTGGCTTGGGCCCACCACCGGCAGCCGGGGGCCGGGCGGGTGCCTTCTTCTTCGTCTGCTGGGCCGGTGCCGCCCGGTCGGGCTTCGGCGTCGGCGCCGGCGCAGCCGCGACTTCCTGCCATTCGGGCTCGGAGGCCTTCCAGGTCGCAAGCAGCGGCGTGGCCACGAAGATGGACGAGTAGGTCCCGGCGGCCACGCCGACGAACAACGCGAGGGCGAACTCTCGCAGCGTCGTGGCTCCAAGAAGGAATGAGCCGACGAACAGGAGGCTGCCAACAGGCAACAGGCTGGTGAGTGAGGTGTTCAGCGAGCGCATCAGGACCGTGTTCATGGAATCGTTGATGACCTGACGCAGTGACCTGCGTCCTTCGCTGATTTGCACCGTTTCGACGATCTTGTCGAACACCACCACCGTGTCGTACAGCGAGTAGCCGAGAATCGTGAGAATGGCGATCACCGTCGAAGGGGTCACCTCGAAGCCGGTCACCGAGTACACGCCGGCGGTGAGAAGCAAATCGTGGAACAGGGCGGCCAACCCGGCCAACGCCATCTTCCATTCGAAGCGCCAGGCAATGAACAGCGCCACCACGACGAGGAAGATGATGAGTGCCTCGACCGCCGACCGGGTGATCTCCTCCCCAAACGCCGGCCCGACTGCGGTGACGGACGCATCGTTGGCCGGCACCCCCGCCACCCCCGCCACTGCGCTCACCACAGCCTCCTCCACCGCGGGGTCTTCGATGATCTCCGCCTCGACCCGGATCCCCTCTCTGCCGCCGCTCGTCAGCTGAACGGTCGCCGTCTCCAGACCGAACGGCCGCAGCGAGTCGCGCACCTCGGCCACGCTGGCCCCGGACTGGTTGGTTACCTCGATGACCGTCCCGCCCTCGAAGTCGACCCCGAGGTTGAGCTGGCGGGTCACGAGTGACCCAGCCGACAGCAGGAGCAAGACGGCCGAGATCGTGAAGCCGATCCGCTTGCGTCCGACGAAATCGAAGGCCGTCTCGTTGCGATACAAACGCGAGAACATGCTCATGCGGGTACCTCCGCCATGTCACGTCCGGTGGTGCCCCGGATGCTGAAACGGCCGCCATCTCCGAGCCGCGTGCCGGCGAGGAGGGCGACGGCATTGCGGGTGAAGAAGTAGGCAACGAACACATCGATGATCGTGGCGAGCCCGAGAGCGAGCGCGAAGCCCTTGACCGGGCCGATGGCCAGGAACCACAGGAGAATGGCCCCGGTGAACGACACAGTGTCGGCCGTGAGGATGGTCCGGAATGCCCGGCTGAAGCCCTCTTCGACTGCGTCGTCTACGGTGCGCCCCTGCCGGATCTCCTCCTTGATACGCTCGAAGTACACGATGTACGAGTCGGAGGTGATTCCGACCGAGACGATGATTCCGGCGACACCGGCCAGCGTCAGCGTGAGGCCCTGGCTGGCTCCCAGCAGCGAGTAGCTCCCGACCACGAGCGATCCGAAGATCGACAGGCCGAGCACGGTGACCGCGCCGAGCACCCGGTAATAGAAGACCATTGCGGTGGCCACCAGCGCCAGCCCACCAAAGCCGGCCACGAGCCCGGCATTGAGCGAGTCGCCTCCCAGCGACGCCGACACGAACTGCACCTGCTCTCGTTCCAGCACAATGGGCAGGGCACCGAACTTGAGCACGATCTCCAGGTCGCGGGCCTCCTGCTCGGGGTTCTCGGCTCCTCCCAGCGTGATCTGGGCGCCTCCCGAGATGCCCACATTGGGATCGACATCCGCCGCCACCGCCGGAGCAGAGATGACCGAGCCGTCCAGCACGATGGCAAACTGTCTGCGCGGATCGCCCACCGGGTAGGACGCCGCCTCCCGGGTGGCGGCGGCGAACTTGTCGTCTCCCTCCCTGGTGAAGTCGAGTGAGACGGCCCACTCGAAGCCGGTGAAGACGGCGGAGGCGTCGGTGAGATCCCCGCCGAGAGCGAAGGCTGCGTCGACCTCCAGCGGGCCGGCGTTCGGGTCGACGTTTCCGAGTATGGCGGGCTGGGAGGGATCGTCATCGGATGGGTCGATCGGCTCGCCCACCTCACCAAAGGCTCCGTTGTTGATGACGGGCCGAAACGAGAGTTGTCCGGTCGAGCCGATCGCTTCGAGCGCCCGCTCCCGATCGGTGACCCCGGGCAGCTGGACGACGATGTTGTTGTTGCCTGCCACCTGGATCACGGGTTCCTGAACGTTGCCGAGCGCCTCGATCCGTTTGCGCATCACGTTGACCGCCTGGTCCAGCTGCTCGCCGCTGGTTCCCGACGGCGCCCGCAGTATGACGGAGGTTCCACCGGCCAGGTCGAGGCCCAATTTGGGCGTCGTGTCGGTTGCGTAGACGGCCGCCAACCCACCCCATCCGAGCCCCACCATCACGAGGATCGAAACGATACGGCGAAGCCGCACGTTCTTGACCGGTTCAACGTCTTGAGGTCTGCGTTCCTGCCAGGCGGTCATTCGCCGTCGATCCTGGCGGCGATCGCGGCCCTCACCAGCCGGAGGCGGGTGCCGTCGCTGACCAGCACCACCTGCTCTTCGTCGAGCGACTCGACGGTTCCGAGAACGCCACCGTACGATCGGACCTCGTCGCCCACTTGCAGGGTGGCGAGGAACGCTGTGCGATCACGGAGGCGCTTGCGTTGTCTGAGGCTCATGAACAGGAACAGTCCCCCAAAGATGACAATGATCACGATCAGATTCAATGCCCCGGCATCTCCGGATGTTTGCGCAATCAACATGAGGCACGGATCGTACTAAGGACTGAGCCGCACCCGGCACTATCCACGGCGCTGAGCCGTGCGCTCCGCCACGAATGAGGCGAAATCGCCCTCCTCGATTGCGGTCCTGACCCCCGCCATGAGCCGCATCGTGTAGTGGAGATTGTGAATGCTCAGCAGCCGCTGGGCAGACAGCTCGCCGGTCCCCCGTAGATGGCGCAAGTAGGCGCGGCTGTAGCGGCTGCAGGTCCGACATTCGCAGCCCTCCTCCAATGGGCGCGGGTCCTGGGCATATTCAGCCCGTTTGATCGAGTAGTCGCCCGATGCAGTGAACACCTTTCCGTGCCTCGCCAGCCTGGTCGGCCACACACAGTCGAACAGGTCGCAGCCCCGCCCGACGGCGGCCAGCACCCCCTCCGTGTCGCCCAGCCCCATCACGTAGCGAACCTTCGTCTCCGGTAGCTCCGCAACTGCGGCATCGATGGCGTCGTTTCGCTCGGCCATCGACTCACCGACCGACAGCCCCCCGATCCCGAAACCGGGGAATCCGAGAGCGGCGGTGGCTGCCGCGCTCCGGCCTCGCAACTCCGGGTCGACTCCACCCTGGACGATGCCAAACAGCGCCTGATCGATCCGGCTGTGCGCCGCGAGCGAACGCTCGCCCCATCGCAGCGTTCGCTCCATGGCCGCTTCCACATGCGACCGGGGGGCGGGCAGGCCGACGAGGACGTCGAGTTGCATCGCAACGTCGGGCCCGAGCCTCTCCTGCACAGAGACGGCATCCTCGGGGCTGAGGAACACCCGGTCACCGTCGTAGGTGGATTGGAACGCCACCCCTTCCTCGGAGACGGCGGGCGCCAGCGAGAAGACCTGATAGCCGCCGGAATCGGTCAGCATCGGGTGGGGCCAGCCCGCGAACTCGTGCAGTCCGCCCTGACCGGCAACGAGGTCGGCGCCGGGCCGGAGCATGAGGTGATAGGTGTTTGCGAGCACGATCTGAGCGCCGAGGGCCTCGAGATCGCCGCTGTCGAGCGCTCGCACGCTGGCCCGGGTCCCTACCGGCATGAAGGCCGGGGTCTCGACCGTTCCGTGGGCGGTATGGAGGCGGCCGCGTCGCGCCGGGCCGGATTGGCCGATCTTCTCCCAGCGGACGCTCACCGCACGTCCGGGATGAACATGGCGTCACCAAACGACAAGAACCGGTATCCGCGCTCGAGCGCATGGCGGTAGATGCGGTGCCACTCGGGCAGGAAGGCGGCGATCATCACGATGAGGCTGGAGCGGGGCATGTGGAAGTTGGTCAGCACGGCGTCGACGACCCGCAGCTCGTACCCGGGACGGATGAACAGGTCGGTCCGGCCGGCGCCGGGGGCAACCGTTCCGGTGGAGGCCGCCGCCTCGAGCGCCCGGACCACAGTCGTGCCGCACGCCACCACCCGGCCACCCCGGGCTCGGGCAGCCTGGATTTCCTCTGCGGTCTCGGCCGGGATCTCGTAGCGCTCACGATGCATGGCATGGTCGGCGACAACGGGCTCTGTGATCGGCCGGAAGGTGTCGAGGCCGATCTCCAGCAGGACGTCGGCCCGTTCGATCCCCCGGCCGGCCAGAGTGTCGAGCAGCTCAGGCGTGAAATGCAGTCCGGCGGTAGGAGCCGCCGCCGAACCGATTTCGGTGGCATATATCGTCTGGTATCGCCCCGGATCGGCCGGGCCGATGGTGACGTACGGCGGGTAGGGCACCGAGCCGACGCGGGCAATGGCCTCTTCGATGCCTTCGCCCGGGTCCGCGGTCCGGAGGCGAACCCGGACGTGCCCTTCCGCTTCCACCGCCACGACGGTGGCTGCAAGCTCCCCGAAGGCCAATTCCATGCCGGGACGCAGCTTGCGAGCCGGCCGGGCGAGAGCCTCCCACTCGTCGCCGTCGCCGGCGAGGAGCAGCACCTCCACCGACCCGCCGCTGGGTCTGGTCCCGAGCAGGCGGGCCGCCCGCACCCGGGTCGTGTTCAGCACCAGCAGGTCGCCTTCCCTCAGGTAGTCGGGAAGCTTGGCGAACGTCGTATCCACCGGCGGTTCGCCCACCACCAACAAGCGTGAGGCGTCACGCGGCTCGGCCGGCAACTGGGCGATGGCGTCCGGAGGCAGCTCGTAGTCGAAATCCTCGATGCGCATCCGGCAAGGGTAGGGGGCGGGAAGGACGCCAACCGGCCCGGCGCGGGGGCAGCGGCGGCCGGCCCGCGGTCACAGCAGGGTGGGCTGGCCCGGCTCCGGTGGAACGACGCCCAGATGTCGGTAGGCGGTCTCGGTCGCGACCCGTCCCCGCGGCGTTCGCTTGAGAAACCCGCGTTGAAGAAGGAAAGGCTCGTAGGCGTCCTCAACCGACTCGGGCTCTTCCCCGACGGCGATTGCCAGCGTGGTGAGGCCGACCGGGCCCCCGCCGAATTTCTCGATGACCGCGGAGAGAATCGCCCGGTCAACGCGGTCGAGCCCGGCGTCGTCTACTTCGAACGTCTTGAGGCCCAGATCGGCAGTCGGCTCGTCGACACGCCCGTCGCCTCGCACCACCGCGTAGTCGCGGACCCGCCGCAGGAGACGATTGGCGATCCGAGGCGTCCCCCGGCTGCGGGCGGCGATCAGCGCCGCGCCCGCATCGGTGATCTCCACCTCCAGGATGGCGGCGGTGCGGTGGACGATGCGCTCCAGATCGGCCGGTGGGTAGTAGTCGATCCGGTCGATTACGCCGAAGCGGTCGCGCAAGGGTGAGGAGACTCTGCCCAGCCTGGTCGTGGCTCCCACGAGCGTGAACCGCGGCAGCTCGAGGCGGATACTGCGGGCGGCCGGGCCCTTGCCGACGACGATGTCGAGGGCGAAGTCTTCGATGGCCGGGTAGAGGACCTCCTCCACCATCCTCGGCAAGCGATGGATCTCGTCGATGAACAGGATGTCGCCGCGGTCGAGGTTGGTGATGACTGCGGCCAGGTCGCCGGGCCGCTCGAGGGCCGGCCCCGAGGTGATCCGGAACTGACCTCCCATCGTGTGGGCCAGGATTCCCGCCAGGGTTGTCTTTCCCAGGCCGGGGGGCCCGGAGAACAGGACGTGGTCGAGCGCCTCTCCTCGGCCCTGGGCGGCCTCGATCAAGATCGAGAGTCGGTTCTTGAGGGCGTCCTGGCCGATGAACTCGCTCAATTCGCGGGGCCGCAGGCCCACCTCGAAGGCTTCCTCTTCGGGGAGCGTCGGGCCGGCCAGCAAGCCTTCCTCTCTCATGAGCCCACCTTAGGTTCTCCCCAGGGCTTGCAGCGCTTGCTGCAATACGTCCTCTGTGGGCCCGTCGGTGCCGACTTGCTGAAGCACTCGGCGGATCTCGACGGGTGCGAAGCCGAGCGACTCGAGGGCCGCCCGTACTTCGGCCATGCCGGTCGTCTCTCCCGGGAGCTCCCCGTCGCCGAGGTCGAGGCGGGGCCGGAGCTCGAGGATCAGCTTCTGGGCAGTCCGTTTTCCGACACCGGGGACGGCCTCGAGCGCAGAGACGTCGTCGGCGCCGACGGCGCGGCGCAGCTCGGCGGGTGGGAGGGTGGCGATGATCGCCATGGCCAGCTTGGGGCCCACCCCGCTCGCCCCGAGCAGCACCCGGAACACGTCGCGCTCGGCCTCCGAGGCGAACCCGTAGAGGGCCTGCTGATCCTCTCGAACGTGCAGATGGGTGTGGACCACCGCTTCTTCTCCCAGCGGAGGCAACTCAGAGAGACCGCGGGGCGTGATGGCGATCTCATACCCGATGCCGGCCGCCTCGAGCACGACCACGTCGGGGGCCCGGTGCACCACCACACCGCGGACCCGGCCGATCACCGGGCTCTCCCGGTCTGCTCGAGTTGTGCCGGGCGGCCTCCACCGTGCTGGAGGTGACATAGGGCGATGGCGAGCGCGTCCGCGGCGTCGGCGGGCTCGGGCCGGGCCGCCAGTTTGAGCCGGGACGCAACGATGTACCGAATCTGGTCCTTGGTGGCCCGTCCGTAGCCGGCGACGGCCGCCTTGACCGCCGAGGGCGTGTACTCATACACGGGTATCGCTGCCTGGGCAGCGACCAGCAGGGCGACGCCGGATGCCCGTCCGACTGAGATGGCGGTCATGAGGTTGCGATTCGTGAAGACTTGCTCGATGGCCATCACCTCCGGCCCGTACTCGCCCACCACGGAGCCGAGATCGCGATGGAGCTCGGCCAATCGCTCGGCGATCGCCTGGTCGGCTCCGGTCCTGATGACGCCGGCGGTGACGGCCCGCTCGGACGCGCCGGACTTTTCGACGATCGCGTACCCGCATGCCGCCAGGCCCGGATCGATCCCAAGAACGAACATATGTTTGGGAGCTTAGGCGAGCAGTGCGACACCGCCAAGGAACCGCCCCACGCGATAGCCGCGGCCGGGATGTCGGGCCTCGCTGAATTAGCTCTCAACATGACCACTCTGGGTGACGAAGCATATCGCCATGTGCACGAAAGAATGCGGCATGACCCAGCCTCCGGATGAGCAGGAGCTGGTGGAGGCCTTCGAGATCGTGGCTCGGGATGCGTTCGCCTTCCTGGGCCCGGAGCACCAGATGCGGCCGTCGGGACTGGCTACCTTCGTGCTGGACGATGCAAGCCGGCATCGCCCGGTAGCAGCTTCCGACCTCGCCTATCCATTCCTCGCCGTGCTCGAGTTCACGGGCAGTGGCCCCCCCGTCAGGATCAGCTACGGAAATCGGGAGTACCGGCTGGAGGTTGAGATCGCCGCCAACGGGACCGGTTATCACCCGTTGGCAAGCTGGCTGAGCACGCTCGGCATCGACAACCGGGCGCCCGACCACTCGGGAGTGGCCACGCCGACCGCACTCGCCCGGCATGCCCGGCGGCTCGCTCAGGGACTGCGGGAACACCTCCCCGAGATGCGCGAAGCCGGGCCCGACGATGTTTCCCGTCTCGGCTCGCACACCGGCCTGACGGCGGCCGCACTCAACCGGAACAGAGACCGGGCGCAGGCCGCTTTCGCCGCCGGTGAGTACCAGGCGTACATCGAGCTGCTCGCCCCCTTCGAGAATGCCCTCACCGTCACAGAGAAGCGAAAGATGGAGTTCGCACGCGCCAAACGAGCGGCGGCGTAGCGCAGGACCGGCCGGGCCCCCGGATCACACGACCTCGGCCATCACCTCGTCGGAGATGTCGAAGTTGCCGTACACCGTCTGGACGTCGTCGAGGTCGTCGAGGGCGTCCACCAGCCGCAGCACTCTCGGAGCGGTGGCAGCGTCGACGGGAACCGTCACCGAGGGCAACTGGGTGACGTCGGCACTCTCCACCTCGATCCCGGCCTCCTCGATGGCGTTGCGCACCGCCGGCAGGTCGGCGGGAGCGGTGATGATCTCCCAGTGGTCACCCGACTGGGCCACATCCTCGGCGCCGCCTTCGAGCGCGGCCAGCATGACGTCGTCCTCGGGTCCGCTCACGAGCAGATATCCCTTCTGATTGAAGAGATAGGCAACCGACCCCGGCTCACCGAGACTCCCCCCGTTGCGTGAAAACATGGAGCGCACCTCCGAGGCCGCCCGGTTGCGATTGTCGGTCAGACACTGCACGTAGAGCGCAACGCCACCCGGCGCATACCCCTCGTACCAGATCTCCTCGTAGGTGACACCTTCCATCTCGCCGGTGCCGCGTTTGATCGCTCGATCGATGTTGTCGGCTGGAACACTGGCGTCCTTGGCCTTCTGGATAGCGGTGCCGAGTGAGGCGTTCCCGCTCGGATCACCCCCTCCTTCCCGGGCGGCGATCTCGATTGCCTTGACCAGCTTCCCGAACAGCTTGCCGCGCTTGATGTCCTTGGCAGCCTTCTTGTGCTTTATCGAATGCCACTTCGAATGGCCCGACATCAGCCCTCCTGCCTCAGTATGAGCTCGTGCACCCGGGTCTCCCCGGTCAGCTCCGGGTGAAACGCCGTGGCAACGACGTTGCCCTGCCGCACCATGACCGGGTCTCCACCGACCGAGGCCAAGACTTCGACGTCCGCTCCGACTTTGTCGACAACGGGGGCGCGGATGAACACTGCGTGCAGGGGCTCGTCCATGCCGACCACGTCGAGCTCGACCTCGAAGGAGTCGACCTGGCGCCCGAAGGCGTTGCGCTCTACCACCACGTCGAGAACCCCGAGTTGGATCTGGCTCGGCCCGGTCGACCCCCCGGCGAGGAAGATGAGCCCGGCGCACGTCCCGAGCGTGGGAAGGCCGCCTGCGATCACCTCTCGGAGCGGCGTCACCAATCCATAACGATCGGCCAGCTTGCCGATGGTGGTCGACTCACCGCCGGGAATGACCAGAGCCTCGACGCCGGCGAGCTCACCGGGCTTGCGGACGAGGACGGGGTCGGCGCCCATTCCCCCAAGGAGGCGGGCGTGCTCCCGGAAGTCGCCCTGGAGCGCGAGGACACCGACTCGCATCGGCTACCAGCCCCGGCCGGCCAGACGCTCGTCCTCTTTCAGCTCGGTGACCCCGATGCCCACCATCGGCTCTCCCAGGTCGCGTGAGACCTTGGCGATGATGGTCGGGTCCTCGTAGAACGTCGTCGCCTCCACGATCGCCTTGGCACGGGTGGCGGGATCGCCGCTCTTGAAGATCCCGGACCCGACGAAGACGCCGTCTACCCCCAGTTGCATCATGAGGGCGGCGTCCGCCGGAGTGGCGATGCCGCCGGCTGCGAAATTGACCACGGGGAGTGACCCGGTGCTGGCGACTTCTTCGACGAGGTCGAAGGGCGCTCCCAGGTCACGGGCAGCCGACATCAGCTCCTCGTGCTTCATGGTTGCGAGCCGCTGCATCTCGCCGTTGATCGTTCGGAAGTGGCGGACGGCCTCAACCACGTCGCCGGTGCCGGCTTCTCCCTTGGTCCTGATCATTGCGGCGCCCTCCCCGATCCGACGCAGTGCCTCCCCGAGATTGCGGGCTCCGCACACAAACGGGACGGCAAAAGCCCACTTGTCGATGTGATGCTCTTCATCGGCCGGGGTGAGGACTTCGCTCTCGTCGACGTAATCGACGCCGAGGGACTGCAAAACCTGGGCTTCCACGAAGTGGCCGATGCGAACCTTGGCCATCACGGGTATGGACACCGCGGACTGGATCCGCTCGATCATGCCGGGATCGGACATGCGAGCCACTCCACCGTCGGCGCGAATGTCGGCGGGAACCCGTTCCAGGGCCATCACCGCCACCGCCCCGGCCTCTTCGGCGATCCTCGCCTGGTCGGCGTCGACGACGTCCATGATGACCCCGCCTTTGAGCATTTCCGCCAAACCGCGCTTGACCCGATCAGTTCCTTTTTCCATACACCGAGTGTAGTAGTAGCCCCGTCATCCACACGGGGAACCGAGCGGTCAATCCCAGGTAACGTTCCCGGACACCGGGGTCACGTGAATCCAGGTGCGGCCCGGCTTGAGGGCGATGCTGTCGCCTTCGCCGGTGCGGAATGCGAAGAAGTCGTCTTCCGCCTGGCGGACCCAGTCGCCTTCGAACACGCGGCCGTCGCGGAACACCAGCGCCCGGCCGGTGCCGGTGACCTCGTAATCCGGGACCGGCGACCCGGCGGCGTCGACCCGTCCGGTCCTGATCGTGTCGACGTAGACCACCACCACCGAATCGGCCGACACGCGGACGTCGTCGGCGTCGACAGACTCCGTGCCATCCTGGGATCGAAGGTAGCGGCCATCCTCGAACGTCCATGAGAGCGAGTTCCGGCCGGACATGCGCACGTCGATCTCGGCAGCCTCTTCCCCGCCTGCGAGCGGGCCGGCATCGAACTCGAGCATCGGTTCGACGGTGCCGTCCCATTCGAGATCGGGAAGGTTCTCCACGTCGTACATCAGCGAGTACACGAACTCACGGTCCGCTTCCCGGCGATAGCCGGGGATGCGCCCATCCCCCTCGTCGACCGCCACCCGTCCGAGATCACGGCGCACCGCCCACTGGCCCCCGCTGCTCAGGACCCTGGCATCGAAGGGAGCGATCAGTCTCGGATCGACTTCCCGCAAGCTTCTCACCGGGCCGACGGTTTCGGGGTATGTGCTCTGAAACACGGCCAGCCAGCGTCCGATGCCGCCTTCCACCAGCACCTCCATGACGATGTCGGCCTGGTTGATCCCGGCTTGAGGTCGGCCCTTGGGGGCGTTGGACAGCTTGGCGATCAGCACCTGCTGGTCCGAGATCGCCCCGGCGACACCGGTGAGCGGCGCGGGAGGGCCGAGGTCGACGGTCGTGGTCGTGGCCGGGACCGCAGTCGTGGTGGTCGGCGCCGACGTGGTGGTCGTCGTCGAGGAATTCGGGACGCGCGCCAGCTCGGTGGTCAAAGTCACCGGGTCGGGAGCCGCCGCAGCACCGCTGCAGGCTGCAGCCACCAGGCTGACGAGGATGATTAGGACGCGAATTCTCACAGTAAGTTGAGCGAGGTTACTCGCTCCTATTCTCGACCGCTTCGGCATATACCTTGAGGTACTCGGTCATGACCCGTTCCCGATCGAAGGTCGCCACGCGTTCCCGGGCCCGCCGCTGGTATTCTGCCCGAACTTCCCGGTCCCGCACCATCGTCTTGAGGGCGCGCTCGAGCGCCGCCACATCCTCGGGCGGGGCGTAGAGGGCAGCGTCGCCCGCCACGAAGCGGAATGCCGGCAGGGCTGAGGCGACGACGGCGCATCCGGAAGCCATCGCCTCCAGGAGCACCAGGCCGAAGCTCTCACCGCCGGTGTTGGGAGCCACGAACACATCCGCCGACGCCAAGGCCTGGCGCTTGGTCGCCTCGTCGACCGGCCCGAGGAAACGCACGCCGGGGGCATCGGGTCGGCTGGCGCCGATCACGGTCAGCTCGGTGTCGGGCGTGCTCGATCGCAGCTGCCGGTAGGCGGACAGCAGGACGTCGAGGCCCTTGCGAGGCTCATCGCGACCGATGAAGACCATGCGTCCTGGGGTCTTGGCCGAGAACGGATCGTATCGCGAGGTGTCGATGCTGTTGGGGATGATGCGAGCCACACCCACGATCGGCTCGATGGCAGACGCTGCCACCGGGCTGACGGCAACCGCAACCGCCAGGCGCTCGGCCAGCCTTCGCCAGTGGCGCCGCCCGGCGGTGTAGAGAATCCGCACCCCCCGGCCCGGATCGGCGTGGAACGTACCGACTTTGGCGATGTCTGGTACCCGCAGCGCCCCGAGCGACACCGCCGGCACGAACGGCTCGTGAATATGCAGGACATCGGCGCCTGCCACGGCTTGGGAAACCCGGCTCGCCGTCCCCGCATTCAGGCGAACCGGAGCTATCGACCGATTCGTCCGCAGGTTGGTGGTCCCGCCGAGATGCACCGTGCCTTCCGGCCCCCCGCCCTCGCCCGGTGCAACGAGCCAAGCGTCGTGGTCCGCCCCTCGCAGCCATTCGACCAGATCGCATGCCTGGGCCTGAACGCCGCCCATCCGGTCGAGCGAATAGGGCGACACGACCGCGATCCTCACGGGATGGGGATCCGATCGGACGGCCACAGCGGTTGCAGCAGGTGCCACTGGGTCGGATGGGCCCTGATGAACTCTTCGAAGTGTCCGGCCAGCTCCTGTGCCATATCCCCGATCGACCCGCTGGCATCCAGCGGCGGTCGGACCACGAAGTGATGACCGCGGCCGGGTTTGAAATACGTGGCTACCGGCAGCACCGGTGCACCCGACCGCTTGGCGAGCACGAAGGGCCCGGCCGGCAGGGTGGCTTCTTCGCCAAAGAACTTGACGGCGATCCCGCGTCCCTTGAGGTCGCGGTCGGACGGAAGTGCCAGCGTCTTGCCCTCCTGCAGCCTGCTCAATAGCTCGACCGAGGCACCGGCCTTGACGAGCACCACTTCGATTCCGAATACCGCTCGCTGAGCGATGAACCACTCGCTGATGAGGGGGTTGGGCAGCAGTTCGGCTGCCGCGACCAGCTCGAGACCGAGGCCGGCAGCCTCGATGCCGGCTGCTTCCCAGTTTCCGAGGTGGGGAAGCGCCAGGATCAACCCACCCCGGTCGCGGTGTGCCAGCACGATGTCGGCTCCTTCTATCGAGGTGTGCGCCGCCATCGCGCGCAAACGCTTCGGCCTGACCCAGAAGGTCTCGGCCCAGTATCGGCCGTAGGACGAGAACGCTTGCCGGACCAGGCGGTCGATACCCACGTCGCTCTCGAGGACACGGCGCAGGTGGCGGGCCGACATGCGGCGGCGGTCGCCCGCCACAAAGGACAGCAGCCAGCCGAGCCCCTCACCGGTGCGGCGCATGGCCGCCTCCGGAAGAAGCCCGAACAGGCCCGAGAGCGCCCGGTAGAGCAGGTAGCCGGGGAGATACTTGGCACGGCTCACCTCAGCGCCGCCCAGGCTTTGGCATAACGCTGCACGACGGTGAGCCCGGTCAGAACAGCCATGGGCCACAGCATCACCTCGGGGCCCCACCAATCCCACCCAACCGGACCGATGAGGGCGCAGAACAGGATGATTCGCTCAGCCCGCCCCATGATTCCGCCCTTGCCGTCGAGCCCCTCTGCTTCGGCCTTCGAACGCACATACGGGATGAGAATCGAATTGCCGAGCGACAGGACGGTGAGAACCACCAGGAGCGGCTCGTCCGAGACGAACCAGGCCAGGCCGGCAAACATGGCGATCTCTCCGATCCGGTCCGCGACGGTATCGAGAAAGGCCCCTCGCCGCGAGGCGGTGCCGGTGAGACGGGCAACGGTGCCGTCGACCCCGTCGATACCGCCGCCGAGGCCGATGACGACGGCAGCGGCGCCCGGATGGCCGTTGGCAAGGACGATCGCCCCGCCGATGGTCACTACCAGCCCGAGGACCGTGATCATCGACGCCGATATGTGCAGGCGGACGAGCACCCTCCCGATTGGGGTTACAACGTACTTGGTGAGCCACGACCGGCCCCGTTGATCGATCACATACGCCTCGGGAGGAGGGGGTTTGCCGTCGTTAGTATTGCCGACAGAAGACCAAACGTCTTATCGAGCCCCGACACCTCGAGGAGAAGGCATGTTCAACACGTCCGACGGCGAAATCACGCTCACGCACGGCGACAAAGAAGTCAGCTTCCCCACCGTGACGGGAACCGAGGGCGACGTCGGCATCGACATCAGCAAACTGCGCGCCGATCATGCGCGCATCACCCTCGACTACGGGTTCGCCAACACCGCCGCCTGTCGCAGTGCCATCACCTACATCAATGGAGACACCGGCGAACTGCGCTACCGCGGCTATCGAGTGGAGGACCTCGCCTCCCAATCCAGCTTCCCCGAAGTCGCGTTCTTGTTGATGAACGGTGAGCTGCCGACCAAGGCCGAGCTCGAGGAATACGAAGCATCGCTGCGAATGCACACACTGGTCAACGAGGAAATGAAGCGGATGTTCGACGCGTTTCCCCGTGGCGCCCATCCGATGGGGATCCTGTCGGCCGCCACCGCGGCCATGTCCACCTTCTACGAGCGGTATCACAACCCCCGTGATGCCGAGTCGGTCAAGGAATCGACGATCCGGCTCATGGCCAAACTGCCGACGGTGGCCGCCTTCGCATACAAGAAGTCGATCGGCCAGCCCTACATGTACCCCCGCAACGATCTCGACTATGCCGCGAACTTCCTGCACATGATGTTCGGGTTGCCGGTCGAGCCCTACGAGGTCGATCCGCTCGTCGCCCGGGCGCTCGACGTCCTGCTCATACTCCACGCCGACCACGAGCAGAACTGCTCGACGGCCACCGTCCGGCTGGTCGGCTCATCGGAGGCGAACCTGTTTGCCTCCGTGGCGGGCGGCATGAACGCACTGTGGGGCCCGCTGCACGGTGGGGCCAACTCGGCGGTGATCGCCATGCTGAGCCGGATAGACGAGGACGGCGGAAACGTCGACAAGTACATCGCCATGGCCAAAGACAAGGACGACCCGTTTCGCCTGATGGGGTTCGGCCACCGCGTCTACAAGAACTTCGATCCGCGAGCCACGATCCTCAAGGACTTCGCGGCAGACGTGCTCGAGCGTCTCGGGGTCAATGACCCGCTCCTCGATATCGCCCGCAAGCTGGAGGAGCACGCCCTCAACGACGAGTACTTCGTCGAGCGCAAGCTCTACCCCAACGTCGACTTCTACTCGGGAATGATCTTCCGCTCACTCGGCTTTCCGGTGCGGATGTTCACCGTGCTGTTCGCCATCGGGCGCCTGCCCGGGTGGATGGCACAGTGGAAAGAGATGATCGAGGACCCCAATACCCGGATCGGGCGGCCCCGCCAGGTCTACGCCGGGCCCCAGGAGCGCCCCTTCACGCCCGTCGACGAGCGCTAGGCGCCCGCTCGGCAGCTCAGGCCTGGTCCGGGTTGTCCTCGACGAGCACGTCCCGAACCTCACCGGTCACCGCGTCGACGCGCACCAGCCCGCGCTTGCTGGGCGGGTCATCGGCCGAGAAGACGAGGATATTCCAGATCGGCCGCGCCCGCCATCCCTGGAACCCGATCGCGGCCGAGGCGTGGCCGACCACGAACTCGGTTTGCTGGTTGGCGACTGCGAGCGCATCAGTGTCCGCCACCCTCAGGGGGAACGCAGCCAGCATGTGGTAGGCGCCGATCACACCGAGCACGCCTGCGATCAGCCACATGCCGGCCGGCAATCCGGCGAGGACCCCGAGGCTCACCAGCATCGCCCCGACCAGGTAGTAGGCCCCCGCCCGGCGCCGGCGGGTGAGGCTCGGAACCGTATAGGGACCGAGTCGGGACGCATCGAGATCTTCGGGAAGGCCCTCGGCGCCGGCGACCTCGTCGGGAACCTCGATTCCCTGCATCCCCGGGAGCTTCCGGGATCTCGGCCGATCTTCTTCCATCACGGCTTCACGCCGTCGCGTCCTGGAGGGCGTCGTGAACTGCCGCGTCGTCGACCGGGTCACGGCCGCGGCTGCGATGCCAGCGGTCCCACAAGACGAGCAAGGAAGGCAGGACGAACACGGCGCCCACCATTGCGATGACGATCGACCAGAACGTCACCTCGCCGAACTGCTGGAACGGCTTGAGCGTGGAGGTGATCAAGACCCCGAAACCGGCGGCGGTGGTGAAAGCCGAGCCGGCCAGTGCGCCACCGGTATGGGTGGTGGTCGACCGGATCGCCTCCCCGGGGGTGGAGAAGCGCAGACGGTCTTCCTGGTAGCGATGGGTGATGTGGATCGTGTAGGGCACGCCGATGCCGATCGCCAGGTTGGCGATGACGGCCGTCACCGGGTTGAACGGGATGCCCCGCGCCGCCATGATGCCGAACACGAGCAGCACGATGAGTGCGACCGGCAGGATGGTGATGACTCCCAGTCCGGGCCGGCGAGCCTCGATCCAGAAGTTCACCACCAGCACGAGGCCGGCGACGAACACCGTGATGAAGAGTGAGGAGAGCTGTGATTCGCGCAGCGACTGGGCCACACCCTGGCTGACGATGTTCTGGTTGGTGGCAACCGTCGTCGCCCCCACCTCGCGGACGGGCGCAAAATCGGCCTGGAGGTCGTCCTTCAGGGCCAGTGACCCGCTTTCTCCCGCCTGGGTGGACACGCCGACGTCGACGAACCGAAACGACCCATCCACCTCGGCGACAACCCGGCGCATCGGATCACCCGCCGCGGCTAACGCCAGCCGGTAGAGCGCCCCGACGTCGGTGCCGGGCTCGACCGTGAGGTCCGGTTGCAGCCCCGAGGCGAAGGCAGACTGGGCGAAGGAAGCGTCGTACAGCTCCGGATCACCACCCTCCTCGGGCGGGGTGACCAACTGCGCGATCACCGACACCGGCGACTCGGCGGCCGCCCGGTCGCCGAACTGCACGACATTCGGGGTGTCTCGCAGGTTGTTCCACGCCGCGACGAGCGCGTTGTGCACGGCCGGTGTCGCCACATCCCCCTCGATGATGACTTCGGTCTCCTCGCCGAAGCCGCCGCCGAACTCCTCGGTGATCGTGTTGAAGGTTTCGAGCTCGACCGCATCCTCGGGGAGGAAGTCGGTGAAGCTGAACTCCGTATTGAGCTCGGTGTACCCGTAGGCACCGGCGGCGCCGAGAAGCAGGGCAACGGTCAGGGTCGCCACAGGGAACTTCTCGGCCAGAATCGAGGTCTTGCCCATCAACTTGGGGAGGATCCGCTCACCCTGGTAGCCAAAGGCTTGCGCCGGCAGGGTGCCTTTGGCCTCGGCCCTACGGTCGAGCAGAACCCGCACCGACGGCACCACCGTCAGCATCAGGACGAACGCGGCGGTGATCCCGACCGCCGACAGCACTCCGAAGTCGGCGATGGCGGTGATCGGGTTCACGATGTTGGTGAGAAAACCGATGGAGGTGGTGACCGTCGCCAGCACGAGGGCGATCCCGACGGTGCGGGTGGCGCGGCCGGCCGACTCCACCACCCCCATGCCATCGCCGAGCTCTTCCCGGTAGCGGCTCGTCATGTGGATGGCGTAGTCCACTCCCAGGCCGATGAGGAGGATGGGGATGATCTGGAGGATCTCACTGAAATCGCCGATGAGGCCTAGGTACTTGGGCCCGAGCAGAACACCGACCCCATTCATCCACGTGATCGACATCACGATGACGAGCATCGTCACGGCCATGTCGGCCAGGGACCGGCGGATCGACTTCCCCCTCCCCATCAGGCCCCGCGGGGTCACCCAGTACACGAACAACAGGATGACCACGATGATGAGAAACGCCGTCCCGAAGAGGCGGCCGATCTCGGATTCGAATTCGTCCTGATTGGCGAACAGGAGGGCGAAGCTGAAGGCGGCGCCCTCGCTGGTCGAGGTGGGCGCTGCCGCAATGGCGTCGGCCATGTCGACTTCCTTCGCCTGCAGGATCGTCTGATCGGGGTCATCGAGATCCGCCACGTTGAGGAACACCACCATGAGCCCGGTGTCGGCCACCGGCGCTTCGAGGTCGGCGTTCTGCGTGAGCAGGCCGGTGAACAGGGCGGAGAGCTCGGGGGGAACTTCGAGGAGAACGTCGAGATACGCCTGCTTGACATCGGCATCGGTGACTCCGGCCAGCAGGGCGTCGAACGGCACGCCCTCATCGGCGGCCCGCTCTTCGAGGCCGGCGACGACGGGGTCGAGGTACCCGACGATGTCACCGCCCGGGCGTCCCTTGAGCAGGTCGGACACGTCGCTGCCCCTGATGGCTTCCTGGACGACGACGTAGTCGCGCAAGCCGTCCGCCGTCAACAAGTCTCCGTTGCGGGCGGTCATGACGACCTGCACCGGCTCCTCTGAGTTGTCGGCGAAGTACTCAGAGATCGTGTCGAGGGCCCGGAACTCGGGCGAATCGGGCGAGAAGCCCTCGTTTCCGCTCGCCATTTCCTGCTGCGGCACGAAGAAGCCGAAGAATGCCGTGAGGGCGACGGCCCCTGCCAGGACGCCCCAGGGAGATCGGCGCACCATGGCGGCGAGCAGGTTCACAAGGCGCTTCACTCTGTCTCCCTTCGAAGCTGCGCCCGCGGAGGGCTGGGAAGTGGCGAAGCCTAGGTCGCCCGGGTCCCCACACAAGTCACTTGTGACCCATCGGAAGGACCGTTCCGGTGGAGGGCGGCTAGGCCAGCGCGGCCCGGAGGCGGGCCCAGGTGTCGGCCAGGGCCTCCGGCAGAATGCGGGCGTTGGCGGTGGCAGTCATGAAGTTGGCGTCTCCCGACCAGCGCGGCACAACGTGCAAATGGAAATGGCCGAGCACGCCCGCCCCGCCGGCACGCCCCAGATTCGCTCCGAGGTTGTAGCCGTGCGGGCTGAGAACCGCGTCGAGCGCCCCTTGACTTCGGCCGAGCAGGCTCCACACATCGCGCTGCTCATCGGAGTCGAGCTCGGCCGGTCGGCCCACGTGGCGGTAGGGCGTGATCATGAGATGTCCGCTGGTGTATGGGTACAGGTTGAGCACCGAGAACGCAGTCTCCGTCCGCTCTAGGATGTAGGCAGACTCGTCGGTGGCGTCGGGCAGCTCACAGAAGAGACAGGCGTCGGACGCGTCACCCTGCTGGACCTCGGACATGTACGCCGACCGCCATCCCGCCCAGAGGACGTCCATCATCGAGGCGGCTTGCACAGCTCGGCCAGACGGTCCCCGGCTTCGGCCAGGGGAACGCCGCGTTGCTCTCCCTCATCATCTCGCAAACGCAAGCCCACGGTGGTGTGCGCCACATCGTCGTCGCCCACCACCAGCACCGCCGGCGTCTTGTCGGTGATGGCCCGCCGCACCTTCTCTCCCAGCGTGTCGTCGTGGTCGTCGACGACGACACGCAGCCCGAGAGACCCGAGCTCGGCCGCCACTGCCGCTGCGTACTGGTTGTGCCGGTCGGCAACCGGCAGGATGGCGGCCTGCACCGGCGCCAGCCAGCCGGGGAATGCACCGGCGTAGTGCTCTATGAGGACACCGACGAAACGCTCAATCGAGCCCAGCAATGCTCGATGAATCATCACGGGCTGCTCGCGTGCGTTCTCGGTGCTGTTGAACTCGAGGTGGAAGTTCTGCGGCTGCGCGAAGTCGACCTGAATGGTCGACAGCTGCCAGCGACGGCCGATGGCATCGCGAACGTGGACGTCGATCTTCGGCCCGTAGAAGGCGCCCTCTCCCTCCGCCACCTCGAACGGGATCTCGGCCCGCTCGAGAGACGCCTGCAGGGCTTCGGTGGCGCGGTCCCACAGCACGGGGTCTCCGATCGCCTTTTCGGGGCGGGTGGACAGGTCCGCCTCGAACTCCTGGAAGCCGAAGTCCCGCAGCACCATCAGCGTGAAGTCGAGCAACGCCTGCAGCTCGCCGGGCAGCTGGCTCTCCATGCAGAAGATGTGGCTGTCGTCCACCGTGAAGCCGCGGATCCGGAGCAATCCATGCAGGACGCCGGAGCGTTCGTAGCGGTACACCGTTCCGAGCTCGAACAAGCGCAGCGGCAACTCCCGGTAGCTGCGAGCCCGGCTCTGGTACACGAGGATGTGAAACGGGCAGTTCATCGGCTTGGCGTAGTACTCCTGGCCGTTGTCGAGCTCCATCGGCGGGTACATGCCTTCGGAGTAGAAGTCGAGGTGCCCCGAGGTTTCCCACAGGTTGGCCTTGGCGACGTGGGGGGTGGCCACGATCTCGTAGGCATGAGCCAGGTGCGTGTTGCGGCTGTAGTCCTCGATGAGCTTGCGCACAAGGGCGCCTTTCGGATGCCAGATGGCGAGCCCGGCGCCGAGCTGGTCCGGGAACGAGAAGAGATCCAAGGCAACGCCGAGCTTGCGGTGGTCCCGTCGTTCGGCCTCTTCCATCCGCTCGAGGTAGGCGTCGAGCTCTTTCTTGCTCTCCCATGCCGTTCCATAGATCCTCTGCAGCTGGGGGTTCTGCTCGTCACCGCGCCAGTACGCACCGGCGCTGCGCAGCAGCTTCAGCGCCGGGATGAAGCCGGTGGAGCGCACGTGCGGCCCGCGGCACAGGTCGACGAAATCGTGGTTGCGATACACCGTGATGACGCCGTCTCCCACCCCTTGACTGGCTTCGCCGTCGGTGATGATTTCGGTCTTGAATCGCTGGTCGGCGAACAGCTCGAGCCCCCGGTCCCGGTCGATCACTTCCCGCTCGAAGGGCTGATCCTCTGAAACGATCTCCTCCATGCGCTTTTCGAGGGCCGCGATATCGTCGGGGGTGAACGGACGGCCAACGTCGAAGTCGTAATAGAAGCCGTCCGCAATGGGCGGACCGATGGCGAATTGGGCGCCGGGGAACAAATCGAGGACCGCTTGGGCGAGCACGTGGGCCGACGAGTGGCGGAGGACGAACCGGCCCTCCTCTGAGTCGCCCGTGATCACTTCGAACGCGCCGCCCGACTCGAGCGGCCGGCCCACATCGTATTGGGCCCCGTCGACCTTGACGACGACTGCTGCTTTGGCGAGTCGCGGGCCGATACTCTCGGCGATCTCGAGGCCGGTGACCCCCGACGAAAAGGCGTGCCGGGACCCGTCCGGAAAGGTGAACTCGATCGAATCTGCCACGAGAGAAGCGTCCCTGTCGTTAGGCTGGAGCCGCCAAGGATAGGCCCACGCGGAGGAACCCCGGCGCCATGGAAGCTGCTGATATCGCACGAAGTCTCTCGGGCGACGGTCGGATCGTCGAAGTGGGAAGCGGCGTGGGTCGCCTCTACCGGGTGTGGGACGGCACCGAGACGAGCCTGGTGAAGGTGTACAGCAGCGTGTCGGCCGAACGCCGTGAGCATCAGGCTCTCGACGCGCTCGCCGACCTTCCAGGCCTTCCGAAGGTCGTGCGCCGCGGGCAGGAAAACGGCACGCCGTGGGTGGTCTTCGAAGAGCCGGGTCGGTGGAACCTGGCGTCGTTGCCCGAGAGCATCTCGCTGGGGCGAAAGGCCGGCAAGATCCTGGCCACGCTTCATGCGCACGATGCCGGCCATCTGAGCAATGTCGCCCACGGGATCGACTCCGACTGGGTCAACTCCGACTACCCGTCGACGTTCAAGCGGCTCGAACGCTATCGGGGCCGCCTGCATCTGCCGGCCGAAGTCGTCGCCTCCGCCCTCGAGATCGCCCCTCCGACGGCCGGTCCTGCGGTCATCGTGCACACCGACCCCAATCCTGAGCAGTTCATGGTCGACGATCACGGCAACGTGACCCTGTTCCATTGGGAATGGTCGACACTCGGACCCCGCGAGTGGGACTACTCGCGATTGCTGTGGCTGACCCGGCTGAAGGCCGGGCCCGACTCCGCCGCCGGAGTCATTGAGGGCTACGGGCACGTCTTGTCGGTCGAGGAGCTGGAACGCTGGACCGTCTATCACTCCGGGATGATGCTCAAACAAGCGGTCGAGGTCGCCGACCAGCAGCTCCGTGGAGCCGACTGGCTGGTGAAGGAGCTGACCCGGGCGGTCGACGCTCTCTCGTAGGCGGAGCAAGACGGGGAAAACCCATCTAAATCCGCGAAAACCTCCTTTAGCTCCCCTAGCCTTTTCGCATGCTCGAAGCCATCGTCGTCATCGGCCTGTTCGTCGCGCTCGTCCTCGCAGGAGGGCGTTCCACACGCCCCACCCAAGCCCCCACCGTCCGGCTGTCGGACCTCGCCGATCTGCCCTGCCCGTGGTGCAGGGCGGCCACCAGCGAGTACGACGACTATTGCACCTCGTGCGGCCAGCCCTTCGGGATCTCGAAGCAGGCGTCCGCCCGCTCCACCTCGAATCCCAGCGACTGGTAGAGGCCGAGCGCCGTACGGTTGGCGGCGTCGACGTACAGCATTGCCCTGTCGCACCCCGCTCCGGCGAGATATGCGAGCCCCTCGAGGACGATGGCCCGTCCCAGGCCCCGCCGCTGGAACTCCGGATGGACTCCGATCACGTGGATCTCCCCCAGCCGGGGCCCGTGGCGCTTGGTCCAGCAGAATCCGGCCACGCGATCCTTCACCCACCAAAGGCGAAACCCTTCCGCCTCGAACCAATCCCGATGCTCGCGCTCGAGAATCTCACGCCTGGTCCACCCTCCGTTCTCCGGGTGTCCGGCAAATGCGGCGTTGTTGGCGACCAGCCACGCATCCTCATCCACCCCCGGTCGGAATGCTGCGATCCGGACAGCGTCGGGGACCTCAAAGCGTTCTGAAAGCGGAAGCGGTCCCTCCAGCAGATGCAGCCGGCGGGCAACCGCAAACCGCCTGCGAGCGAACTCTGCGCCCCCGGTCCGGCCGAAGGTCCACCACAGCATCCGCCCCGATGCCAGGCGGGCTGCCTCGCCCAGGATCGACTCGAATCGGGATGCGCCCAGCCCGGCGGCGGCGGCCAGCTCCATTTCCCACACCCGGCTGGGCTCGTGCCACAGCATGTGCAGGTATGCCACGATCTCGCCATCTTCGCCCACGAACCCATGCCCGGTGAGCGGACCACCGAGGTCGACGAGCTTTGATTCCCCGAGCGGGGCGACGCCCGAGGCCGCCTCGAGCCGCTGCAGGAAGGACAGCACTGCGTCGGAATCCCGTCCTGATTCGAAGCGGCGAACACGCACATCGCCACCCTAGGAGCTGCCGGCAACGCAATCCGCGTCCTGGGGCGACCCTCCAGCTACCCTCCCGTGGCGATGAGCACTGTTGGCCTGGTACTCGGTGGTGGTGGAATCACCGGCGCCGCTTATGAATTCGCCGCCCTCATGGCGATTCGCATGGCCACAGGCTGGAATCCCGATGATGCCGAGATCATCATCGGTACCTCGGCCGGGGCGACGGTGGCGGCAGTCGCACGAGCCGACCGCCTCCAGATCGAGACGCTGACCGGAGGCGACCGCAGCCGCGCCGAATATGTGGACCATGTGTCCGAGTTCCTGCTCCGCCGGACACGACCGAGTGGTTTCGGCCGCTGGGTCCGCCATGGCATTCTCCCCGGGCTCCGGAATCCCGGCCTGGAAATGGCGCTGGGGGGGCCGGCTCCGTTCGATCCCACCGGCATCGCCGACTACGCGGAGCACCTGGCCGGCCCGCTCGCCAACTCCTGGCCGGACAAGCCGACCCTCATTCCCGCCTTCGATCTACTCGATCGGCGTCTGGTCGTCTTCGGCGCCGACGGAGCTCCCGCCGTCCCGCTGCGGGAAGCCGTGGCGGCATCATCGGCGGTCCCCATGGTCTACCAGCCGGTGATGATCGGGGGGCGGCCGTACGTGGACGGTGGCGTGGCCTCGGGAACCAGCGCCCACCTCGTGTTCGAGCACGCCAAGCGGCCGCTCGACTTCATTCTCATCATCGCCCCCATGGCATCAGAGGAGGCACGGGAGAACGCCAGGTTCTACGAGAACATCTTCGACCGGCTTGGCTCGATATCGCTCAGCCGTGAGCTGGAGATCATCGAAGCCACCTGGCCCGATACCGACGTCGTCATCCTGCGCCCCGACGACGCCGTGCTCTCCGCCGCCCGCCCCAACCCGATGTCGGTCGAGCAGACCATCCCGACCTTCCTGCGAACCCTGTCGTTCCTGCGCCGCGAGCTCTCGCGCTCGCATGTCTGGGATCTGCTCGGAGAGCACCTGGCGCGCACATGAGCGTGGCCGCCCGACGATGGCCGGGCCGGTCCCTTCCCGGCCTGCCGGCAGGATGGGGAACCTTTTCGGCCGCGGCGGTGTTGCTCGCCGGAGTGCTGGCCGCCTGCGGAGGCGGGGAGGACGATGCACTCCCCGGCGGCCCGATAGAGGCCGATGGGTGCGCCCACGTCGTGGAAGTCGAAGTGCAGCCCGAACCGGACGCCACCTACCGATTCGACGTCGCAGTCCGGTCCGCCGATACCGGCTGGGAAAAGTACGCCGATGCCTGGGAGATTCGCTCGCCGGATGGAACGGTGCTCGGCACTCGGGCGCTCACCCATCCCCACGTCGACGAGCAGCCGTTCACGCGCAGGCTGCGGGGGGTGGTGATCCCGGCGGGCGTCTCGGAGGTGGAAGTGGCCGCCCGGGACCTCGTCGAGGGCTTCTGCGGCACGACGATGCGCGTGGGCATCCCCTCGCATCCCTGATCCTCCGGCAGCGGGCTAGCCTGCCGGCCATGAACGTCACGATCGAGTTCTGCAGAGCTTGAAACTATACGGGCCGTGCGGTCGGCATGGCAGAAGATCTATTCGAGGAGTTCGGGCAAGCGTTTGAGATCTTGCTCATCCCGTCGAAGGGTGGGGTCTTCGAGGTGACGGTCGATGGGGACCTCGTGTACAGCAAGCTCGCCACCGGGAGGCACGCCGAGTACGACGAGGTCGCCAAACCCATCCGGCAAACTCTCGGCACATAGCGGCGGCGTGATGAGCGCGCCTTCCCTCATCGCCGACATCGAGCGCGAGCTCACGGCGTCCTCCACCAAAGAGCGAGCGGTCCGTGAGAAGGCCTACCTCAAGAGTGATCTCGAGTTCATCGGCGCCACCGTCCCCACCGTCACCGGGGCCGTCCGTCGCGTGCACCGCTCGCACCCGGAGCTCGAGCGACACGCCGTCCTCCGCCTGGCACAGGGACTGTGGGACCGCGAGGTCTTCGAGCTCCGGATGGCGGCCGTCGGGATACTCGAGAGCTACAACCCGGTGCTCGAACCAGACGACCTCGGGCTTGTCGAACAGATGCTGCGGGAGTCCAAGACCTGGGCTTTGGTCGACAAGCTGGCCGTCTCGGTCGCCGGGCTGCTGATCGAGCACTTCCCGGAGCTGGGCGCCGAGCTGGACCGCTGGGCGGGCGACGCCGACTTTTGGATTCGCCGATCGGCACTCCTGGCACTTCTCAAACCGTTGCGCGCCGGCGGCGGCGATTTCGAGCGGTTCGGCCGATACGCAGATGCCATGCTCGAGGAACGGGAGTTCTTCATCCGCAAGGCGATCGGGTGGGTCCTGCGGGACACGTCACGCCGTCGGCCGGGCCTGGTTGCCGCTTGGGTGAGACCGCGCACCCACCGGATGTCGGGGGTAACCCTGCGCGAGGCCATCAAGAAACTCGACGCGGCCGAAGCGGCCGACTTGCTCGCCGCGTACAGGGAGAAGCGGCCGGCGGGGGGAGCCTAAGTGCTCAGGTAGGGCCTTCCAGATCCCGATACCTCATGACGCATGAGCGACGTCACCGCGCCCGAGAATTCAGCGATTCGCTGGTCATCTGCCAATCCGCCGCACAAGCCGGCCGGGCGGTACATCCTCGGTCTTGGTCTGATCGCGACGATGATGATGCTCTCGACCGTTCTCGTGGCCCGGGAGCTCAGAACCCAGGCCGCCGAGGTTGGGGTCCTCAATGTTGCGGCCGACCTGCCCGGGCTCACCTACGAGATCGGGACTTCGGTGTCGCATCTGGCAGAGACGGGAGGACGGGACGAGGCGGCGGCGCAGGCCCTCGAATCAGAGATCGAGACGTTCTCTCGCGCCTATATCGGCCTGCAGTTCGGAGACCCCGCACTCGGCCTACCGGGCGCCCCCAGCCAGGAGGTCGACCGGCTGCTGGGACTGGCGGACCCGCTCTTCAATCAGGTCGTCAACATCGCCAGATCGGCGCTGGTCGAGCTCCCCAGTCAATCGGACGCCTCGCTGCTGGCGCTGAGCTCGAGTGCCTTCCGCGCCCGCATGGAGGCGGTGGTGCAGCAGTATCAGCGGGAGGCCGAGGCTCGGGTCCAATCCATGGCCCGGCTGCAATTCCTCCTGCTCAGTGGCGGGCTCCTGCTGCTCGTAGCTGAGGCCATGTTCCTGTTTCGGCCGGCCGCCCGCAACACTCGGCGGAGATGGCTCGAGGCAAAGGCGCGGCACAACGCCGAGCGGGAGCAGGCGCGTGCCGAGCTCGAGTATCTGGCCCAGTTCGACTCACTCACGGGACTCCCCAACCGGGTCCTCTTCCGTGACCGGCTGGCCCAGGCCATCAAGCGAAACCATCGCTCCGGTGGCTGGACCAGCGTCCTGTTCGTCAACCTCGACAATTTCAGCGTGGTCAACGACCAGCTGGGCCATGAGGTGGGCGATGAGCTGCTCAAGCGGGCGGCGGAGCGGCTGTCCGAGACGGTGCGGGCAGCCGACACGGTCGCCCACCTCGGTGGTGACGAGTTCGCCATCGTGGTGGAGGGTGCCGACGACACGACCGCCGCCGAAGCCGTAGCCGACAAGACGGTAGCCGCCCTCGCCGAACCCTACCGGATCTCGGGGCGCGACCTGTACGTGTCTGCCAGCATCGGCGTAGCCGTCTTTCCCATGGACGGTGACGACGCCGATGCACTGCTGCGGGACTCAGCGCTGGCGATGTACGCGGCCAAGGACCTGGGCCGGAACGCCTTCCAGTTCTACACACCCGAGCTGCGACAGAGGACTTCCGACCGCCTGGCCCTCATCACCAGCCTTCGCACCGCCATCAACTCATCCGGACAGCTCTCGCTGTGGTATCAGCCCAAGCTGGAATTGGCCACCGGCCGTCTCACCGGAGTCGAGGCGCTGGTGCGATGGCACCATCCCGAGCATGGTCTCATCATGCCCGACAGGTTCATCCCGCTGGCGGAGGAAACGGGGCTGATCATCCCGCTCGATCACTGGGTCATCGAGACCGCCTGCAGGCAAATGCGGACCTGGCTCGACGCCGGGGTCGACCACCTCGTGCTCTCGGTCAACGTCTCCTCCCATCAGTTCCATCATGGAGACCTGGCCACGACCGTGGAGGACGCGCTGGGACGGGCCGGGGTCAGTCCCGATCGCCTGGAGGTGGAGGTGACCGAGGGGACCCTCATCGAAAACATCGAAGTGGCGCGCCACACTCTGGGAGGCCTGCGCGACCTCGGGATCCGAGTCTCGATCGACGACTTCGGCACCGGATACTCATCGCTCAGCTACCTCAGCAGACTGCCCATCGACGTGCTCAAGATCGACCGGTCGTTCATCTCCTCCCTGCCGGAGGACCCCGACGATTCGGCCATCTCCGAGGCAATCGTACGGCTCGGGCACAGCCTCAACATGGAGATCGTGGCCGAGGGGGTCGAGACCGAGGCGCAGTACCAGTTCTTGCGCAGGCTCGGGTGCGACACCGCCCAGGGATACCATATTGCCGCGCCCCTGCCGGAGCCCGAATTCGCCGACTTTGTCGGAAACTCCGCCCGCCTCCGGACCTGACAGCCCGCTCGGAAGACCCCGGGCGCTCTACTGAAGTTGCGTCTACCCTGATCGACATGAGCGCGCGCGGCAAGGGGCAAAAGCCAGACCTGGTGGATCAAGCCGCCATCGCCGAGCGGCTCGGCGTTGGCACCTCCACTGTCTCGCGCTGGTTCCGGCGCTCGGTCCTGCCTCCCCCCGACCTCCGCGTCGGAACCACCGACCTGTGGTTCTGGGAGGCCGTGCACAAGTGGGCAGGCCAGCGCAGCAGGTCGATCTGGTTTCGAAAGACCCGTACCCGTCGCACCCCGCCGGATGTCGTGGACCTGGTAGAGCTCGCGTCGCGCCTCGGAGTCTCCAGCCGAACGGCTGCCACCTGGCAGCGCTCCGAGCTGCTGCCGAAGCCCGACTACGAGTGGGAGACCACCCAGGCCTGGCTGTGGACGACCATTGAGCGCTGGTCGGTGCGTGGAGCCGGACGTATCCCCGGGCTGTTCCGGCCCGATGAGCCCGCCCCGGTGCCGAGTGTCCGTGAACCGAGCGGTCCTCGCCTCTCCGGGCGGGTTGGATCCGACACGGCGGAGGCACCCTCCGCGTCTACGGCACGATCGTCGGCTGCCGGCGACGACGGTGGCACCGTTGTCATCCGGCCTGTTGCCACCCCCAAACCGGGGGCAACCCGGATCGAGGCGGCCGACGTCACGCCGGCCCGTGAGCGGAGCGCAGATCCGATCGGGGACATCGATCGCATCCAGAAGTATTTCGCGGCCATGGCCGAGACATGGGGTGCCCCCGTTTCCTGAGTGCCGCTGAGGCTCAGACGTCGATGCGCGGCGTGGGCGGGGGGCTGGTGGGTATCGCCGGAGGGTCGATCCACATCTGGAACCATTGCTCGAGAACAAACAACATGAACACCTCGGCGTTGTGGCGGTTGCCGCCCCCGTAGTGCTGGTCGAGCAGGGTCCGGACTTTGGCCGAGTCGAGGAGGCCACGGCCGGTGGCGGCAGGGGCGAGCACCACGTCCCGGATCATGCTCTCCCGGGCGCTCAGGAAGGCGAAGTCCATGAAGAACCCCTGCTTCGGTCGGTACATGACCTCCTTGGGGACCCGGGGCAACAGGGCCTTCTTGAGCAACGACTTGAGCTCCATGCCCTGCATCCGCTGCTGTGGCGGGATGGCCGCCGCCCACTCCAGGAACTTGTGGTCGAGGAACGGGGATCGCCCTTCCAGGCCGTTTGCCATCGTGGCTATGTCGACCCGTACCTCGAGGTTCTCGTTCAGAAGTGCCTGCATGTCCGCTCGGGAGGCTGCGTCCTCGGGACGGATGGCGCCTGCGAAGTACGGGGAGAAGCGCTCGACCGCAGTGCGATAGAGCCGTTCGCGGGTGTCGGGAGTGGCGAGCACGTCGAGCATGTCGTCGGTCCCATACGTCACCCAATCGGTATAGCGCTCGACGGGCGTTCGTGCCGCTCCCGCCAGTGCCTTGCCGATGTTGCGCACGGTTCGGCTGTGGCTCTGGAGCAGCCTGGGATTGCGCCCCACCGCCGAGATCATGCGCCGCACCGGCAGCGGAATGTGGTCGATCCTCGCCCCCATGCGCGAAGCGGCGTGGCGGCGATAGCCGAGAAACGCCTCATCGCCGCCGTCACCGTTGAGGGCGACGGTCACGTCCCGCCGTGCAATCGCCGAAATGCAGTAGGTGGGAATCGTCACCTCATCGGCGTAGGGCTCGCCGTAGAACCAGGCGAGGCTGTGGGTGATGGCGTCGACGTCGGGGCTGATGACGTACTCGGTGTGATGGGTTCCGTAGAGATCGGCGACCATCCGAGCGTACTTCCGCTCATCGATGCCGCTGGCGGCTTCGAACCCGACGGTGAAGGTGCGGACCGGTTCCGGGGACGCCAGCGCCATCGAAGCAACGACCGCCGAGGAGTCGACTCCCCCGGACAGGAAGGCGCCGAGCGGCACGTCGGAGATCATGCGCATCCGGGTCGCTTCATCCAGGTGATCCAGGAGCTCGGCCTCGAGCGCCTCCTGGTCTCGTGGCGAGCCCGAACCGGGTTCCGGGAGCTGCCAGTACCTGCGCTTGTCGATCCGGCCGGCGTGATCGATCGTGAGATAGTGGGCCGGTTCCAGGCGGTGGACTCCTTCGAACGCGGTGTCGGTGCCCGGTACGTACCGGAACAGGAAGTACTGCTCGAGGGCGTCGAGGTTGGCGGCCCGCTGGAACCCCGGCCAGCGAAGCAAGGCCTTGATCTCCGACCCGAAGACGAAGCTCGAACCCGCCCAGCCGTAGTTGAGCGGCTTCTGTCCGATTCGGTCACGGGCCAGGAGCATGCGGTCCCCGTTGCCGTCCCAGATGGCGAAGGCGAACATGCCCCGCAGCCGGGCGACCACCCCGTCACCCCACTGCATGTAGCCGCGCAGGATCACCTCGGTGTCCGACGTGCTCTTGAAATGATGTCCGAGCCCGATGAGCTCCTCCCGCAGCTGCGGGAAGTTGTAGATCTCGCCGTTGAATACGAGCCGGACGGCATCGGCCTCGTCGACCATCGGCTGGTGTGCGGCGTAGGAGAGGTCGAGAATGGAAAGCCTGGTGTGACCGAGGGCAATGCGGCCATCGGACCAGCTGCCGATGTCGTCCGGCCCGCGGTGGCGCAGCATTTCGGCCATATGGCGCACGTGGGCGTCGATCGTCTCCGGGGACCCGATCGGCTCCGGTGACCACACTCCCGCTATTCCACACATATGCTCACCTGCCGCTCTTGCTGACCATGCCGTCTCGCCCCTATTCGTCGGTCGAAACCGGCCGCGGCTTGATAATCATGGCACACCCGGGGGTGAACGCCGCCGGCACCGGGTCCGGTTTCCGGCCGGGGGGACGGGTCCTCGGTCCGTCCCGCCGGGCGGTCACCTCGACCCGGAGAGTCTCCTGCACCGCAGAGAGTTCGTCCCGCAAGATCCTCGGCACAGTGCTGGGGCACGCTTATAGTGCTGCTAGATTGTCACGGTGGGTGGAGCGGACTTCCCGGGTCTCGAGCTCCTCCATCCCGGTTGGGAGGGCACGATGCTGCGTGCCGAGGACACGAAGAGGCGGAGACGAATGCAAGGCAACGGGTCATCGGGGGCGTCCGCGCACTCACCGGGGAACACGACCGAGGCGGTGCGGCTGGCGCCCGCCCGCCGCAGGGTCCTCTATGAAGTCCGCTACGTCTGCAAGCGGGCACTCGATATCGGGTTGAGCCTGGCGCTCCTCATCGCGACGGCCCCGGCGCTTGCCGTAATCGCACTGGCAATCAAGCTGGACAGTCGCGGTCCTGTCATCTTCGTGCAGGAGCGGGCCGGGTCGGCTCGCCTCGCCCGCCGCGGTCAGACATGGTGGGAACCGCGCACGTTTCGCTGCTACAAGTTCCGCTCGATGGTGGCAGATGCGGACGACGCCACCCACCAGAGCTACATCAGTCGTTTCGTGAACGGGAAACTCGACAGGTCCTCCTCCGGCTTCAAGTTGACCGGCGACGCCCGGGTGACACGGGTCGGACGGATTCTTCGCCGGTCCAGCCTCGACGAGCTGCCACAGCTGGTCAACGTGCTCAAAGGGGAGATGAGCCTGGTGGGGCCGCGACCCGTGCCGCTGTACGAGGTCGCCGAATACGAGCCGTGGCACTACGAGCGACTTGCCGCCCTGCCCGGCATCACCGGTGTCTGGCAGGTGTACGGGCGAGGACGGGTCACCTTCACCGAGATGATGCAGATGGACATCGGCTACGTCCGCCGGCCCTCGATCACCCACGACTTGAAGCTGCTCGCTCGAACACTGCCGGCGGTCCTCGCCGGCAAGGGAGCCCGCTAGCGATGACCGGGAGCGAAACTCATCATTTGGGTCCGGACATCGGCACTGCTTCGTTGGGGGTGGGCGTGGTCGGCTGCGGGTACTGGGGTGTCAACTACTTGCGAGTCCTCACCGAGCTGGCCGACGTGGCCTCGATAACCGCATACGAACACGACCCGGTCCGCCGCAAGGCCGTCACCGAGCGGTTCCGGGACGTCACCCTGGCGAGGGATCTCGATGATCTGCTGGCCTCACCGGACACCGACGCAGTGGTCATCTGCACGCCGGCCAGCTCCCACTACGACGTCACCCGGCGATGCCTGGAGGCCGGGAAGCATGTGCTGGTCGAGAAGCCGATCACAACTCGCGCCGAAGAGGCAGCCGAACTGTTGGCGCTCGCCGATGAGCGTGAACTGACGTTGGCGGTCGGCCATACGTTCCTGTACAACGCCGGAATCCAGAAAGTGAAAGGATATGTGCGCGACGGCGAGCTCGGCAGCCTGTATTACATGTACTCGCGGCGCACCAATCTCGGGCCGATTCGCCACGACGTCAACGCGCTCTGGGACCTGGCCCCGCACGACATCTCCATCTTCAACTACCTCCTGGAATCTCCGCCCGCCTGGGTGAGCGCCGTCGGCCGGACCGTGCTGCGCGACACCAACGAGGACTTCGGGTTCGTCTCCATCGGATACCAGAACGGCGTCGTCGCCCATATCCACGTCAGCTGGGCCGACCCCAACAAGGTGCGCGAGGTGGTAGTCGTCGGCAGCAAGCAGCGCATCGTCTTCGACGACATCAAGACGTCGGAGCAGGTGCGGGTGTACGAGAAGGGCGTGACGCCGAATCCTGACGAGGTCTCCTCATTCGGGGAATTCCACTTCTCGATTCGTGACGGCGACATCATCAGCCCCAAGGTCGATGTGAGCGAGCCCCTCAAGAACCAGTGCCGGGATTTCCTCGAGTGCGTCGCCTCCGGCCGCCGTCCACTGTCGGACGGATGGACCGGGTTGGCGGTGGTCGAAGTGATGGAAGCCATCGACCGCTCCATCGCCCTCAACGGAGCACCGGTGCCCGTCGGTGCGAGAACACCATCGCGCTCGAAGGCAAGCTGACCATGAGCAACCGGGCCCCGGTTCCGTTCGTCGACCTGGGCGCCCAGCTCAGCCAGATCCGCCCCGACATCGATGCCGCCATTGCCGGCGTGCTCGAGCGGGGTGACTACATACTGGGGGCCAGTGTCGAGCGGTTCGAGGAGGAGTTCGCCGCGTACTGCCAGACCCGGTTCGCGGTCGGGGTCGATTCCGGCACCTCAGGCCTGGAGCTGGCACTCACCGCCTGCGGGGTCGGGGCCGGCCACGAGGTGATCACGGCGGCCAACACGTTCATAGCCACGGCCCTGGCGATCAGCCACGCTGGCGCCCGGCCGGTGCTCGTCGACCTTGCCCCGGGCACCTTCAACATGGATCCCGCCGCCGTCGAGCGAGCGATCACACCCGACACCAGGGCGATCGTGCCCGTCCACCTGTACGGCTACCCGGCGGACATGGCACCACTGATGGAAATCGCCCGGCGGCACGGGCTGGCCGTCGTCGAGGACGCCTCCCAGGCTCACGGTGCACGGTACGGCGGCAATCGGGTGGGGACCTTCGGCGACGCAGCCGCGTTCAGCCTGTACCCGGCCAAGAACCTGGGAGCACTCGGGGACGCCGGTGTCGTGGTGACCAACGATCCCGACATCGCCGACGCCCTGCGTTTGGCCCGTAACTACGGATCACCCGTCAAATACCACCACGTGAGCAAGGGCCACAATCGAAGGCTCGACACGCTACAGGCCGCAGTGCTGCGGGTGAAGCTGCCCTACCTCGACGACTGGAACCGGCGACGACGTGCCAACGCCGCCGCCTACAACCGGCTGCTGGGCGACAGCGAAGGGGTCCTAGCTCCCCCTGGAGACGGCGTGGGAGCCGAGGCGGTCTACCACCTCTATGTCATCCGGTGCGAACAGCGTGACCGGCTGCAACGGCACCTGTCGAACGAGGGCATCTCGACCGTCATCCACTATCCGGTGCCCATCCACCTGCAGCCGGCGTATGCCGACCTCGGCCACAGCAGGGGCGACTTCCCGATCGCAGAGCAGTATGCGAGGGAGGTCCTTTCCCTCCCGATGTACCCAGAGCTCGCCGAGGCAGGCATCGAACGGGTGGCCGCTGCCATCGAGCGCTTCCCGGCGAACCTACGCTCGATGTCCTACACGGTGCCGGCTGTCATATGACCCGCTCGCCCCGGGACTTCCGGGTCTCTTCTGATCTCCCAGCGGCCGCCGGCGACCGCGGTCACCGTCCCGATTGCCTGGCGGCGGCTCACCAACTCCACGGCTACCTGGTGGCGGCCCACTGGACGCCCGACGGAGTGCTGGCCGGGCCCGATCCCGGCATCAGATTCAACGCCCGGGTGGGTAGATTCGCCAAGAGCTACAGCCGCCGGCTCCCGTGGACCGACGATCTCGTCTATTTACAGGCACAGGGATACTGGATTCTCGACAACTGGCTGCTCCACGACGCCACCTCCCAGGACCGGTACGAGCAGCTGGCGGTGCGGACATCGGAGTCCGTCCTGGGCCTGCAGCACGACGACGGGCACTGGGCCTATCCAAACCCCGAGTGGAGTGGACGCGTGGCCACCGTTGAGGGCTGCTTCGCCGCCCTCGGCCTGCTCGAGAGCTATGCACGGACCGGCCGGACCGAGTTCCTCGACGGCGCCACCCGCTGGCACTCGTATCTGCGGGGCGCCATCGGATTCCGGTCACAGCCTCGCGCCGGGATGCTGGCAGTCAACTATTTCGCACACTCCCCGGGGAACGGGGGCGGGGTCCCGAACAACAGCACGCTCCTCCTGTGGACCGCAGCCCGCCTGGCCGAGGTGACCGGAGACCAGGACTTTCTCCGCGAGGCCCCCGACATGCTCCGCTGGCTCGAACACGTTCAGCAGCCCGATGGCGAGCTGCCGTACGCCGTCGGAGCCCATGCGGGCCGAACGCGGGTTCATTTTCTGTGCTACCAGTACAACGCGTTCGAATTCATGGACCTGGTCCACTATCACCGGATCACCGGCGACCCGGGCGCCCTGCCGGTGCTGGAGGGTCTGGCTGCGTATCTCACCGGCGGCCTGGTCGGCGGGACGGCCCGCTACGACTGCACGCACCTGAAGCCCGAGGTCGCCTACTACGCGACCGCCGTCGCTCGAGCTCTCAGCCAGGCGCACGGCCTGGGGATGGCAGACGGCAGCGCCGAGGTGGCTGCCGCCTACCGCCGCACCCTGGCGCATCAGGAAGCCGACGGCAGCTTCGCGTTCCACTCACGAAACAACTACCGCTTCCTCACCGACCGGCGATCGTACCCGCGGTACCTCTCGATGATGCTCCATCACCTCCTGCTCGAGGGGCTCGGGCCCCGGGAGGGCACGCCATGAGCGACCGATCGAACGCTGCGCCTCCGGACGGTTCGCTCGGGGTCGCCTACATCCTGCATCGGTTCCCGTACCTGACCGAGACCTTCATCGCTCGGGAGATGTTCTGGATCCAACGACATGGCGTGGAGGTCAGCGTGTTCTCGTTGATGCGACCCAGGCATCCGGCCGCATCGCCCGAAGCCCGGGCGCTGGCGGGGCGTGCCCACTACAGCCGGGGGCTCTCGCGGCGCCTCCTGCAGGCGCAGGCTCGCTTCCTGCGGCGAAGCCCGGCCGCCTACTTTCGGGCGCTTGCGAGGGTGGTTGCCCAGACCTACCGCGAGCCAAAAGTGCTGGCCCTCGCCCTCGCCCTGTTCCCCAAGAGCGTCCTGTTCGCAGCAATGATCGAAGACCGGGGCATCCGACACGTGCACGCCAACTTCGTCTGGCTCGAGGCCCTGGCGGCCGGGATCGTACGGGATCTCATCGGGACAACATTCACCATCAATCCGCACGCGTTCGGCCTGTTCGGAAGAGACCGGGTGAACGTCAGGCGCCAGCTTGCCAGCGCCACGCACGTGGTGACCATCTCCGAGTTCCATCGAAGCTTCATCACCGACCTCTGCCCCACCCTGTCGGCGTCGGATGTCTCGGTGGTGCACTGTGGCGTCGATACCAGCCTGATGTCACCCCGGCCCGACCGCCCTGCGTCCGCACCCCCCCGGATTCTGTCGGTGGGGAGGTGGGTGGAGAAGAAGGGCCACGAGTATCTGATCGAGGCATGCGCCATCTTGCGCGATCGGGGGCTGTCGTTCGACTGTCAGATCGTCCTCGGCGACGACGACGGGTGCCGGCATGTGCAGCAGCTCGTCGACCGGCACGGTCTGCGCTCGCACGTCACCCTGGTGGGGGCACTCGGCCAGGATGAGGTGCTCGGCCGCTACCGCGCCTCTGAGATCTTCGCCCTTGCCTGTGTTGTCGCCGCCGATGGGGATCGCGATGGGATCCCGGTCAGCCTGATGGAGGCGATGGCATGTGAGCTGCCCGTGGTCACAACCGGCGTGGCGGGGATCCCCGAGTTGGTGCAGGACGGCGAGAGCGGCTTACTGATTCCCGAGCGGG
This sequence comes from Acidimicrobiia bacterium, assembly GCA_041619515.1. Taxonomy (GTDB): domain Bacteria; phylum Actinomycetota; class Acidimicrobiia; order Spongiisociales; family SHLN01; genus SHLN01. The sequence goes on from JBFKDW010000001.1 coordinate 99,485, forward strand.
ACGCGCCGGCCTTGGCGGACGCGCTCGAATGCCTCATTCGCCTTCCCGAGCTCCGGACCCGGCTCGGCCGGGCCGGCAGGCGGGTGGTCCAGGCAGGCTTCGAGGCCCAGCAGACTGCCGCAGACATGGCACAGGTCTTTCGCCGCCTGACGGACACCGCCGAGCCGGCCGGCATCGGTGGCCCGCAGGCACAAGGTGTGCGCGCATGAGGGTGAGCGTCTTCGGGCTCGGCTACGTCGGCACCGTCACCGCAGCCTGCCTCGCCCGGGACGGCCACGAGGTCATCGGGGTGGATATCAATGCCGAGAAGGCCGCCATGGTCGGGGCCGGCCGGTCGCCGGTCATCGAGCCCGGCTTGGAAGAGGCGCTGCGGGCGGGGCTCTCGGCCGGTCGCCTCCGAGCCACGACCGATTCTGCCGAGGCGATCGCAGCCTCCGACGTGAGCCTGGTGTGCGTCGGCACCCCCAGCCGGCCCAACGGGAGCCTGGACACCAGTCACGTAGAGCGTGTCTCCCGTGAGATCGGACGGGCACTGGCCGGGGGAAGCGGCTACCACGTGGTGGTCGTACGCAGCACGGTCCTGCCCGGCACGACCGGTGATCGGATCGTCCCGATCTTGGAGGAGGCCTCCGGCAAGCGGGCGGGAGTCGACTTCGGTGTCAGCATGAATCCCGAGTTCCTGCGGGAAGGAAGCGCCATCGACGATTTCGATCACCCGAGCTACACGCTCATCGGCGAGCTCGACACCCGCAGCGGTGACATCGTGGAGCAGCTCTACGCGAGCGTGTCCTCCCCCACCATTCGCACCGGGCTGGCGACCGCCGAGATGGCGAAATACGTGAGCAACTCCTACCACGCCCTGAAGGTGTCCTTCGCCAACGAGATCGGCAACCTCGCCAGGTTGCACAACATCGACGGGCGCGAGGTGATGGACATCTTCTGTCGAGACGACCAGCTCAACACCTCCGCCGCCTACCTGAAGCCGGGCTTCGCATTCGGAGGGTCGTGCCTGCCGAAGGACACCCGCGCCCTCGCCTATCGTGCTCGGGAGCTCGACGCCGAATCACCGCTGCTCAATTCGATAATCCCCAGCAACGAGGCCCACATTCGCCGGGCCATCGCCATGATCGAGGCCATCGGGCACAAGCGGATCGGGGTGCTGGGACTCAGCTTCAAGGCCGGCACCGACGACGTGCGCGAGAGCCCGACCGTTTCGCTCATCGAAACGCTCATCGGCCGCGGCTATCGGGTGAGCGTATACGACGAGCACGTTCAGCTGGAACGTCTGGTTGGGGCAAACAAGGCATTCCTCGAAGAAGAGATTCCCCACATTGCTTCCCTCATACGCCCCCGTCTCGAGGAGGTGGTGCAATCCAGTGATGTCATCGTGCTCGCCAACAGCAGCCCGGAGTTCATCAATGTCGCCCACCTGCTGGCCGCGGATCAGGTGCTCGTCGATCTCACGGGCATCGCCAAGGGGGCCGGGGCGGGCCAGGGAGGCTACGAAGGCATTGGGTGGTAGACGAGGGCCGAGGAAGAAGCGGGTTCTCATGCTCCTCGAGAACAACCCGTACCCGCAAGACGCCCGGGTTCGCCGGGAGGCGGCCACCCTCACCCAGGACGGCTACCGGGTTGATGTCATCTGCCCCGCCGCCAACGGCCAGAAGCGGACCGAGACGGTGGACGGCGTTCGGGTATATCGCTATCCGGCGCCGCCGGGCGGGCAGGGCACCCTCGGCTACCTGATCGAATACGGGTACTCGTGGCTGGCCTCGGCGCTCTTGACCGCCTACGTCGCCGTCCGGCGAGGATTCGACATCATCCACGCCCACAATCCGCCCGACACGTTCGCAGTGCTGGCGGCGCTGTTCAAGCCGTTCGGCAAGCGCTTCGTCTTCGATCATCACGACCTGTCGCCTGAAATGTATCTGGCACGGTTCGGGGCGGCGTCCGGCGGCGGCATTGCCCATCGGATGCTGCAGGCCTTCGAGAAGCTGTCGTTTCGGCTCGCAGACCTGGTCATCTCGACCAACGAGTCCTACCGCGCCATTGCAATCGAACGGGGGGGCGTCGAGGCCGAACGGGTGAGGGTGGTGCGCAACGGGCCGGACCTGAACCGGGTCCGGCTGGTGGAGCCCGACGAAGAGCTGAGGGCGAAGGCCCCGGCCATCATCGGATATGTCGGGGTGATGGGTTATCAAGACGGCGTCGACTATCTGCTCCGGGCCTTGCATCACCTCAAGGTGACTCTGGGACGAACGGACTTCTATGCGGTGCTCATCGGTACCGGCGACGCCGGGCGAGAGCTGGAGAGGCTGCGCGCCGAGCTCGACCTCGAGGACCAGGTCTGGCTGACGGGACGGGTGTCGGACGAGACGCTGATGCGGTACCTGTCGAGTGCGGACATCTGCGTCGATCCCGACCCGTCGAATCCCTTCAACGACCGCTCCACCATGATCAAGATGACCGAGTATCTGGCGCTCGGCAAGCCCGTCGTAGCCTTCGACCTGCCCGAGCATCGGGTCACCGCCGGGGAGGCGGCGCTGTACGCCAGGGCCAACAGCGAGCGCGACTTCGCGGAGAAGCTGTCGAAGCTCATCGACGATCCCGCCGAGCGGCGCCGAATGGGCGACATCGGTCGGCGCCGTGTCGCCGAATTCCTGTCGTGGGACCGCCAGGCGCCGAAGCTGCTGGCGGCCTACGACCCGCTCACGGACGCACCCCGAGCGCGGAGGACCAGATCGACGTCGTGAGCAGCACCATCACGGTCGACCCTGGGACCGATCCGATTTGGGACACGCTGGTGAGCGATCGCGACTCGGACGTGTTTCAATCCCCGCCGTGGCTGCGAGCCGTCGCCCAGACCTATCGGCTGGAGTCTCGGGGCAGTGTCCTCATGGCCGGCTCCCAGCCTGCTGCAGGATTGGCCTACGCCCGGGTCGACGGGCTGAGCGGTCCGCGCCTGGCATCGTTCCCGTTCTCCGACTATTGCGATCCGATCGTCTCCTCCACCTCGCAGTGGCAGGCTGTGCTCACCGGACTGCCGGGAGACTCCCTGCCGCTCACCATCCGATGCCTCCACAGCCGGGTGCCCCTCTCCGACGAGCGGGTAGCCGTGACCGGCCGGGCCCGCTGGCACGGAATCGACCTCCTGGCCGACGACCCGTGGGCCCGCCTCGACCCATCGGCCCGGCGGGCCGTTCGTCGATCCCGGCGCGACCGTGTGGAGGTAGCCGAGGCGGAGTCCTCCGGCGAGCTGCGTGCGTTCTACGAGCTGCATCTGCGCATCCGCAAGCACAAATACCGGCTGCTCGCCCAGCCGTACCGGTTCTTCGAGAACCTGTGGCGTGAGTTCATCGCACCCGGCCGCGGCGCCCTCCTACTGGCCCGCATCGACGACAAGATCGCAGCCGGGGTGCTGTTCCTGGAATGGAAGGACACCCTGTACTACAAATTCAACGCCTCGGATGCCCGATTCTCCGGCTCGCGCCCGAACGACGCGCTCATGTGGGCCGGCATCGAACACGCCCGGCGGCGGGGCGCACGCCTGCTGGATCTGGGATTGACCGATCAGGATCAGGACGGGCTCATCCGCTACAAGCGCAAATATGCATCCGAGGAGAAGCCCATCGTCTTCCTGTCGCGCACTCCCGACACCCCACCGGCACCTTCCCCGCCCGGACGGCTCGCCGAGCTCATGCCTGCTCTCACGCGACTGCTGACCGATGAACGGATTCCGGACACCATCACCGAGCGGGCCGGGGCCGCCCTCTACCGCTACTTCGCCTGAGCCGGATCACGGTCGAACAACGCTCCTGTACACCGCGAGCGTCTCGACGGCCACGGCTTCGGCGGCAAACTCCCTCTCTGCCTTCTGCTTGCCCTGCTCCCCCAGACGAGCCCGGAGCGAAGGATCCTTCAAGAGCCTGACGATGGCGGCGGCCAGAGCCTCCACGTCCCGAGGTTCCACCAGATATCCGGTCACCCCGTCGTCGACCATGGATGGCAGTCCGCCGACGGTGGTCGCCACAACCGGCTTTCCGAAGTTGTAGGCGGTGGGGATGACTCCGCTCTGGGTGGCGTCGATATAGGGCAGTGCCACCACGCTGGCGCGCTGGAACAAGCGGGCGGTGTCGTCGAAGGGGATGAACTCGTTGAGAACCTCGAAACGTTCCGGATGCACCATCATTCGTCGATACCGGGCGAAGTCCTCACCCGCACCGGCGATGACGATCCGGACCTCGGGGACCTCGGCAGCGATCAGCGGCTCGGCCCGGATGAGGTATTCGAGCCCTTTGTACGGCCAGATCCGTCCGAAGAAGAGCACGACGTTTCCGGGCTCGGGGACGCCATCGCCCGCCTCGGCATTTCCCCTGATCACGGTCGGGACGACGTGAACCTTGTCGGCGGCGGTGCCCCGCTTGGTCATCTCGCCCTTCATCTGCTCATTGTGGACGACGACTGCGTTTGCCCTCCGGTAGGCGAGGTCGGCGACGATCTGGGGGGTCTTGCGGCCGAGCCGATCGCCCACGTGCGGAGTGGGGTCGTGAACGGTCACCACCACCGGGCAGCCGCGCATGAACCACAGCAGCGGATTGAACCAGACGTATCCCTGCTGGATGTGCAGGACGTCGGGCCGGAACTCCCTGATCTGGCGATACAGGCGAGCCATCGCCGGAACCTGCCGGAGTGCTTGGCGCATTCTCGGCTTTCGGAACGGCCGGAACTGCACACGATGATCCAATCGCGCCAGGTGGGGCTCGGCCTGAAGGTCCGTCACCCACAAGCCGACCTCGGCGTGATCGGTGAGGGCGCTGGCGAGCCGCACGCTGTACTCCCCGAATGCGAACGAGAGGAAGGCGACCCTCATTCGGCCGCTGACGCCGGGCTCACGTCTCCAGCCCGGCCGATCGCAGATGGCCCCTGAGGCCGTCGTATCCGCCGGCCTCCAGGAGGTAGAGGAGGAACAAAGCTCCAACATAGCCGAGCCCGCCGGCAACGATCCGGAGTCCGAGCGGGATGGCCCCGGTGGCGAGGAGAACGGCCGCCATGACGCCCGAAGCCGCCACCGGCTTCCAGGCCAAACGCACAATATCGAGGCGGGTGAAGAGCCTGGCTACCGGCAGGTAGTGCTGCACGACGTTGAGCGCCCCAACCACCACCGAGGCGATGGCGGCACCGACCACGTCGAACCTCCAGATGAGGACGAACGCCACCACCACCATGACGATGGTGTTGGCCAGCGAGATGCGAAAGGAGATGCGCTCCTGACGGCTGGCCCACAGGATCTGGCCGAGTATGGCGGTGAGGGCGAACTGGATGGTGGTCCAAACGAGGATCCGCAGGACGACCACGGACTCGCCGAACTCAGGATCACGAAACACCAGGATCAATAGCGGGCCGGCGAGCACAAACAGTCCGGTCACTGCGGGGACGGCCAGCGCCAGGGTGAACTCGATCAGCCGCCGGCTGAGCCGGCGCAGCCCCGAGACTCCCGACGCGAAGCGCCGCACCATTGCCGGAAAGACCCCGAGGCCGGTCGCCTGGAATACGAGGTTGAGCGGCACCAGCAGTTGCTTGGCGGCCGAATAGATGCCGACGGCGGCCTCGCCGGCGAATCGTGAGAGAAACACGATCCCGATGTTGGCGCGTACTGCGTTCAGCGCTTGGATACCGAGAAAGGGCGCCGCCGACCTCAGCATCGCCGGCACGAACCGGAAGTCGACGACCAGCGGGGACCGGGTGATCGTCCGGAGCAGCAGCACCCAATGGACCGCCACCATGGCGACGTACGCCGCCACCATGGAGATCGCCACCATCTCGACTCCGTATCCGGCCTGGAGGAGAACGAAGACGGTGGTGGCCTGAATGATCCAGATCGGTGAGTTGGAGGCCGCAACATACTTGCTGCGCTCCCAACCGAGGAAGGTCGCTTCGGTCATCTGACTGAGCGCGTAGGGAACCATGCCCGCAAACAAGATGAGAATGACGCGAGAGGTGTCCCGGGAGTAGTCCATGACCTCGACGAACGCCCACATGACCGGCAGGGCCACCAGCGCACTCACCGTCACGGCAGCGCTGGACGTCGCCAGGAGCCTGCCGGTCTGGTGGTGGTCCTTGGCTACTTCGCGGGTTGTGAGCGTATCGAGGCCCAGGAGCACGAAACGGCTCCCGAGTTGAAACAGCGAGACCGCCAGGGCGATCTGCCCGAGCTCCCGGGCGCCGAGGAGACGCGCCACCAGGGCGTACACCACGAAACTGGTGGCCCGGTTGACGACATTGCTCGTCAGAAGCGAACCTACGTTGGCGGCCAGCGACCCCAGCCCGAAGCGTCGTGCCGCCTCGTCGGTTGCCTCGTTTCCGGCCCCCCCGTCACCCGCGGTCATCGGGTGCCGCTCAGCGTTCGGTCGGGCGTCGCAGCAATTGCGGCGGGCCGGGCGAGCCGGCCGGCGGCGAGGGTGAGCCCGATCACGGCCCACATCATCTGCAGCTGGGCCCGCCCGTGGAAGAGATCGACGGTCATATGGATCATGCTGGCGATCAGCCCCACCGCCAACCCAAACGCGATCGGCGAGATCATCGGATCACGGAGCCGGGAAAGCCGCCACCCGGCGGACACCGCCGCCACCATCGTCCACAGGAACGCGATCAAGGCTCCGATGCCGGTTTCGGCCCACACGAGCAGGTACTTGTTGTGGACCGTCGAGACCCAGGACTGGCTGTATTCGACCGTGACGTAGGGGTCGAGTGCTGCTGCAAAGTTGTTGGCGCCCACCCCCAGGAGCGGCCGGTCCCGGATCATGCTGAACGCCAGTTCCATGAGCGGGAGTCGCGAGCGAGCCGCCAAGTTGTTGTATTGGGCGAGCCGAACCACGATCTCTTCCTGGAATCCGATCGCAAGCACGAGGACCACGGCGCCGAATGCCACAATCATCGAGCCACGTACCCAGCGGCGGCGCCAGGCGACGGCCACCAGCAAGACGGTCGAGGCGGTGAAGCCGACCCACGCCCCCCGCGAGAACGACAGAACCAGCGCAACCGACCCGAGCACGAAAGCAGCGCCTCCCAGCCGGCGGTGGAAGGCGTCGACCCCGGCGACCACCAGGCTGAGCGCGACCGGCAGCAGCAGCGCCAGGTAGGCGCCGAGGGCGTTCGGCGATCCGAAGGTCCCGTTGACCCGGCTGAAATCGATGTCCGCCTTGACCGGGCCAACGACCACGTCGGCTTGCAGTACCCACAGACCGAGCACGATCACACTCTGCACAACGAGACCAACCATGAGCACCGTTACGACGAACATGAGATCGCGCCGGGTGGCCACATGGTGGAGGATGTAGAAAAAGAGCAGCAGCGCCTGGGCGAGGATCACGATCTCGTACAGAGCGAGGAGCATGTCGCCTGCGACCGCCAGGGACGCCGTTACGAGAGCGAGGTACACAAACGACGGCAGCGCAGACCGCACAGCCGGCCGGGACGGCCGGGAGGCTCCGCTCGCCACCTCGGCGAACCAGAGGCTGTACAGGGCCACGAGCACCACGGTGGTGAGCGACAGGTTGAGCCCGCTGAGCGCATTCGCTTGCGCCACCGTCTCGTCGTGATTCAGGTAGATGTCCACCTGAATCGGAATCTCCAACAGGGCGATGGCAAGCAGCACCCGCTTGAGAGCCGGGACGGTGAGCGTCGCCAACAGCACCGCCATGATGGCCAGGATCGCCAGGCGGACCGTGACGCCGTCGGCGACTGCGAGGAGAAAACCTCCTGCCGCCAGCCCGGCGGCGACGGCCGGAGCCGCCTGCATCACCTGGTCTCGTCCTCCGCCGGTCCTGAAGCTCATGGTGACTCACCCCCGCAGACGATCACGCCCGTTCTGATCTGAGCCTCGCCCACCAGGAGCTCCGGGCCGGTTCTTCCGTGGTCCCGAGCCGGTCGGCGGTTGAGCCCACTCCGGTCGTCATCTCCATCCGCAGCGGCGCCTTGGTATAGGCGTAACCCAGGACCGGCGTGCCGATCAGCTCCATGCGATCGGCCAGATCCTCCAGCTGGCGGGTCGAGCTCCGGTGAACGACCAGCACCACCGTTGCCTCGGTGTAGGCAACCAGAGTGCTGGCATAGGCCACCTGCAGCAATGGGGGGCAGTCGACCAGAACCAGGTCGTACAGCATGGGAAGATGGGCAAAGAACTCCCGGGTCAACACCGATTGATAGAAGCTGGCCGCCTCGACATCACGGCTGCCTCGCGACAACAGCGACACCGACCGGCCGTCGCCGAGCGAAACTTCCACGAGCGCCTTGAGCAGGTGCACATCGCCCTGAACCACGTCGGTCAGTCCCCACTTCGGTGTCTCGTCCGTCAGCAGGCGGGTGAGCTCCTGGCTCCCGAAATCGCCGTCGACGAGCAGGATTCGTTTTCCCTCCCGGGCCGCCGCCATGCCTGCGTTCGCAACCATGGCCGTCTTTCCGCCACCCACCGTGGCCGACACGATCGACACCATCCTCGCGTCGGTGGCCGATGCGCGGATGTCGATGGCGGCGGCGGCGAAGCGAAACGCCTCGGCGGCGGCCGAGGTGGGTGCCGCGGTGACCGGGACCTCCGATGAGATCCCCTCGTGGGCGAAGTCGGGAACTTCGGCCAACAGGGGCGCTCCCAGTACCTGTTCCGGGGACTCGCGGGTTGAGACCGCCTGGTACCGGAGCGCCAGATAGTTGGACAGCACGGCCGCAACCGCCAGCCCGAGCACGAGACTGGCCGCCAGCACCAGCGCATCGCCGATTCCAGCCGGATCCTCGGGCAGCGCCGCCGGTGAGGCGAGCGTGACTCCGCCCACCGCCAGCTCGGCGTCGACTGCAATGGCGTTGCGGCGAGCCGTCAGCGCGGCTCGCTCGGTGATGGCGGCGGCGCGCTCGGCCTGCAGAGTCGCCAGCTCCCCGTCCTCCAGCTCGATGGCCAGGACGGCTCGCCACGTCTCGAAGTCTCGCAGCAGCTCGTCGATTTGCTCGTTGATGGCCAGCCGGGCCTCGCTGCCGAGCGGAAGCGACGCCCGGACGGTCCGCAGCGAGTTCAATTGCTGCACCGCGGCGGCGACTTGTGTCTCGAGCTCGAGTCGCTCGGGGTCGGCGGTGGTGAGCTGCTCGATGCGAGTCCCGAGTGATGCGATCTCGTCATCGACGGCTGCGGTGAGGGCGTCGAGCTTGGCGAGAGCGGCCTCGGCCGTCGCCTCCACCCGGCTTTGGAGAAGGGCCTCGTAGGCGTTGAGCAGGGCGTCGGCTCCCTGCTTGGCCCGGGCGGGCGTTGCGGCCCGGAATGAGATCTCGATGAGGTTGCTGGTCGAGTCCCCCGTCACGGAGCGGAATTCGAGGAGCTGCTTGCTGCTGATCTCCCCTCCGGTGAGGTTGCTGGCGAGCAGGGCAGCTTCGCTCGACCTCAGGATTTCCACCTGATCGGCCAGGTAGCGCTCAGAGTCCTGGGTGGACTGGCGAGCCACGTCGGTGACTTGCAGCGACGAGGCGCGTGGATCCTCGACGATCAGGTCGGCGGTGGCGACGTAATCGACGGTCTTGGCATCGTTGATGACGAACCCCAGCGCCAGCGCAGCCAGCACGGCCAGCAGCACCACCCAGCGATGCTGCCACATGGAAGCGAGCAGGCTCGGCTGCGCCGGCTGCCCTTGAACGTTGACTTGCTCCATCGCCATCCCGTGTGCGAGTGGTCACGCTGCAGACGCGACCACTCTGTGCGTTAGCCCTGTGGGCGATACCTTACCGCGATTCTGGAGCCGCCGGGCGCGGTCCATACCGCCCCGGGGGGACGTCGGGGGGAGTCAGGGACCGAGCCGGTAGGAACTCACGGCGGCGTCATCGACGAAGATCGTGTGGGTTTCCGGGGTTGTGTCATTGGCGTAGTTGTTGACCGTCCATTGCCGCTTGCGGGTGTTGTACGGAAGGTCGAACTCGGTGATGATGCCCGACACGTCCCACAGCAGCTCACCGTCCTGCCAGCAGCTGATCCGGCCATCAGGCTGTTGTGACCAGCGGTAGAAGCACTCCAGGTGAACCCATGTCCCCGTCGGGATGGCGGTGGAAGAGCTGGCCGGTGTGCTGCCCGGCTGAACGTATTCCCCGTTGGCACCGACCTTGCTCCGAAGCTTGAAATACATGGCGCCGTCGCTGCGCAGCTCGACGTTGACCGTGTACACCGGATGCCTGGTCTGGGAGCCGTCGCTGCGCACATAGGCCTGCTTCCATTGATAGACGTTCCACCAGGTTGAATCCACCGCCTGGGGGAAGTAGTAGTACACGCTGTAGAACGCCTCGGGAGGGAGGTTGTTGGGGTCCGAATCAGGGAGCGGCTGCACCTTCTCGACGGCCATCCTGACCCCGGGGCTCGGCGAGCCACCGTCTGCGTTGCGGATGGTCAACGCGTTGGCGAACCGTCCCGAATGCGCCACCTCCTCGGTCACCCGCGCCTCGGCATCTCCCGAAATGGAGACCCGCGCCCATTCCGACAGGTCACCAGACTCATGGCCTGCCACCCAGCGCGAGAAGTCGCCGGCGGCCTGGGTCGTCGACGTGGTCGTGGGAGCCGCCGTGGTGGTCGACGTCGCCGGTGGAACGGTCGTCGCAGTCGGCGGCGCAGGTGGAGCGGTCGTCGTGGTCGGCGGCGCAGGTGGAGCGGTCGTCGTGGTCGGCGGCGCAGGTGGAGCGGTCGTCGTGGTCGACGTCGCCGATGGCGGAGCCGCGAATGCGGCCGGTGGGGGCGGAGCGCCGGCTGCGGCCACCGACGTCGTGGGGGCGGGTGGCGGCACGGTGTTCGACACGGCACCGGCCTCGGGAGAGCTCAACGGGGCGGCGGCCGAACCCGACGCGGTAAATGCCTGCTCGAGGCCCGGAGACTCGGGTGGGTCGGCAAAGCGCTGAGCGGTCGCCGAGCCGTCGGCATGCGGAGTGGCGGCCCCGGTCTCGGTGACCAGGCCGGCCGGGGGTGGTGGAACGACTGCGGCCGCCGCCGCCAGCCCGGCCATGGTGATGGCAATGACCGACACGAAGAAGTACGGCCGGACCCTCGTTCGAGGCGTTCGCATTGACGATCCTCCTCGGCATCGCGATCAACGCTTCTAGGAGATCGTCACGTGCCTATGATTTCTTGATCGGGGCCGGGGAGTTCCGGGTGGCGGAGCCGGCTCGGAGGTGCGGCGGCAATCCTCACGCAGCGCGATGCAAGCGCCACCCAATGCAATTCGCGGCACCCACAATGCGAAGTGTAGGCCGGTACGCCCCCGTTCTGGTAACGTCCCGCTTCCGGGCAGGAAAAACACGTTGGGTGGTTGGTCGGCGGGCCGGCGTCCGAAACAGGCAAGGGGCTGCAGGGGAATGACGACAATTGCGCTGATAGGGCCCGACGGAGCGGGCAAGACCTCGATCGCCCAGGCGCTGCTCTCCGCCTCCCCGCTGCCACTCACCTACCTCTACATGGGCACCAGCGTCGAATCAGCCAACATGTCACTGCCGACGTCTCGGCTGGCCCATCACCTGAAGGTGGCCGCCCACAAGCGGTCGCTCAGGAAATCCGGACGGGTGATTCCGTCGCGAGTGTCACTGCACGGAGCCGAGCATCGCACAGACAGGCGCGGCAAGCTGGGCGGGCTCTTGCGGCTGCTCCGGCGCATCTCCGAGGAGTCGTATCGCCAGATCGTCTCCTGGAGGTACCAGCGGCGGGGTGGCATCGTGCTCTACGATCGGCACTTCTTGTTCGATGCACTGCCCCGTCCGTCCCAACGGGGCCGGGAACGCCGCCTCACCGACCGGATCCACGATTGGTTCCTGTACCGGCTCTACCCGCGGCCCGATCTCGTGATCCTGCTCGACGCTCCGCCCGACGTGCTGTACGAGCGCAAGCAGGAGGTGCCGCTCGAGCTCTTGCGAGCCGAGCGGGCGGGGCTGGTAGAGAAGCTCGAGTACGCCGGGGCACGTGTCATCGTCGACGCCGCCCGGCCATTCGACGTCGTGCTTGCCGATGTCGGTGCGGCGATCGCTGATCATTGCCGGGTGGAGATGTCCCATGGATAGTCACCCGCGCGACGGCCTGCCGGCAACGGAGAGACCCACGACCACCGTTCGCAGGCAGCTCAGCGAGTTGCGGCCGCTCCTGCTGCTCCTATACGTGCCGACGCTGCTCGGCATCGGAGTGCTCGTCGTCGTAGACCTCGTCGCCGACATCCCGTTGCGGCTGTTCTTCATCGACCCGGTCGCGGAGTTCGCGGCTCCCATGTACGTCGGGCTGGTCTCCAACTTCGGAGTTGCGCTCTGGGTCTCCACCGCCTCGGTCTGCCTCTTCGGGGCCTGGCTGTTGCATCGTGACCTCCGCACCCTTCCCGAAGCCCAGTTCCTCCTTGGGGCCGGGCTCATCTCGGCGGTGCTGGGGTTCGACGACCTCTACCTGATGCATGAGGAGGTCCTCCCCGAGCGCCTGCACATACCCGAGCCGGTCGTGTTCGCGGCGTATGGAGCCCTGGTTCTCGGGTTCTTGTTTCGATTCCGCAAGCCGATCCTCCGGTCGGAGTTTGCCCTGCTGCTGCTTGCCTTCGGGTTCTTTGCGTTCTCGATCTTCGTCGACGTCGTGATCCCGGAAGAAGAGTTCGAGATCGTCGGCGACCTGGCCGGCCGCCATCTCATCGAAGACGGCTTCAAGCTGTTCGGAATCGTCTCGTGGACCGCCTATTTCTGGCGGGTGGCCGTGCGCATGGTTGGGGGCGCCCTCAGGCGCCCCCGGGAAGCGTGATGCCAACCGTCTACACAATGGAACGCCACCACCAGCTCCTTCACCTGTGGCAGGCTCACTCCGCCACCGGTTTGCGGGTGGTGCATCTGGATTTCCACTGCGACATGCGTGGGATGCTGATAGATCGTCGCGTCGGCCTTGCCTACCGGATTCGCGATCAGTTCCCGGACCTCGACCAGGGCAACTTCCTCGCCCACGCCGTCATGGAAGGCCGCATCGACCGGCTCCGGTGGGTGCACGACGATCCCGGGGGACGGCGCGACGATATCGGTACGGTCAAATTCGAGTCAGATCTCACTGCCCTGCCGCATCGGGCGGCATTGGCGGTGCGCAACGTGGCGGGGCAGCCCCTGCACTACGAGGTCGTTCCTGCCCGCCGATGGCAGGGTGTCGAGGAAGACGAGGTCCTCGACATCGACTGGGACTACTTCGCGTGCGTGGACTACCCGACAGATTCGATCCCCGGCCGTATCGCGTCGTTCTGGGAGACCGACTCTGGTGTCATCCCGGAAGAGACGTACGTCTGCTACTCCCCCGAGTACTCCCATCCCACCCGCCGGCTCTTCGACCAGTTTGTCCGCGACCTCGCCGGCCGGTTTGCCGCAACCATCGTGGCGCTCGACCCGCCCGCCACAAACGCGCCGCCCAATCGGCGCATCATCAGCGGCTATCTACCCGACCGGGTGTACCGCACGGCCCGATCCGCCTACCGGCGGACCGCTCTGGCCCTCAAGCACCGGGGGCTCTATTGATGCCGGGACGGGTCTGGTGACCGCGGGCCGCTCGGTACGGGTGATCATCTCCGAGGCACGGTTCGATCCTGTCTGGGATGAGTTCGTCGCCTCAGTCCCCGGAGGAGACCATGTCCAGACCTCGGCCTGGGCCCGCACCAAAGCGACCCAGGGATATACGGCTACCCGGATCAAGCTCGAAGCGGACGGCCGGATCATCGCCGGAGCCCAGGTTCTCCGTCGGGGGCTGCCTGCAGTTGGGGCCTTCGGCTACGTCCCGCGCGGTCCGGTCGTTTTCCCCCTTCAACGTGAACCGGCCCGTCTGGTGATCGAGCAACTGAAAGTGCTGGCCCGCCGCCGGCGCATACGCCACCTGGTCGTCCAACCGGGACGCCAGGGTGACTGGATCGCCGAGCTCCTCCCGGCGGCGGGCTTGGTTCCCAGCGCCATCGCCGTCGCGCCGACGGCAACCCTGCTGGTCGAACTGGAGGCCCCCACCGAAGAGCTCTTCGCCAACATCACCAAATCGGCCCGCAAGCATGTGCGGCGCGGTCTTCGCGAGGGCATTCACGTCCGTCAGGGAACCCGCCAGGATCTCGAGAGGTTCCATGAGCTGGTGGTGGCGACTGCCGATCGGCACGGATTCACGCCCTACTCTCTCGACTACTTCACGGCAATGTGGGACGCGTTCGATCCGAGCGATCATCTTCGGCTGTTCATCGCCGAGTTCGACCGGGAGACGATATCGGCCCACCTGGTCGTGCCGTTCGGAGACGTCCTGTTGTCAAAGGTGGTCGCCTGGTCCGGGAAACATGCTCGGATCTACCCGAACGAGGTCCTCGAATGGCACGTCATCGAGTGGGCCAAGGCGCACGGATTCCGCGCCTACGACCTGGAGGGGATGGACCGCCACACTGCGGAACAGATGTTGGCGAGCCCCACGGCCGACGTCGGGCTGCGCAACACCGATACGTTCAAGCTCAAGTTCGGAGGCAGGCCTGTGCTGCTCCCGACCGCCTTCGACTACTTCCCGAGCGCCCTGCTGGCCGGAACGTACGGGCGGGGCTATCGAGTTGCGTTCTCCGGCGGGTGGCCGAAGACGTCTCTCGCCCGTCTGCGCACCCGCACCCGCAAGAAGAGCCCGGCGTGAGCGGGTCAACGCCGGCGGTTGTTCTCGTCGGCCTCGACACGATGCAGGGTTTGCAGGCGGCCCGCATCCTGGCCGGGCACGAGATCCCGGTCGTCGCCATCGCATCCAGCCCGGCCCACTATGCGTGCCGCACCAACGTGTGCGAGCGGATCATCTTCGCCGACTGCCACAGCGAAGAGGTGATCGAGGTGCTCGAGCGGGAGGCGTCCAGCTTCGACGAGAAGCCCGTCATCATCCCCTGCGACGACGCCGAGGTGGGCGTGATCTCACGCAACCGGCTCAGGCTCGAGGATGGCTACCACGTCCCGCTGCCGGCTCCCGAGGTGATCGACCTCATGCTCGACAAGGTGGCCTTCTACTCCTACGCCCAGGACGCCGGGCTTCCGATTCCCCGCACTGCTTTCCTTCGCTCCCGGGAGGATGCCGAACGCGCCGCCCGCGACCTTGCGTTCCCGGTGGCGGTCAAACCGCCGGGCAAGGCGGGCCAATGGGCCCGGCACACGACGAGAAAAGCGTTCAAGCTCGGCAGCCCGAGCGAGCTGGTTGCCTTCTACGACGACCACCGGACATGGGCCGAGGTGCTGATAGCACAAGAGTGGGTGGAGGGGCCGGACTCGGAGTTGTACTCCTGCAATGCCTACTTCGACGCCACCGGCAATCCGCTCGTGACCTTCGTAGCCCGCAAGATCAGACAATGGCCGCCCCGGGTCGGCGACAGTTCGCTCGGCGTCGAGTGCCGGAACGATCGGGTGGCAGACGTGGCAGTCAAGCTGTTCGGCGGCGTCGGCTACCACGGGCTCGCCTATCTGGAGATGAAGCGCGACGACCGCTCGGGCGAGTACCTCATCATGGAACCCAACGTCGGCCGGCCCACCGGCCGGTCGGCGATAGCCGAAGCGGGTGGCGTCGAGCTCCTGTATACCCTCTACTGCGACACGGTCGGCCGGCCGCTTCCGCCCAGTCGCCACCAGGCGTTCACGGGTGTCAAGTGGATCAACCTCCGCAAAGATGCCCAGTCGGCATTGCACAGCTGGCGGCGCCGGGAGCTCACCATGCGGGAATGGCGGGAGTCCTGGCGCGGCCCGAAGGGATACGCCGTGTGGTCGAGGCAAGATCCCCGCCCGTTCTTCAGCGACCTGGCGACCTCGTTTCGCCGGCTCCTCACGCGGAGGCGGGACACCCGGGTTCGTTGATCAATCGCTCCCCGGGCCGGGCTTCCGGCAGAACAACACGTTTTCGTCTGCGAGGAGGCCGTAGCGAGCTTTGAGGTCCTCGGACAGTTCGTCGGCCCGGTCGAGCGTAACCGTGAAGCCGCACGCTTCCAGCCGATCGATGACGTCCACACCGTAGAGCCGCAGATGGTCGGTCTCGCCGAATGCGCGCCGCCGCGCCTCGGGATCGGTGATGGCGCCGTCCTCGTAGGTGGGGTGGTCGAGACGCAGCGGCACCGAGACCAGGGCCCAGCCGCCCGGCCGCATGACCCTGTGCAACTCCTGCATCGCCGCCCGGTCGTCCTCCACGTGCTCGAGCACGTGGATGCAAATGACTGCGTCGAAGGTGGCGTCCCCGAACGGAAGACGCTCGGCGGTGAACCGGACTGATATGAACGGCCGGGCCTCGATGTCACCGGCCACGTAGTCGAGATTCGGAAGCCGCACGAGCCTCCTCGCCAGGCTGAATTTGGGTGACACATGGAGCAGGCGGAGCCGGTCGACGAACAGGTTGGTGTTGGCTTGAAGGAACAGCCAGTCCCGCCGGTGGCGGGCTTTGGCGTTGCAGCGCGGGCAATAGCCGTTGGCGCGGGCCCGCCATGATCCGTCCGCCTCGGTGAAGGTGCGTAGCCGCCAGCCACAGCAGGGACAGGTGAAGCGGCGTCCGGTGAACAGCACCGCCCGCACAGCCAGCATCCGGTCGAAGGCCTTGCTCGTCGCAGCCGGGCGGGCGTAGCGAAAGAGGCTCGCCATGGGCAGCTGCCTAGCGGGCCGCCCCGGCCTCTCCGGGGGGGACGTAGGGGGCATCTTCGGCTTCAATGGCACCGCGGGTCCCGACGAGATCGAACACGTGCTCGATTCCGGCAATGTGGTCTTCCGCCGCCTCGAGGTTTCGAGCCCCGGCGAGTATCTCGAGCGTCTCCTCCATCGCCCGCACCGACGCCCGCATCAGCTGGTTGGCAAAGATGATGAGGTTGAACCCCTTGGCCCGCAGCTCCTCGGCGGTGAAGCTGGGGAACAGTGTCGGCACTGCGACCAGTGGTACCGAGCCGAGGCCCTTCCATGTCGCCAGGAAGCTTTCGATCTCACCGAGGGTCTTGTCCTTGGAGTGCATCAGGATGGCGTCGGCTCCCGCCTCGACGTAGGCGTCGGCCCGGGCGCAGGCGTCGTCGAGGCCGTGGCCGGCGATGAACGACTCGATCCGGGCGATGAGGGCGAACTCGTCTGTTTCCTGAGCCGCTTTTGCCGCCGCAATGCGACGCGCCTGCTCGGTGGCCGGAAGCAACTCACGCTTGACGGTGCCGGCCAGGAGGCTGTTTCGTTTTGGGAACAGATTGTCCTCGATGGAGATGGCGGCGATTCCGGCTCGTTCGTACTCGCGGACGGTGCGCACGACGTTGTTGAGACCGCCGAAGCCGTTGTCGCAGTCGGCGATCACCGGCAGGTTGGTCGCGGTGTCGATCCGGACGGCAGCTGCCAGGGCTTCGGTCATCGTCACCAGATTGAGATCCGGGAGCGCGTGGGTCATGGTCGAGACGCCGAAGCCCGAGACCCACACGGCATCGAAGCCGAACGAGTCCACGAGCTGAGCGCTCATCGCATCATGGGCGCCGACCGCCACCACCGGGTCCGCGCCCTGCCAGCCTTGGCGCAGACGCAGCCGTTTGTCCCTGGCCAGGTTCATTGTGTCTTCTCCCATCTTGTTCTTCGGGTTGCTGAGCGGTGTGCCGGCTAGGCCAGCAGCTCTGTTGCGCGGGCCTCGGTGTCGAGGTCCCCGGCCACAAAGGCGGCAACCAGGTCGACCAGGCGTTTGCCGATCTCCTTCTGAGATTCCAGCGCCATGCCTCCAATATGGGGTGTCAGCACCACATTCGACAGGTCGGCCAGCCTCGGGATCACCCCGGTGCCCTCGTATTCGTGAACGTCGAGCGCCGCACCGGCGAGTCGACCCGATGCCAGGGCGTCGTATAGGGCCTCCTCGTCGACGACGCCTCCCCGCGACGTGTTGATCAGGTAGGCGCCGGAGGCCATGACCGCAAGCTGTGACGCCCCGATCAGCTTGAGGGTTGCGTCGGTGAGCGGAGTGTGGATGGTGACGATATCCGAGCCGCGTAGCACCTCGTCGAGAGTGCCGGCGCGCACATGCGGCGGGGGCTCCCATGCCAGCCCGGGCTCGACACAGCCGATCACGTTCATTCCGAGCGCCACGGCCAGCTCGGCAACTCGCGTCCCGATGTTACCGACGCCAACCACCCCGAGGACTTTGCCGGCCAGCAGCGGGCCGCCCAGGGAGGGCTTGGGCCAGCGGCCCTGGCGCACGAGGCCGTCGGCCAAAACGATGCGGCGCGACGTGGCGAGGATCAGTCCGAGGGTGAACTCGGCCACGGCCTCGGCGGCCGGACCCGGAATCCGAACCACCCGAATCCCTCGCCGCTGTGCGTGGTCGAGATCGATGTTGTCGAACCCGGAACCGGCCCGGACGATGAGGGCCAGCTTGGGTGCGAGATCCATCAGCTGAGCGTCGATCTCGACTCCGCTTCGGACCACGAGAACTTCGCGATCCTCCAGCAGGTCCGGAAGATGGCCACCGAAGTCGTCGAAGGCGCTCACGACGTCATGCAGGTCCGCCAGCCTGGCGACGGCATCGCCATCAACCGGGCTGGCGAGGATGACGTTGAGGCGCCCCTTACTCTCCGTGTTCACCCCCATACCTTAGGGCTCAATCCGGACGGTGCGGACACGGCTCGCACCTGGCGGGGCCGTGCCGAACTCGGTAGGTTGAGGAGACCGGTTGAGGGGATCGGATTGGAACGGAAGCGGAGGCTGGGGCTCGGCGCCATGATCGTCGTCGTCACCGGCCTCCTCATGACCCCGGTCGGCGATGCGACCGCCGATGAGCCCGGCACCGGCGACGTGGTTGTGCTCGTCGAACCAAGCGGCCGCTGGCACATTCGGACCTCCGGAATCGTCGACTACACGTTCTGGTACGGAGTGCCCGGCGATGTGCCGCTCCTCGGCGATTGGGATGGTGACGGCGACGACACCCCGGGCATGTACCGGCCGAGCACGGGCTTCGCCTACCTGACCAACGAGTTGCCGCCGGATCGGGGAGTCGGCGTGGCAGACCCGTCACTGACGTTCTATTTCGGCATCCCCGGCGACCAGGTGTTCGGCGGCGACTGGGACGGTGACGGGGACGACACGCTCGGCATCAGCCGATCAGGCCATCTGTACCTCAGAAACAGCAACACCACAGGATTCGCCGACCTGGATTTCTGGTTCGGTGCCGCCGACGACCTGGCCTATGGCGGTGATCCGGACGGCGACGGCTCCGACAACGTGCTGGTCTACCGCGGCTCCACCGGGTTCGTGTATTACCGGAACAGCAACACCTCCGGGATAGCCGACGGCGGGGCGTACTTCGGCGAGCCCACGGACCGGTTCGTGATGGGAGACTGGGATGGCGATGGGGACGACACCGTCGGGATGTTTCGACCGAGCGAACGAAGGGTGTATCTGAGCAACAGCCTGGAATCGGGCCCGGCCGACGTCACCTACACCTGGGGACAGAGCAGCTGGCTGCCGGTGGCCGGCAAGCTCATCCTCCCGTCCGACGAACCCGACCGCGCTCGGGAGGTCCCGGCACTCTCGGGTCCGGCCTGACGGGCGCCGGCGGCTCGGTCATCGGGGGTCGGCACCGCGATGGTCCAGCCGGCCGAGGCGTTCCACCGCCCGGCGCAGGGTGTCGGTGTCGCGCGAAAACGAGAAGCGCACCAGGGAGGAACCGGCGGCGGGGTCGGTATAGAAGACCGAGGGCGGGATCGCGGCCACCCCGCACTGCTCGATCAAGTGGCGGCAGAAGCTCCGATCGTCTTGGAACCCGAAGGCGGTGTGGTCGGCCATGACGAAGTAGGTGCCCTCTGGCCGATACGGGCGCAGCCCGGCGTGCTCGAGGCCATCGACCAGCACGTCGCGCCGCTCCCGGTATGAATCCCGCAGCTCGTCGTAGAACTGGTCGGAGGCCCCCAGCGCCGTCACCGCTCCGTGCTGGACCGGGGTCGGGGTGGTGAAGGTCAGGAACTGGTGGGCTGCCCGCAGGCCGGCCGTGAGCCCCGGTGGCGCAATGGCCCACCCGACCTTCCATCCGGTGAGCGAGTAGGTCTTGCCGAGCGATGAGAGCGTTACGGTGCGCTCCTCCATGCCGGGCAGCCGGGCAAGGCGTCGATGCTCGGTTTCGTAGGTCATCCACTCGTAGACCTCGTCGCAGATGGCGATGAGGTCGCGCTCCTGGCAGAGACGGGCGATTTCGCCGAGCTCGGCGTCGTCGAACACTCTCCCGGTCGGGTTGTGCGGTGTGTTGACGACGATCGCCCTGGTACGCGACGTGACGGCGGCGCGCAACTCGTCCGGCTCGAGGCGGAAGTCGGGTGGGCGGAGGGTCACGGTCCGAACCAACGCGCCGGCCAGGGCCGCATCGACCGGGTAGGCGTCGTAGAACGGCTCGATGAGGACGACCTCGTCACCGGGGTCGAGGAGGCCGAGGAAACTGGCCGCCAGCGCCTCGGTGCACCCGGTGGTGACCGTGATCTCCTCCACCGGGTCGAGGTCACGTCCCAGCAGTGGTCCGTACCGGTCCGCCAGGGCGGCCCGCAATTGGGGGATCCCGGGGCTGGCCGGGTACTGGTCCCTGCCGCCCTCCAGCGACCGGGCGGCTGCCTGCTTGATGAATTCGGGCCCGTCCCAGTTCGGAAAGCCCTGTCCGAGGTTTATCGCCCCATGCCGTTCGGCCAGCTGGGTGATCTCGGTGAAGATGGTCACCCCGAAGGGTTGGAGGCGGCGGGATACCGGCATGGGCGGAGCCTACGATCCCGTGATCACGAGTTGCGAAACGGGATGAGCACCGAATCGGGGGATGGCGGCAAATCCGGGACCCGGGGTGTGCGCCTTACCTTCGTGCTGACCGCAGCGAGACTTCCAGGTCGAAGTGGATGGTGGTGACCACGGTCCCGACAAGTTGGTCTCAGCGCTGTCGGCAGCAGGGAAGAAGGCAGCCTGGGTCATGCAAGGAGGGAGGGCTCGCGCCCTCCCTCCCCGTCGAAGCCGATTCTCCGGCTTACGGATCCTTCGGGTAGTACCGCCAGAAGAAGTTGAGCGGGTCGTCCTGGGCGACGCCCGTCAACCGGGGCTGGACCGATGCGACTGCAATCCCCTCTGAGAGGGGCTGCAGGCAGACCTCCTGCAGAACCGGGCCGCTAGGCGACGACAAAGGTTGGTCCGGCTTGACGCTTCTCAAAGACCACACCAGTCCCCAGTGACAACCGCTCACGACGGTTGATCGCAGGCATAGGCGGGATCGCCGTCTCCGAGATAGCGCCCGGCTTCGGTTTCGGTGAATCGCCGATCCCCGACAATGTCACAGGCAGCGGCCGCCACTTGGTCGGGACGGAGCTCCCACCGATGCACGCCCGACCCGCCTGCGTACACCACGCCCGAGTCGCTCGGATCGAACGTCACGCTCTGGGGCTGGGAGCCGAACTCGTTGCGGAGCGGACGGCCGACAATCGTCCCGGTTGCGAGGTCCCAGACGATGACGGTGGAATCCTCGCTCGATGAGGCCAGGCGGGCGCCGTCGACACTAAAAGCCACCGAGATGACACGGTCGTCGTGCCCGATGAGCCGTTGCACGAGCTCACCCGAAGCCAGATCCCACAGCTGAATGGTCCGGTCGTCGCTTCCGGTCGCCACAACGGGCTCCGTCGGGTGAACGGCCACCGCGTCAACCGTGGCGCGATGCCCCCGGAACACGAGAACCTCATCTGCCCCGGCCACCGACCAGACCCGGGCGGTCCGGTCCTCGCCGACCGAGATGACGACGGTGTCCGCCGACCCAAACGCCACCTCGGCCACATACCCGCCGCCGTGGTCGAAGGCCGTTTGGAGACCCGACTCCACCTCGGTGAGCACGACCCGCCCGTCCCGTCCTCCGCTCGCCACGAGCGTGCCGTCCCGGCTACCGGCCACCGAAGTCACACCCGGGTGTATCCCGACCTCAACGAACGATCCGTCCGGCTTCCGGACCACTAACCGGCCGTCCCCGGTTCCAAACGCAAGATCTCCCGCTTCGCCCAGCGGAGCAACCGCCGCCACCGCACCGGCCCACACCGGATCGGTCCCCAGGCCGGCGCCGCCCGGATCGACCAGCTCCAGGCCGACAGCTCCGCCGACCGCCAGCTGCGAAACGGAGAAGGCCACCGACCGGACACCAGCCTGAACCGACGGACGAGAGGCGAGAGGCGACCGGTCCTCCAGCTCCCAGGTGACGAGCCTGCCGTCGCTCAAGATGGATCGGCCGCGGTCGTCGTCGGCGAAGACGACGGCCAGCACCGAGGTCACGGCGCGATCCTCGGGAAGGCTGGCCACCACCGCCAGCTCAAACCCGGAAGCCACGTCCCAGGTCCGCACGGTCCCGTCGAGGCTGCCCGATATCAAGCGGGATCCCGGCTCGTTGAAGGCGACCGAGGTGACCCAATCGCCGTGCCCTCCCACGAGGCGCCGCGGCTCGTCAACCCGGCGAACCGTCCACATGTGGACCGACCCGTTGTCGGTTCCGCCCGCCAGCAGCTCGCCGTCCGGGGAGAAGGCGAACGACCGAAGCCCGGAGGGCGCCGGTGGCGGGGGGGGAAAGGGCAGACCGGTCGAGGGCTGCAAGAGGGTGAGGCCACCATCGATCGATCCGATGGCCAGCATGTCGGCATCACCCTGAAACGCGAGGGCGTTGATCTGCATGCCAGGAGAGACGGCCCCGGTTTCGACACAATCGGCGGCGGCCGTCTTCACCATCACCTCCCCGCCAGTTTGGATGACGGCGGCCACCCGGGCTCCCCCGGCATCCAGAGCGACCACTGTGGCGATGCCTCCAAATGAGCACTCAGCGACGATCGACCCACCGGCTCGTTCCAGGATGCGGACCCCGTCGGTCGTTCCGAACGCCATGCGGGTGCCATCGCCACTCACCGCCAGGGCGGTGGTGCTCCCGCTGCCGACGGGGTCGGTCGCCGTACCGGAGCCGGCCTCCCAGTCGTAAACAACATCCTCGGTGGTCCGGTACAGCGCCCATCTGCCGTCGGGGGTGAAGGCAGCGGCGTCGACCGGCGCATCGACACTGAGCGGCGTCGCCGATCGCAACCCCGGACCATCCGTCACTCCCCGGATGAGCTCCGATTGGGTTTGGAGGCTGTCGTCCAGGGCAACCCCTTCCAACGCAAGCAGCAAGCCGAGGTCGAGCTGGTCGTCGTAGAGCGTCGAGGCGTCGCTGGCCCGTCGCAGCGACTCTGCGATCCGCTCGTTCGCTTCCGCCACCTGCCACTGCCACACCGCCAGGCCGGCGGCGATCGCGATGAGGGTCACCGCCATTGCGATGCCACTCCATACGATGCGGCGCCGTTTCTCGGCCGACGTGCCGGCGCCCACGTACTCGGTCTGCAACTGGGTAACGGTCGGCTCACTGTCGGGATCAGCCGCCGTCAGGGCATCGCGGGCGCCATGAAGATCGCTCCCCCGCAGCAACAAGCTGCCGTCCCGCTCCAGCCCCGCCCATTCCAGCGCCCGTTCCAGCAACCGGGTGTGGAAGTCGATCCAGTCGAGATCGCGGTCGGCCGCCTCCTGCAATGATCCGGATGCCGGAGCCGGGTCGTCCGGGTCGGCCACGATCCAGTTGATTCGTTCGATCTCCTCGGGAATCGGCTCCCCCGGTTCATCGAGCTTGACGACGATGAGCCGCTTTCCGTATTCGAGCGCCTTGTCCAGTTCCCGACGGCACTGTGCGGATCGGAGCGAATGATCCGAGAGCATGAACGTGAAGGCGTCGGAGCCGGCTATCCCCTGGTCGACCCGATCCCGCCATTCAGCACTGGCCGGGATGTCTTCGAGGTCGAACCACAGCTCCTTGCCTGCCGCCCGCAGGGCATCGAGGAGGGGCTCCACCCGCTGGGTGTCCCGCCGGCTGTAGCAGATGAAGAGGTCCGGCTTCTCAGGAAGCCCCCGTTCCTCCGGTTGAGGCGACGTCGTCGTGTCGGGAGCCGCAGGATCGGGCAGATCGGGGCTCGACGTCACGGCACGATCGTAAAGGAGTAGGTCGCCTCGCTCTTGCCTCCGGCATGGTCCATCGGGTCGACCCGTGCATAGAGCTGGCACGTCGGTGGTTCGGCAAAGGAAAGTGGATCCGGAATGGTGACTTCAACCTGGTAACGGGTCGTGCCGAGAGGTGAGGGATAGGCAGGCTCTGGTCCTTCCGTGACGGTGCACGACCCCTGCCAAACGTCCACCCATATCCCGAAGCCGTTGCCCGAGTTCTCCAGGACCACCAGCGTGAAGGAACCGCCGGTCGCGCTAAACGACACCTCTTCTCCCTGCGAAACAATGTTCAGATCCAGGCTGGGCTGACGTATTTCGATGAGGGCGACAACCGGGTCGGGAGCCTCATAGTTGATTGAGGGCTCGGCGGCCTGTACTCGGATGCCGCAGGTTGCGGACAATGATGGGATCCCCGGCAGTTTCAGGTGCTGGTTCACGATCTCACATGCGTCGTTGCTATAGGCCCCATCAACGTCGAAGATCTCGTACACCAAAGGAATAGCGGGTTCGACCACCGCCCACAAAGGAACTTCCAATGTCCGGGTATAGCGGACCGCGGATGCTCCGATCCTGTTCTCGAAGGTGATGTTTGGTTGGGCTTTGGCGATATCGAGTGTCAGCGGATCGGACTCGGCCGCTGCCCATGTCGCATTCCCGGGATGCCTGGCTGTGATCGAGCATGTGCCCACCGACTCGATCGAGACCACCCCCGAGCGTTCAACCACCGTGCACCCGCCGGTCGCTGCGTACACGACACTGTCGTTTTCACCCGACGACGCCTCAGCAGTCACCGTGAAGTCAGGATCGCCCCAGCGCTTCTCACCGACCGCCGTCGTAAACACGACTGTCTGAGGCGCAGGCGGCGCCGTCGTTGTAGTCGCCGGCGCGGCGGTCGTGGTGGTCGATGACCCGACCGTCGTGGTAGTGGACGACTCGACCGTTGTCGTAGTCGATGACCCCACCGTCGTCGTAGTCGATGACCCCACCGTCGTCGTAGTCGACGGCCCAACCGCGGTCGTGGTCGACGGTCCCACCACCATGGTCGTGGCGGCATCACCACCACCGCATGACGCCAACACCAGCAGTGACGTGGCCAACGCCAGCCTGCCTCGGCGAACCCTAGGGAGCAATAGCGAAGGTAACAGTGTCACTGCCCTTGCCTCCAATGTGGTCGGCAGGGAACCCGGAGGCGGTCACGCTGCAGGAGGGATCGGCCTGACCGGCCGGATCCTCGAGCAGGACCGTGGTGGTGAACTGAGTAGTGCCACGGGGCACGGTGGGCTCGGGGATTGCGAAGTAGAAGCCGTCGTTGTCGGGGTCGGCGATGCTGCACTGACCGAGGAAGAACAGCTCCATTCCGTAGACGTCGCCGGATGTCTCCAGAATCGTGAGCGTCACGGCTCCCCCGCTTTGGCTGAACGACACCGGCGATGCGACCGGAACGATGTCGACGTTCCAGCTGGGAAACCCGACCGAAACGAGGGCGGTTACGGGGGCTGGGGCATCGTAGTTGCCTGACTTCTCGGCGGCTCGCACCTCGATACCGCACACGGCACTGAGGACGGGAAACGGGTTGTCCGGGAAGGCAAATTGCGTGGCCCCAGCCCGGCAGTTGGCATCGTTGTAGGTGTCCAGAGTCTGCACGACGCTGAACGTCAACGGAATGGCAGGCTCGACCGACGCCCACCAATCGAGGGTCAGGTTGCGGTTGAACCGGACGTCGACGTCTTCGAAAGTGATGACCGGCTGGGCTTTGCCGATGTCGAATGTCAGCGGATCTGACTCGGCGGCAGCCCATCTCGCATTGCCCGGATGCCTGGCCGTGATCGAACACGAGCCCACTTCCTCGATCGACACCACTCCCGAGCCCGCGACTACCGTGCACCCGCCGCTCGCCGTGTAGGTGACGTTCCCGTTGTCGCCCGACGAGGCCTGAGCGGTCACCGGAAAGTCGGGATCGCCCCATCGCTTGTCCCCCACCGCAGTCGTGAAGCTGACCGTCTGGAGCGCAGGCGCCGCCGTCGTCGCGGTCGATGGCCCGACCGTCGTTGTCGTGGTCGATGGCCCGACCGTCGTTGTCGTGGTCGATGGCCCGATCGTCGCCGTTGTCGAGGGCCCCACCGTCGTCGTAGTCGAAGGCCCGACCGTCGTACTTGTCGACCCCCCCACCGTAGTCGAGGTTGAAGAGGAGACCGTCGTGGCGGCATCACCACCGCCGCAGGACGCCAACGCCAACAGGCACGCCGCGGCCAGGGCGGGGAGCCGACGGTGATCGTACTCGGAAGCCCCCATTCCACTCACCTCCGGACCTCCAGATCCTGGCGTGGTGCCTCTCACGACCATACCCGTCGCCGTGACCATGTGGGAGCAGGTGCAGAATCTCACGTCACCGTTATCCACCGCCGGGGAGCGCGCTCAGAACGTGGCTGCCAGCTTCCGCGTCCAGCCGCCCGATGAGGTCCGGAGGGAACATGCCAAACCACCCAGCCCGTTTCGGGGTACGCGTCACATGCGCGGGCCCTTTGTCCGGAGCGGACGCCCTCCACACGTCATCGGTGGCGGCGGACAAACTGGGCTTCGACACCCTGTGGGTGCACGACTATTTCGTCTGGAACCAGCTGCTGGATTCGGTGCATATCTCCTGTGGCTCCCGTGAGGCCTATTGGGAGGCGTCGGCACGGGACGACTACCAGCCGTTGTTCATGGAGTCACTCACCAACCTGGCCTATCTGGCCGGGGCAACGGAGAACATCCGCCTCGGTCTGGCGGTCCTGTGCCTTCCCTACCGAGAGCCAATCGGCACTGCAAAGTAAATAGCCAACATCGACGTGCTCAGCAACGGGCGCCTCGAGCTCGGGACCGGCCAGGGGGCCCCGAAGAGCACTCAACAATGTCGAGTTCGAGGTCATGGGCATCTCTCGCGCCACCAAAGTCACCCACACTCGCGAGGTGTTCGAGGCAATGCGGGAGATCTGGACCAAGGACAAGGCCTCCTGGGATGGCAGGTTCTATCCGTTCAAGGATGCCGAGGTGTACCCGAAGCCGGTCCAGAAGCCCTACCCGCCGATTTGGATCGGAGGCTCGGCCGAGAAGTCGCTCGAGATGATCGCCGACTACGCAGACGGATGGCTGTCCTTTTGGATAACTCCCGAGCAGTTCCCGGCCGCCATCGACGACCTTCACGCCCGGATCGCCAACCGAGGGCGTGACCCGGAGGCCTTCACCGGCGGCACTGAAATTCAGGTGTATCTGGGCGACACGATGGAGCAGGCCCGGGCCGAGACTGAACCGACCATGTTGGCGTTCGAAGAGGGCTACGCCGGTACCACCGGGCATCATCAGGAAGCCGACGAGCGAGCCGACACCCTCACCGCGATTTGGGCATCGTCACTGGGCATGTGCGGGTAGCTCCGGGCGGCATCGACCACCAGAGTGCTCCCGAAGCAGCTTCGGGCGGCTGTGCCGTTGACGGCGAGCTGCGGGAAACCACGTTCCTGCTGCCCTTCCCGTTCGCCACGCCCTTCTACCCCATCTTCGTAGCCGAATCGCTCGGCTACTACGAGGACGAGGGCTTGAAGGTAGATATTGAGTTTGCCACCAGCACCGCCTGGTCCACGGTACGCCACATCACCGGCCACGATGCACCAGCGAGACGTCGAGTGCTCGACCTCGCGATCTCGAGCGGGCGCTCACAGGTTGCCGTTCGGGACGCTACTCTCGTGCGTTCCGCCCCCCGGCCGCACGCTCCTTCTTCAGCTCCTCGAGCCGCTGATTGAGCACAACCACCCGGCGGGCCGCTTCGTTGGCCTCTGCCTCGAGTTCGACCGGGTCGAGCAGCGCGGTCTCGAGTTCGGCAACCTCGCAGGCCTGATGGACCGCCGATACCTTCATCTCGATCCCGTCGGGGATTGCCGACACCAGGCCCAATCCCCGAAGCTGCAGGAGCATGTCCCGCAGTGACTCGTCGAGCAGGGCCCGCCGCTCCTGCACCGCTTGTGCCATCCGGGGGACTTCTCGGCGGAGGCGGCGAGCCTCGAGCCGGTGCGAGTTCACTTCGTCGTAGACAGTCCACGGTGGGGCGCCATGCTCTTCCTGGAACGCCCGAAACACTTCGTCGATGATTTCCGTTTCCTCCTCCAGCTCCCGGCGCAGCGCCTCGGCTACCTCGATGGCCGCGGTTCGTTCCCGGATCTCCGTGGTGAGGCGCTCGACGATGACCCACTGGCGGTCGGGATTCACCGCCGGCCGGCGTCGAAACCAGCCGGCACGGCGCATCGCCGACTCGTCAAAGGCCTCCCGAGCCCGGCTCAGATCTCGGGTCGCCTCCGCCAGCAGCTTGCGTTGCTCGTCGCGCCGGCGGGTGGCCTCGGACAGCTCCTCGACCAGGGATTGATAGCGGTCGGTGTGGTGCATGATGGCGAAGACGGCGCGTGCCCGCTCGGCCGCCTCCGGCTGCCGTTCTTCGGCGAC
>JBFKDW010000002.1:0-120825 GCA_041619515.1 Acidimicrobiia bacterium
CGAGCACCACCCACCGCTCATGCGCGCGGACCTCCCAGTCGACGGCGTTGAGGAGATGGCGCCCATCGCGGATGACCGACACACCCTGGAGATGGATGACCTCGTTCATGCCGGCCTCCCGCACGATTCGCCCGGACCGTGTGACACCCATCCCTTCCTATCGGAACGGCCACGCAGGGGGCGGGGATCGTCGGCCGGCATCTACGCTTGGACGTCGATCGGTTCGAGCACGACGACATCGATGGGCCCGGCCAGCATCCCCGGTACCGTCCGGCGATATTGGCGGTAGTGGGCGGAACCGCGGTGCGCCTTCAGCGCGTCGGAGTCCGCGTACACCTCGAACAGGTGGTACCGGGCCGCCGGTTCTGATTCGTACAGGTCGTAGCGCAGGCAGCCGGGTTCGGTTCGGCTTGACCGAACCATCGTGCCCATGGCATCCAGAAACTCTCCGGAACGCTCCGGGAGCGGCCGGAAACTCGCAAACACCGAGACGGCCACGACATTCCTTTCCCGACCGGTGACTGCTGATCCTAAAGGACGGGGCTTGGGCTCCGGTGGCGCCCGACTTGACGATAGGCGCCGTGGCAATCGCGCCAGGCCACCCAGCCGTCGTGCGCGGTAGCGTGTGATCGGAGGTACCTTCATGCGCATGTTCCAGCGAGTCCTCGTCGCTCTCGATCAGGAAGACCGCGCCGAGGCGCCGCTTCGGTTCGCATACGAACTAGCGCAGAATCTGCAGGCAGAGCTGATCGTTTTCCACGCCATCTCCTGGAAAGAGCTCGAGGATCGGGAGGAGCTGCCGCCTCCCCGAAACTACGTCGACGTCATCCTGGAAGACTCGGAGCGGGATCTGGCCGCGCTGGCAGAATCTCTGGAGGGGCACGGGGAAGCTCCGGCGGTGCGAGCCTTGGCCCGGTCGGGCGATGCCGCCGAAGAGATCCTGCGCCTGGCGGCCGAGGAGGACTGCGACCTCATCGTGATCGGCCTCCGCCGCCGCTCCAAAGTCGGCAAGTTCTTGCTCGGAAGCAACCTCCAGGACATCCTCATGACAACCGAGCGGCCGGTCATCGCCGTCCCGATCGAGGGCGAGGACGGCGGGGCGGCCCCCGCCGCCGTCTAACCGCCACCGCCGGAACTCATGTCCGTCCTGTTGGGGTGGCCCGGGTAGCCTCGTGGCTACGAGACGTCGGAGGATCGCGTGAAAGAGCTTCAGCACATCAATCCCGAAGGCGTGTTCGACCCGTCGGCGATCTACACGCACATCGTCATACCGCCGCCGGGCCGGACCGTCTTCCTGGCCGGCCAGTGGGGCGGTGACAGAGAAGGGGTCCTCGTCGGCGGTGGCTTCAGCGCCCAGGTCGAACAGGCTCTGGCGAACGTCCAGGCGCTCCTTGCCGAGATCGGAATCGGACCGGCGCAGGTCGCCAAACTGACGCACTACGTCGTGGGTCTGGATGGAGACAGGCGAGCCGCTCTTCACCGGCAGGTCGGCACCATCTGGCCGGGTGACCGGCCGGCGTCAACCCTCCTCGGAGTCAGTGCGCTGGCACGCCCCGACATGCTGTACGAGGTGGACGTACAGGCCGTCATCCCCGACTAGGGCAGGGTGTCTCAGGGCAGCAGCAGCACCTTGCCGGTGGTTGCCCGACCTTCGAGGGCGTCGTGGGCGGCCGCCGCGTCTCCGAGCGGGTAGGTCGCTCCGATCCGCACGCTCAGGTCTCCCTCGATGACCCACCGGAACAGCTCACCACAGCGCCGTTCGAGCTCTTCCCGGGTGGCGATGTAGCTGCCGAGGGTGGGGCGGGTCACGTACAGCGAGCCGCCCCGGGCGAGCCGGCCGAGGTCGAAGGGAGGCACCGGGCCGCTCGACTGCCCGAACAGGGCCAGCAACCCCCGCGGCCGCAGCAGCTCGAGACTGCGATCGAAGGTGTCGGCTCCGACTGAGTCGTATACGACGTCGAGGCGGTGCTCCCCCACCCGGGCGCGCACCTCCTCGGCGAAGTCCGATTCTGTATAGATGATGACGTGGTCGGCTCCCGCCGCCGATGCCAGCTCGGCTTTGGCGGCGGTTCCGACGGTTGTGACGACGGTTGCCCCGATCCGTTTGGCGACCTGGATCAGCAACAGGCCGACTCCTCCGGCGCCGGCGTGAACGAGGCAGGTGGAGCCGGGCTCGAGCGGGTAGGTGTCGAACGCCAGATAGTGGGCGGTCAGGCCCTGCAGCATGATGGCGGCGGCGGTGGCGGTCTCGAGAGCATCGGGCACGGCCACCAGCCGATCCACCGGCACGACGATCTGCTCGGCATAGGCACCGAGGATGCTCGTGAACGCCACTCGATCCCCGACGGCACGCCCAGTCGTGTCCGGGCCGAGACCCACCACGCGCCCGGCGCCTTCCTGGCCGAGCACGAACGGGAGGGGGATCGGATAGAGGCCGGCGCGCTGGTACACGTCGATGAAGTTGACGCCGCACGCCTCCAGCTGCACGAGGGCTTCCCCCGAACCGGGTTCGGGATCGGGCACCTCCGTCAACTCGAACACCTCGCTGGATCCGGTTCTGGCCACCCGTATCGCACGCATGGATCATCCTCCTCGGCTCGAGCCTACCGGCCGGAGTCCGCCCCAGCGGCCCGGCTAACCTCATGCCATGAGCTCTGAGATCCTCCAGGAGGGCACCTTCGACCCGGCCGAGTTCGCCGTTGAGCTCGCCGCCGCCCCCACCAACCTGGCCGTCGGCACCACCCTGTGGTTCGAGAACCATCGCCTCAAAGTGTGGGAGGTCAGTCTGCAACCGGGTGAGCGGGGACCATTCCACGCTCATACCCGCAACTACTTCTGGACGGTCGTCGAAGGCGGCCGGGGGCTGCAGCGACTGAGCGACGGAACGACGTGGGTTCGGGACTATCAGGTCGGAGACACGAGCTACCTGGAGCACACGCCGGAGACCGCCCTCATCCATGACCTGGAGAACGTCGGCGACACCGTTCTCCGGTTCGTGACCGTTGAGTTGCTCGACGACTGAAGCGTGGCTGCACCGCAGCGGATTGCCATCGCCGGAGGCTCGATCGGTGGTCTGACGGCGGGAGTTCTCCTCCACGAGCTCGGGCTCGACGTCCACATCTACGAACGCTCGTCGTCGGCCCTCGAGGCTCGTGGCGCCGGCATCGTCGTGCTGCCGATGACCGAGCGCTACTTCGTCGAGCGCGGCGGTGAAGACAACCGGGTGAGCCTCGAACTCACCTGGTGGACCTACGTCGATGCGACCGGCCGCCAACTGAGTGCCGACCCCGACCATTTCCGCTTCAGCTCATGGAACACGGTCTACCGGTCGCTCCTCGACGCCTTCCCGGCCGATCGCTATCACCTCGGACATGAGGTTACGCGATTCGACCAGACCGAGTCGGCCGTCACCATCGGGTTCGCCGACGGGACGGTGACGGATGCCGATCTGCTCGTATGTGCCGACGGCGTTGCCTCCACGGCCCGGCATATTCTGGCGCCCGAAGCCGAACCGGTCTACGCCGGGTACGTTGCATGGCGCGGGACCGCCGCCGAATCCGACCTGCCGTCGGCCGCCGTCGACGACCTCGCCGACTCCATGCTGTACCAGGTGCTGCGGCCCGGTCACATCCTCGCCTATGCGATACCGGGTGACGATGGCTCGACCGAGCCGGGCGCTCGCCTCCAGAACTTCGTGTGGTACAGGAACTATGCCGAGGGCGGCCCCTTCGAAGACCTCATGACCGACCGCCACGGTGAGCAGCGGGCGCTATCGGTCCCGCCCGATTTCGTCCGAGGCGAGCACCTGGCCGAGTTGCGGGCGGCCGCCGGCGCACTCGCCCCTACCCTGCGCCGGGTCTTGCTGGCGAGCCCACAGCCGTTCGTGCAGGCAATCTTCGATCTGGAGGTACCCCGCATGGTGTTCGGTCGTGTGGTCCTCATAGGCGATGCTGCGTTCTCGGCCCGGCCGCACGTGGCGGCCGGAACCGCCAAGGCTGCGGCCGACGCTTGGGCCTTGCGGGATGCGCTCCGCGACGGCTCCGCCGACCTCGATTCGGCACTCCGAGCATGGGAGCGGGGCCAGCTCGCCCTCGGGGCAAGCGTCGTCGAGCGCTCGCGGCGGATGGGCTTGCGCTCGCAATTCGAGGACGCCATGGAGCCGGGTGATCCCACCTGGAAATTCGGGCTGTTCGAAGCCGGTAACTAGGAAATAGAATACGGATCCGCCGATCCGGGAGAGGGCAATGTCTGGACTACTCGAACGAGGGCTGCTGATCGGCGGTGCCGAGATCGCGGCGATTGATGGGGCAACCCTCGACGTCATCAACCCGACCACCGGCGACGTCTTCGGCCGGGTTGCGATCGCCGGGGAGGCCGACATCGACCGGGCAGTGGCGGCGGGACGCGATGCGTTCGAGGCCGGGACGTGGTCGGAGATGCCGATCGCCGAACGGTCGGGCATCCTTCACCGCTATGCCGACCTCATCGACGGCCACCTGGAGGAGCTCTTCCGGCTGGAGACCCGGAACAACGGGCGACCGATCGCCGAAACGCGCGCCCAGGTAACCCGGCTCTCCGGCTGGTACCGATACAACGCCTCGCTGCTGCTGGCCGATCGCACCAGCGTCGTGCCGATGCCCGGCCCCTACCACTCGTACACGAGCCGCTTCCCGATCGGTGTGGTCGGGATCCTCAGCTCGTTCAACCATCCACTCATGATCAGCTCCAAGAGCCTGGCCCCGGCGCTCGCCACGGGTAACAGTGTCGTGCTCAAGCCCTCCGAGCTCACCCCGTTCACCTGCCTCATCCTCGGGGATCTGGCGGCAGAAGCCGGGATCCCCCCGGGGGTTCTCAATGTCGTTCCCGGGCTCGGCCCGGTTGCCGGCAAGCGCCTCTCCGAGCACCCCGATATCGCCAAGATCGTCTTCACCGGCGGGACGGCGCCCGGACGGTCGGTGTCGGTGGCGGCCGCCTCCCGATTCGCCAAGGCCACGCTCGAGCTCGGCGGCAAGACGCCGGTGGTCGTGTTCGACGATCAGGACATCGACGTCTCGACGCGCGGCGTCGCCTTCGGCGCCTTCATCGGCGCCGGCCAGACCTGCATTTGCGGAAGCCGCATCCTGGTTCAAGAGACCATCTACGACGAGTTCGTCGACGGGCTCGTCAACCAGGCCTCCAAGATCCGCCTGGGGGATCCGGCGCTGCCGGAAACCCAGCTCGGACCGGTGGTGAGCGAGAAGGCCCGCCGGCGGATCCTCGACTACATCGCGTTGGGGGTGGAAGAGGGAGCGACCATCGCGTGCGGCGGCGGGGTTCCCTCCGATCCTGCGCTCGGCCCGGGGTTCTTTGTCGAGCCGACGGTCCTGCGGGGTGTGCGCAATTCGATGCGATGCGCCCGGGAGGAGATCTTCGGTCCGGTGGCCGTCGTCATCCCGTTCAGGGACGAAGCCGATGCGATAGCCCAGGCCAACGACTCGTCCTTTGGGCTCGGATCGTCGATCTGGACCAAAGACGTGGCCAGGGCCCACCGGGTCGCCGGACGCCTGACCCATGGGATCGTCTGGGTCAACGACCACCATCGTCTCGATCCCTCCTCTCCGTGGGGCGGGGTGCGCGACAGCGGGATCGGCCGGGAGGGAGGATGGGAATCCTTCCACGACTTCACCCATGTGAAAGCCGTCACCATTCGCATCGCCGAAGAACCGATCGACTGGTACGGCGGCGACAACTTGAGGCTCAACTAACAGATGGGTGACCGGCGGATCCTGTCGGTCGACACCGTCGCCGTCCAGGTGGAATCGGAGGGGTCCGGGCCTCCGTTCGTACTCATCCACTCTCTGCTCACCGGCCCGGAGGCGTTCGCCACCATTGCCCTGCCGCTGGCCGGCCGCTACACGGTGCATCGCGTCTCGCTCCCCGGATTCGGGGAGTCGGAACCACTGTCCGACCCGTCGATCGAGGATATCGCAGCCCACGTGGCCGCTACGCTCGAGGAGCTCGAGTGCGGGCCCGACACCACCGTCCTCGGCAACGGCCTCGGCGGCTTCGTGGCCGCCGCCCTCGCTGTCGGCCACGGGGACGGGTTCGACCGCCTCATCCTCTCCAACTCGGGAGCCGCTTTCTCAACGGAACGGGCCACTGCCTTCGGCCACATGAGCCGCCTGGTTGAGGAGGGCGGGATGGGAGCGGTCGTCGATGTCGCGGTTCGGCGCATCTTCCCCGAGCCGTACCTGAAAGCCAACCCATCGGTGATCGCGCAACGGCGACGGGTGCTCGAAGCCGTCGACCCGCAGGCCTTTGCCGCCGCCTGCCGGGCTCTCGCCGACTTGGATCTGCGGCCGCAGTTGGGCGCAATCGCCAACCAGACGCTCGTGGTAGCGGGAGCCGAGGATGCCACCACGCCGCCGGAAATGGCGCAGGAACTGGCC
The DNA here is from genome assembly GCA_041619515.1 of Acidimicrobiia bacterium. Classification (GTDB taxonomy): domain Bacteria; phylum Actinomycetota; class Acidimicrobiia; order Spongiisociales; family SHLN01; genus SHLN01. The sequence continues at coordinate 6,429 of JBFKDW010000002.1, forward strand.
GCCGGAATCGCCGCCGCCCGGCTGGAGATCATTCCCGAATGTGGTCACTGCCCGCAGTTGCAGAGCCCCGACGCCCTGCTCGGCGCCCTCGATTCGTTCATGCCCCCTCAGTAGGGGCGTCGGCGAGAACACTGGCGGCCACCCCGAGCAGGACCAGGGCCAGCCCGGCAACGATGGAAAAGGTGAGGGGCTCATCGACGAGGACCGACGAGGAGAGCAAGCCGATGACCGGCACCCCCATGAGGCCGATGTTGGTGCTGATGGCCGGGAGGCTCCGTAGCACGGTGAGCTGACCCCACAGGGCGAACCCGGTCGCCGCCGTCCCCTGGTAGATGACGATGGCAACGAGTTGAGCCGTCCAGTCGATGCGGGGAATTCCCTCTGCGATGAGCGCGACGACGACCATCGGAATCGTGGCGACCAGGAGCTGCCACGGCAACAGGGCAAGAGGAGATGCGACCCACCGGTGGCGGCGAACGTGGACGCTCACCGAGGAGTTGAGGATGGCGGCTCCCAGCAGCATCACATGGCCGAGGATCACCCGGGTGTCGCCCCAGTCGAGCCGGGTGGGATCGAACACCAGGACGATGCCGGCGATGCCGACGGTGAGACCCAACCAGCGCAGAGGATTCATCCGCTCGCCACCGAAGGCCACCGCTATGGGGACCGTCCACAGGGCGGCGGTCCACGTGAGGATGGACGACCTCCCGGGCGGAACGATCGTGAGTGCGGTGAACACGAGAATGAACACGAGGGAAAGGCGGAAGACGGCGACCGAGACGATCATCGGATAGTCCTCCCGGGGCGGCCGGGTGAGCCGCCCGGTCAGGGCTGCGAACGTGAACACGGTGGCGGCGCCTCCGAGCAGCCGGAACGCCACCATCCATACCGGGTCGATCGACTTGACCCCGGTGGCAAGAAACGGCCAGTTGATGCCGAGAGCGAACACGACGCCGAACAGGAGTGGATAAACGGCGGCTCGCCGCAGCTTCGGGGCCGCCCCGGCGGTCCCGGAATCATCCCAGAGATGGCCCCGCAGACGTTGTTGTCTCGGGGTCAGCGCCATGGCGGCGCCCCTGTGGTCCCGCAGTCGGTGCCGGCGGCCGCATGGATCGAAAGCCGAAGGCAGCTTGAATGGAGCCGAGGCTGCAGCCGGGAGGAATCGTGGAGCACATCGGAATCGTCGGAATCGGCATCATGGGGACCGCATACGCACGGAACCTCCTTGCCGCCGGGTTCCCGGTGTCGGGGTGGGATCTCGATGCATCGCGTCGGGCGGCGCTCGGCAGCCTGGGTGGAACGCCGCTCGAGTCTGTGGCCGAGGTCGCCGCCTCCGCCGCAGTCGTCATCACCGCCCTCCCGAGCACCGATGCCCTGGTGGAAACCGTGGAAGGGGCGGACGGCCTGGGAGCCGGGGCCCACCGCGGCCTGATCGTTTCCGAGATGAGCACGTTCCCGCTGGCTGCCAAACACCGGGCCCGGGATCACCTCGAACCGCTGGGCGTGTCGGTGATCGACGCGCCCGTGAGTGGCACCGGCCTGCAGGCGGAGGCTGCCGAGATCGCCATCTACGCCAGCGGGGATGCCGATGCGCTCGCACGCGTGCGCCCGATATTCGATGTGCTCGCCAAAGCGACGTTCGACCTCGGCGAGTTCGGGAACGGGTCGAAGATGAAGTACGTCGCCAACCTCCTCGTATCCGTGCACAATCTGGCGACCGCCGAGGCGTTCGTACTGGGCATGAAAGGCGGTCTCGAGCCCCCCCAGATCCTCGAAGTCATCTCGGCGGGCGTCGGCAGCTCCCGTATCTTCGAGATCCGCGGACCGATGATGGTGGAGGACGACTATCCGCCGGCGGCCAAGTTGAAGATGTTCATCAAAGACATCTCCGTGATCGGAGATTTCGGCCGGGAGCTCGGGGCCCTGACACCGCTGCTGGATACGAGCCTGACCTTCTACGAAGAGGCCGTCGAGGGAGGGCTGGGTGAACTCGACGCAGCGGCACTGTGCCGGCTCCTCGAGAGCAAATCCGGCTACGTCCGCTGACCGCTTGCGGCGGCCCGCTCGGCCTCCATCGTCTCGAAGCGCCCCAGGATCTTGGCCTGATGAGTGGCGAATTCGGGATCGGAGGCCTTGCGGGGAAACGGCAGATCGACGCTTGTGTCATCGAAGACGGTTCCACCGTGGGCGAGGGTGATGATGCGGTTGGAGAGCTGGACCGCCTCCATGACATCGTGGGTGACGAAGAGAACGGTCTTCTTGGTCTCGTTCCAGATGGCCTGGAGCTGCTCTCGCAGCGACCGGGCGGTGATGGCATCGAGGTGGCTGAACGGTTCATCCATGAGCAACAGGTCGGGGCTGACCGAAAACGCCCGGGCGATGCCGACCCGTTGTTGCATGCCACCCGAGAGCTGGCCCGGGAACATCTCTCCGGCGTCCTCGAGTCCCACCATCTCGAGATAGCGCATTGCGTTCGCCCGAGCCTCTTCCTCGGGGAGATCCGAGACGTAGAGCATGTTCTGCATGACGGTGCGCCACGGCAGCAGGCGGGGGTCCTGGAAGACGTATCCGAGCCGGGCCTTCTTTCCGTCCTGGGTAACGGCAACGGTCCCCGTGCTCGGCGTGTCGACCCCCGACACGATGTTGAGCAACGTGCTCTTGCCGCATCCGGAGGGACCAACGAGTGACACGAACACCTGGCCGGACATCTCGAAGGTGATTCCCTGGATCGCTCGCACCGGCAGGCCCCCCTTGCCATGGGCAGGGAAGGTCTTGGTCAGATTGTCGACTTTCAGCGTTGCCACTCTTCTCCCCTGTTCTTAGACACCGGTCATGGTCAGCTCTTCGATCTCGGCCGCGCTCACGCCGATCTCGCCTTCCTCCGCTCGCTTGGCGCGCCAGCGGAATGCCCTCCGTTGCAACGGTCGCATGACGAAGCCGTCGAGGAGGAAGATGAAGGTGATGAAGATGATGACCCAGCCGACGAAGCCGCGATAGCGGGCGGCGTCGTACCAGAACCGGGACCTCCACCCGACACCGTTTGAGGACCCGAACCACTCGGCCAGCAACACGGCATTCCAGCCGATGATGACTGCGAACCGGAGCCCGGTGAAGAGATAGCCGGTGATGGCCGGAAGCAGCAGGCTGCGGAGCCGCCGCATGCGGGGCACGCCGAAGGCGTCCGACATTCGATGGAGTTCGGGGGATACGGCCCGGACGCCTTGAGCAACGTTGACGGCCACGAACGGAACAGCCGACAACACCACCGTGTAGACCGGCGCCTCCCACCCGAGCCCGAACCACATGACGGTGAGGAAGGCCCAGATCACGGCCGGGAGCGCCAGGAACACCAGCATCACGTCGTGGAGCAGGGTCCGGACGAACGGGGATGAGCCGATTGCAATGCCGACGGCGACACCGATCACGAATCCGACGACCAGGCCGATCCCGAAGCGCTGCACGGTCGCGAGGAAGTGCTCCCAGAACTCGCCGGTGATACGGCCACCGTGGGAATCCCCCGTCAGCTCACGGCCGAGAAAATCCAGCGTCTCCCAGGGTTCGGGCACCCGATCCACTCGCCAAGCCAGCAGCTGCCATCCCAGGACGACTGAGATATAGAACGTGATCCGGGCCCCCCAGTCGGAGGTGATCGCCTGCCAGGCCTTCGTCCGAGTCCACCCGGGAGTGTTCGCAGTAGTGGTCGTCATGCCGCCTGCTCCCAGGTGCGCCACCGAAAGAGGCGTCGTTCGATGATGGCCAGGACCCGCTCGATGAACAGCATGAAGATGATGAAGAGGAGTGTCCAGGCCATCACCCGCGTGATGCTGAACGACTGGAAAGCGAATCTGATCTGAAAACCGACCCCGTTCGAGGATCCGAACACCTCGGTCAGCGCCTCGACCTTCCAGGCGATCGCAAACGACAACCGTACCCCGGCAAAGACGTAGGGAAGGATCGACGGAACCAGGATGTGCCGCATGGTCTGGCGGTCGCTCCTTCCGAAGGCGGCGCTCATCCGGATGAGATTCTGGTCGACCCCCTCCAGGCCTTCGGCCACGTTGAGGGCGATGTAGGGCATTGAGATGAGACCAACTGCCAGCACCGGTCCTTGGTAGCCGATTCCGAATATCACCAGCGCCATCACGGCGTAGGTGAGGCCGGGTATCGACCCTGCCCCCACCACGCCGTCGTGGAAGAAGGCCTTCCAGTAGCGGCTCCGGCCCATCAGATAGCCGATCGGCACCCCGATGAGGGCCGCGACCCCGAAACCCAAGAAGGTCTTGGAGATGCTGGAGCGGAAATCATCGACGAACTCACCCGCTTCGACGATGTCCCACATAGCCTGCCCCACCTTGACCGGACCCGGCAGTGTGAACTGGTTGAGGATGAACGAGGAGACAAAAGCCCAGATTCCGAAGAAGGCCGCCCAGCCGAGGGCGACGCCGGAGGCCCGCCGGAGCCGTGCTCCGGCGAACCTCCTGCTCGTACCCTCGAGTGCGGCGGCTTGAGCCATCTCGGTACTCGGTGCTCTTTAGCGTCCTACGGCGAGACGATCTCGAACCGGGGCGGGTCCTCGGTCTCGGACAGGCCCGCCTTCTCGAGCAGGGTGAACAGCTCCGACTCAGATTCCACCCACTCCTCGGTGAGGTAGATGCCCTTGGCAAACCAGTCGTGCTCGCTCAGGTAGTCCTGCATCCAGGCAATCTGCTCCTCGCCTTCGGCGGCGAAGTGCTGCGGATAGTCGGCGATGATCTGGTCCCGGTTGGCGGCCCACTCCTTGAGACCCCGGTCCCACAGGGCCAGGAAGAAGTCGACCTCCTCAGGATGGGTGTCATACCAGTCCTCGCGGGCCAGGAAGATATTGATCATTGGACCTTCGTGACCAGGCTTTCCGACCACCTCGGCGTACATGTCGGCCGAAGTCCTGCCGTCGTAGAGGATCTTCACCTCTTCGTTGAGCAGGATCGGGATGCTGAAGTCGGGCAGGACGATGGCACAATCGGTGTCGCCACTCGCCGCCTGGGCGGCCGTGTTCGTGATGTCCACGACGACGAGCTCGAAGTCACCCCCGCCCACCCGGAAATCGAGGCCGTGCAGCTCGTTGGCCAACACGCCCCAGATGGTCGTCGACGACAGCGTGTCCCAGACCGCCACCTTGCCACCGACACAATCGGCAAGCGTTGTGTACTCGGGGTGCTCGGGCGAGGCGACGATGATGCTCCGGTCGATGTTGTACTTGCCAAAGACCACGCTGGGAATGCCGAACTCCTGCTCGATCGTTGGCACCTCGAAGTCACCGACCGACATGATGTCGGCGTTTCCACCCGCGTAGACGCCGACCTCGTTCCAGGTTGCCGAATCGAGGATCGCGACGTTGGCGGCGGTCTCCATCTCCTCCCGGATGCCGGAGTCGATCAGGTAGTCCCACACCGGGTCCGGTGCGAATGCAAACCGGATCACCTTGAGCGCGTCCGGGTCGGCCGTCGTGTCACTTCCGCCGGTATCGTCATCCCCACCACAGGCAGCCGCCACCATGGCAAATGCCAGCAGGACGGCGATCAATCTCAGGGCCTTCTTGGCCATTCGTATTCCTCCTCGTTCTCCGGCGATCGCCTCGCCATTTCTACGTTCGCGTTTCCTGCAGGACCGCCGCGGTGCGGTCCCTTTCATACAAGAGCTTCAAGATCACATTGCAGGCCGATTGGAGGTGCTCGATCACTTCTGCCTCGAGGTCGGGGCCGCTGCCCCGGGTGGCCGCATCGTAGATGCGCCGATGCTGTCGGTTGCTCTCCTCGGCCCCCAGCTCGGTTATGAGCATCCGGGTGTAGCGGCCGGTCTGCTGGCGAGCCCGTTCGACGATCTCCACCATGCGGGGACGGGGGGCGGGGCGATAGAGGCCGGCGTGAAACAGGTCGTTGGTCTCCACCCACCGGGCGAGATCATCCGTGTTCTCCATGGTCTGGAGGTGCTCCTCCATGTCGAAGTGGGACTTCCGCTTGAGGTTCGGAAGGGCGAGGCGGCAGAGAGACGGCTCGATCGCAATCCTCAGCTGATAGAGCTCCTGCAAATCGTCCAGGCCCAACGGAGCAACGACTGCGGTGGTATGGGCCTTCGTGACGACGAGCCGCTCCGCGGCAAGAACTGCGATGGCGTCGCGGACCGGGCTTCGGCTCACTCCAATTTGGGAGGCCACCTCGTTCTGGTTGATGGGAGCGCCGGGGGCGAAGTCACCGGAGATGATCCGGCGGCGTAGGTAGTCGGTTGCCATGTCGGCCGCCGTCCTGCCGTTGCCGGTTCGAGCTATCGCCACACCCACCCCGTCTCCGTTGTGGCGCATGTCTACCAGATACGTTTGTTGGATGTCAATCAGGCGGGTTGTATCCAAACGGTGGCGATGGGACTAGTCACTGCGTTCGCGGAACAGGGAGGGTTACGGCGTGGTCACATCGGGGTCGAGCCCGAGGAGCCGAACAGCATTTCCACCGACAATGTTGTCCCGATCCTGGTCGGTGAGGCCTTCGACCCTTTCGATGAGGCCGATGGGATCCGTCTCCCCCATGTCGTACGGATAGTCGGTTCCGAGCAGCACGTGATCCGACCCGTACAGCCGGACCAGATGGCCGAGTGCGTCCTCACCAAACACCATCGTGTCGAAGTGCAGCTTCTTCAGGTACTCGCTGGGACGCTGCGAGATGTTCTCTCGGCACTCCGGCCTCACCTCGAAGGCATGATCCATGCGATCGGCGTAGAACGGGAGGTAGCCCCCTCCATGGACGACGACGATCTTGAGATCGGGGTACTCCTCGAGAACGCCACCGAAGATGAGCTTCATGGTCCCGACCGTCGAATCGAGCGGGTTGCCGACCACGTTGATCATGTAGTAATCGGTGAGTCGGGCGCCGTCGCTGTAGCCCTGCGGGTGGAGGATGATGGTGGCGTCGAGTTCCTGTGCCTTGGCCCAGAACTCTCGATACTCCGGACGGTCGTAGTCGATCCCGTTCACGCTGGTACTGATGGAGGCACCCGGAAAGCCGAGCTGGGTCACCGCCCGCTCGAGCTCGGCCGCCGCCCGTCCGGGATCCTGCATCGGAAGGGTGGCCATCCCGACGAACCGGCCGGGGGTGCCGGCGACCATCGACGCAATCGCGTCGTTTTGAATGCCCGACAACTCGGCACCGAGTGACGGCTCGGTCCAGTAGTAGTACTGGGGTGGGCCAATGGCGAGCGCATCGATCTGGATGCCCATACGATCCATGTCCGGGATGCGCACCTCGGGCCCAACCATCTTGGGACGAAGCGCAGGAAAGTGCTCGGCGTTGTACGCGGCGCTCTTCTCACCCGAATACTGGAAGAAGGCGTCGTCCTCCGGCCGCTGCATTCCCTCGACCATCTTGGCGGCCTCGGGGACGATGACATGATTGTGGATGTCGACGGTCGGCCGATCCTGGGATGGCATGGGCGCAGTTCCTCCTCGATTGATGCCGGCACGATACTTCGGTGCGCGGGCAGGCTAGTCCTCGACGATCGCCACAGCCCGGGTCGGACCGCCGTGAGCACCGATGACCTTGAGCGGAAATCCGGCGAAGATGAATCGCTTGTTCACGACCTCATTGAGATTGAGGTTCTCGTAGTGAGTGATGTGCTCGCGACGGCACATCATGTGGACCGGATAGCTCGCAGAGGTTGGATTGTCGGGCGTGGGAGAATCGACTCCGAACGTCTTGACACCGCGGTCGACGATCCACTCGGCGCCGCTCGCTCCGAGCCCGGGGAACTCACTCAAGTACTCGTCTGTTCCTCCGTACCGATCGAAGGTTGCCGTGTAGAGGAACAGCATGTCTCCCCGATGAAGATCGAGGCCCGAGGCAGCCAGCGCCGCATCGAGGTGATCGGCGGTGATGTCGGTCTTGGCCGGCACCGCGGAGACGTCCAAGCAGATCGCCGAACCGTAGAACAGGTCAAGCGACATCTGGTCGATGGTCTGTGCCGAAGGATCGGGATCCAGGTGACTGAACGAGTCGACGTGGGTCGGCCCGTTGTCGTTGAGCATGAACCCGAGAGTCTGAAACGAGAAACCGCCCTCGAACCGGACCGCCGTTTCTTTGTGGGTGGCGTGTTGAAAGACCACCGTCTTGAGGTGGCCGGGATAGACCATCATGCCCTCGTAGATGTCCTGAGAAAGATCGATGAGTCGTGTCATTGCTGCCTCCTAGTACATGACGACGCCGGAATTCACGTTCACATCTGCTCCGGTCAAGGCTTCTGCCTGCTCCGAGGCGAGGAATACAGCCGTCCCGGCCACGTCCTCAGGTCGGGTGAGGCGGTGGAGTGCCGCTTCGGCCTCGAATTCGCGCCGAACCACAGCGGCGTCGACTCCCCGACCGTCGGCCTGGGATTTGATGACCCAGTCGAGCCGCGGGCCCGCCACGAAGCCGGGCGAGATGAGGTTGACCCGTACCCCGTACGGCCCTGCTTCGATGGCAAGTGTCCGGGTGAGACCGATCAGCGCCGCCTTGGTGGCTGCGTAGGGGGTTCGCCCCCACAACGGCCGCTTCCCGGTGATGGACCCGATCACGACCACGGAGCCGGATCGGCGGGCAATCATCGCCGGCAGGATCGCTTTGGACACGAGAAAGACCCCTTCGACGTTGACGGCGAACGTCGCTCGCCACTCCGCGAGCTCGACCTCCCACAGTGGCCCCGAGGGCCCGCCGATCCCGCTGTTGTTGACGAGCACGTCGATCCGGCCGAAGCGGTCGAGCGCCCGGTCGGCCATTTCCGCCACCGCCGCCGGATCGGTCACGTCGGTGGGGACGACGAGCGTTTCGACACCGAGCTCGGCCGCCCCGTTGGCGGTCTCCCGGAGGTTGGCAGCGTTCCTGGCGACGAGCACGAGCGCGTCGCCGGCGGCGGCAAAAGCCAGTGCGAGCTCTCTCCCGATGCCCTGGCTGGCCCCGGTGATGAGCGTGACCCGGGAGTCGGTCATGCATCCCCCTGCGCCTCGAGGGCGTCGCCGAAGTACTCGGGGTTGAGCCGCAAACGTGCACTGATGGCATGGCCGAACATGAGCTCGGCGTCGGCGACGACCGCCGCCGGCTCGGCCACGGTGGCCGAGCCCCGGGCGGTGACCCGCTGGGTGGTCACGGTCTTGAGGAACTTCCCTACCCACAGGCCGCCGGTGTATCGAGCAGCCCGCCCGGTAGGAAGCACGTGGTTGGTCCCGATCGCCTTGTCCGAGTAGGTGACGGTGGCGTGGGGGCCGACGAAGAGGGTGCCGTAGTTCCGCAGGCGTTCGGCGAACCATCCCGGATCGGCCGTCTGCACTTCCAGGTGCTCGGGGGCTATCCCGTCTGAGACGGCGACGAGCTCCTCGTCGTCCCGGCACAGAATGATGGCCCCGTAGTCCCGCCACGCCACGCCGGCAATGGAGGCCGTCGGCCACGTCTCGAGCCAGCGATCCACCTCGACGGCGACCCGGCGGGCGAGATCCTCCGAAGTCGTGGCGAGAATCGCCGGTGATGTCGGACCGTGCTCGGCCTGGCCGAGCAAGTCGGCGGCCACCACGGACGGATCGGCGCCGTCGTCGGCGATCACCATGACCTCGGTCGGTCCCGCCAGCAGGTCGATGCCGACGGTGCCGAAGAGCTGTCGTTTTGCCTCGGCAACGTAGACGTTGCCGGCCCCGACGACCATATCGACCGGATCGGAATCCTCGAGCCCAAAGGCGAGGCCGGCCAGGGCTTGAACACCGCCGACACAGAAGATCTCATCGGCGCCCGCCTCGGCCATCGCCCACAGCTGGGGCGGATGCATGCCGTTCTCATCGCGGGGGGGCGCGGCCGAGGCGACCCGCGGGACCCCGGCGATCTTGGGAGTAGCGATCGTCATGAAGGCCGAGGCGATGAGCGGGTACAGCCCACCGGGCGAATACGCCCCGACCGATTGCACGGGAATGTGCTTCTGGCCGAGTACCACGCCGGGAAGAGTCTCGACCTCGAAGTCCACCAGGCTGTCTCGCTGCAGCCGGGCGAAGTTACGGATCTGCTCCAGCGCGAACCGAGCGTGGATAAGGACCTCGTCCTCGACCTGGTCCGTAGCGCGCCGGATGGCGTCTTCCGACACACGGAACGTCGGTGGGCTCCAATTGTCGAAGCGCTCCGAATATCGGCGAACCGCCGCGGTGCCGTCCCGCGCCACGTCGGCAATGATCGTGCTGACGGTCGAGCGGATCTCTTCGGTCACCTCCTGCGGTTGTCGCGTGGGCTCCTTGAGATAATCGGCCATGTCAGCGGATACCCGATACGGACTCGGCCCGTCCGGATTCGCTCGACGCCACTGCGGCTTCGAGGACCTCGATCACCGCCAGCCCTTGCGGCCCACCGGTCTCCGGCCGGGCGATTCCCTGGATGGATTTGACGAACTCTGCCAGCTCGTCGGCGACGGTGTCGATGGTCTCGATCGGTTCCTCCACCAGGGTGGAATCGCCGGTTGCCTGGGTGAAGAAGCGGGCACCGTTTTCCTCGTTCACGGCCATGCCGGCGGTCCCCCGCACCGTCACCGTCGCCGTCCTGGGCACCACGAACGAGGTGCCGAGGTAGCCGAGGGGACCAGACGAGAACTCGAGAACGATCGAGGTGGCGTGGTCGATGGGCGGTCCATCGAGGATCCCCTTGCTGAACGCAAAGACCCGCTGCACGGGACCGAGCAGATACATCATGGTGTCGAGCATGTGCACGCCGAGGCTGGTCATCCCCCCGAGCGGGCTCTCCGTCCGGCTCGCCCGCCAGTAGCCGTCTTCGAAGCGGAGCGCATTGGGCACCGACTGGTTGGTCTCGATCATCGTCACCGTTCCCAGCTCACCGGAGTCGATGAGAGCCTTCAGCCGACGATTGGCGGGCTGTCGCCGCTGGTTGTGCCCTACCTGCAGGACAACACCGGCTTCGTCGGCAGCCTGCACGGCCCGGCGGGCGTCGCCGGCCGTGAGGGCAAGCGGCTTCTCGACGAAGACGTGTTTGCCGGCCGCCGCGGCCGACACGATCTGATCGGCGTGAGTGGAGTGGGGCGTCGCCAGCATCACCCCGTCGACGTCGTCGGCCTCGAGAATGGCTTCGTAGCTATCGAACCCGCGACCCCCGAACTCATCGGTAAAGGCGGCCCGGTTGGCGGGGGTGCGCGCATAGCCGCCGGCGATCTCGCCTCCGCCTGCCAACGCCGCGCCTGCGAGCACCCGGCCCCACCAGCCCAGGCCGGCTGAGGCAAGCCGAACGTTGCCGCTCATGGAATCCCTTTCCTCCGGGACTTGCTGTTGATCGGAGAAATGTATGATACGCCCGCCCGTTTTCCCCCGCCCCGGAGGCATCTCGTGGCAAAACCCGACGGCTACTTCAAGCGGCCACCGGGCCCGCTCGCCGGGTTCTGGTCGTGGAGATACCTCAACTGGGTGAAGAGCATCAGGCTCGTCACGTCGAAGCGGGTGCGCAGGGCGTACGAGGCTTTTCCCACCACGGTCCCGATCGGCGTCGAGTTTCCGGAGATAGAGCTCACGACGACCTCCGGCCGCGTCGTCAACACACGGGAGTTTCAGGGGAAACGTCACTTCGTGCTCTTCACCGGCGCCATCACCTGACCGCCGTTTCGGCGGCAGTTGTCGCCCATGCATGAGCTGCGGGAGAAGTATGCCCACCGTGAGGTCGAGTTCCTGGCGATGTACGTGCGCGAGCCCCATGCCGGCGAGCGGGGGTTTCCCGACCACGAGGACCACCGCAGCTTCGAACACAAGATGGAGGTCGCTCGCGAGCTCCAACAACTGAAGGACATGACCATTCCGCTGGGGGTCGACGACATGAGCCAGGAGCAGCACGCCCGCCTCGGCAACCTGCCCAACATGGTGTTCGTCGTTGATCGGCTGGGCCGGCTCGCCTACAGCAACACCTGGTTGCTGGCCGACGATGTCGACTCCGTTCTTGCTCGGCTCGTCACCGCCGATGATCCCGCTCGACCGATCGAGCCCACGGTCACGACCCGGCACCTCGGTCCCGGCATCTGAAGGCGGCGGCGTCCGCCCGGAGTCGAGTTCAGTCCAGGATTGCGAAGAACCGGGCGGGGGCGCCTTCTCCGCCGGTGATCTTCAGAAACGCCGCAAAGAACAGGAATCGCGAGCCGGCGGGCAGGGAACCGAAATTGGTCATCGACTGCATGAGGACTGCACCGGAATCGCCGATGATGTGGTGCACGACAAATTCGCTCGCCAGGTAGTGCTCCTTCTTCGCCGAGCGTTCGGGAAAGCAGTCGAAACCGATCGCCTTGGCGCCGGTCTCTGCCAGCCAGCGGGCGGCCGCCGGCGAACAGGAAGGCGAGTCGATGTAGTAGCGGGGGAACTCTCCCCATGCCTCATCCGACCACCCGGTGCGCACGAGCACGACGTCACCGTGACGGATCTCTGGAGCCGCCCGCTCGAGGTCGGCGACACCGATGTCGTGGTCGGCCGCCACCGGCGTGAGATCGATGAGCACGGCCTCACCACTCGTCCGGTCGAGCGAGACGCTCTCGGCAGTTTCGCCCTCCTCGCGATAATGGCCGGTGAAGTCGACGTGCGAACCGGCGTGCAGCGCCATCGTGATCTCGCTCACCATCCAGAAGCCGGGTTCTTTGAAGCGCCGGGAAATGCCGATGGGTTGATTCACCGACGGAGGGCTGTAGGTGTCCGAACCGATCGGCACGGTCAGATCGACGATTCGCACGTCCCTCCTCGGCTCGTCAGGCGAAACTCACGACCGACCGACCGATGATCGAGCCCTCCCGCAGCCCGTCGAGACCATCGTTCACGGCATCCAGCTCGAACTCGGCCCCGATGATCGGCCGGATGAGGCCGCGCTCCACCAGTCCAACGGCCTCCAGCAGGTCACCCCTGGTGGATCCCCGTGAGCCCATGATCGCCACCTCGTCGTAGACGAGCCGCATCATCCCCACCGTCAGCTGCGGTACGAGATACCCGACGACGACAACCCGGCCACCCTTCCGACAGGCCAACACCCCCTGTTCCACCGAGCCCTCGATGCCCACGATGTCGATGAAGGCGTGCACCCCCAGCCCCTTCGTCAGCTCACGGATCTGGCCGGGGAGGTCGCCGTCGTCCGGATCGATCGACCAAGTGGCTCCCAGCTCCTCGGCCAGGCTGCGCCGCTCCTTGGTCCGGGCGATGGCGATCACCCTCGCCCCGGCCAGCGCCGCAACCTGCACGGCGATGAGCCCGAGCCCGCCCAGCCCGTACACCGCCACGGTCTGGCCGGCCGTGACCCCGGCCCGTTTGAGGACGGCGTGGTAGGGCGAACCGACGGCGTCGGGAATCGTGGCCGCCTCGGCGAACGTGATGGCGGGCGGGATCTCGATGAGGTTGGCGGCGGGCACGCGTACGTACTCGGCGAGGGCGCCGTCTTGCTCGAGGCCGAGACGGAGCAATCGAGCACAGTAGTCGAGCTCACCCTTCCGGCAGTACTCACAGGTACCGCACGAGATGTCGAGGCCGACGGCCACTCTCGCTCCCTCGCGGAATCCACTCCCCTCCCCCCCGAGGGCGACCACCTCACCGGCCAGTTCGTGTCCCAGGATGCGGGGCGTCGTGACCGTCGGAATGGCTCCTTCGATGATCTTGAGATCGGTGCGACAGATTCCGGCGGCGCCGGTCCGGACGATGACATCGTCGATGGCGGGCTCCGGGTCGGGTACCTCCTGCACCGTCAGGGGCCGGTTGAACTCCTCCAACACCGCTGCTCGCATGGCATCTCCCGTAGCCGCATTCCGAGACTACGGTCGGGACGGCCGCCTCGTCAACAGACCCCGATGATCTGCGCCATGGGCCAGGTTCCGGCCCGCTCTCGGTTACCGCCTTTGCCGGGCGAGCTCGCTCGGGTCGACGAGCCGCCTACGCGTAGGCTTCGACGAGCCACTCGTGCAACCAGGCGGCTGCCTCCCTGGCGGCGATCTCCAGGTGAGACATGTCGCTGTACATGCTCATGTGCGTGCTCGATTGCTGGACGAACAGCCGCTTCTTGGTGGTCACGATCTCGTTGAACGCGGGGATCTCTCGTTCCCACATGGTGAGGTCGTCACCTTCGGCAACGATCATCAAAGTGGGGGTGTCGAGAATCATCGGCAGGTACGGCCGCATGTTGTACGCCCACACCCATTCGACCGACTGGATGGTGCTGTAGTGCTCGTGGCGCGGTGCGGTCGTTTCCTTGATCTTCATGAAGATCGGCTTGGTTTCCGGGTGCGGCCAGGTCACCACCTCGGTCTTGGGGTCACCCGAGTGGGGAATGAAGCCGTGTTCCCCGGTGAGATACCGGTTCTTCCGGTCCGATTCCACGAGTGCCGTCAGCTCGCGGAATCCGACAGAACCGTGGGCTCGCATCGAGTTGTACCAACCCTCGATCACCGGAATCTGGGACACAACGCACTTGACGCGAGAATCGAGCGCTCCGACCGCCAGCACGTGACCTCCGCTGTAGGAGATGCCCCACACCGCTATCCGTTCCGGGTCCAGATCTGGCTTGAACTCGTCCAGGTAGGAAACGGCGTCGACCGCGCTCCGATAATCGGAGATCTGCATCCACGGGTCGATGTGCTGTCGGGGCTCTCCATCGCTGGCCCCGAAGTTCCGGTAGTCGAAGATCAGCGCGGCCACACCTACCTCGAGGAAGAACCGGGCGTACTCGGGCATGATGAGCTCTTTCACGTAGCACCACCCGCCGCCCATGATCACCACCGGCCAGGGGCCTTGGCCCGTGTCCGGCGTGTACAGGTCGGCCCGGAGCATCTGGCCCGGCGTCTCACTTTGGAACTCGACTTCTCGGTGCATGGCAGACCTCCTTCAGACGCCGTGCTCGACCTATCCGGCAAGGATCACCGCGCGCAGGCTAGGCACCGCCGTTTGGGGGCGTCAATGGTGAGGGCGGCTGCCTCGGGACCGGCGCTCGCCCCGCGACTACTCTCGCACCGGCACCACCGACCTCTGGAAAGCACGCTGACAAGGAGATCCCATGGAACGCTTCCGTCATCGCATCGGTTCGGAGGACGTCTCCCCCGCCCTCGGCGAGTATCTCCCGACACTGAATCCGGTCACCGCCCGGCCGTGGGCCGAGATCGGGCGCGGCACCGCCGCGGATGTCGAGCGCGCTGTGGATGCGGCGTCGACGGCCTTCGCCACCTGGCGGAGCACCTCACCGTCGGAGCGAGCGGCCCTGTTGTGGCGGCTCGGGGAGGTCATCTCCGAGCACGCCGAGGAACTGGCTCAGCTCGAGTCGCGCGACATCGGCAAGGTCATCCGCGAGATGCGGGGTCAAATGGTGGGGCTGCCCAAGTGGTACCGCTACTTCGCGAGCCAATGCCACAACCTCGAGGGGTCGGTGATCCCGCTCGATCGGGCATCGATTCTCAACTACACCCGCCGCGAACCGTTCGGTGTCGTCGGCATCATTCCGTCGTTCAACAGTCCGGTGCTCCTGACGAGCTTCGCGCTGGCACCGGCGCTGGCCACCGGCAATGCCGCCGTCATCAAGCCATCCGAGCACGCCTCGACGGCCGTGCTGTTGTTCGCCCGCCTGTTCGACGAGGCAGGCTTCCCCCCCGGTCTTGTGAACGTCGTTACGGGCCTGGGCCCGGAGGCCGGCGATGCTCTGGTCGGCCATCCCGAGGTTCGCAAGATCGCCTTCACCGGCGGAGTGGAGACCGCCCGGCTGGTGGGAGCCAGGGCGGCGGAAGCCGTCAAGCCGGCCATCCTGGAGCTGGGCGGCAAATCGGCCAACATCGTGTTCCCCGACGCCGACGTCACTTCGGCGGTCAACGGAATCATCGCCGGCATCTTCGCCGCCGCCGGCCAGACCTGCCTCGCCGGCTCCCGACTGCTGGCCCACGCCGAGATTGCCGACGAGATCGTCGAACGCATCTCCGACCGGGCCGCGACCATCGTGATGGGCGACCCGCTGCTGGACGAGACCGAAATGGGACCGGTCGCTCAACCGGGGATTCGCGACCGGGTGAACACCAGGGTCCGGGAGGCCATCGGTGTCGGTGCCGTAGCCGCCGCCGGAGGAGATTTGGACGCGGTCGGGGACCGGGCCGGATGGTTCTACCCGCCGACCGTGCTCGACAACGTCACCAACGACATGGCCATTGCGCGCCATGAGCTGTTCGGACCGGTGCTCAGCGTCATCCGCTTCTCCAGCGAGGAGGAAGCGCTCAGCATCGCCAACGACTCGCCCTTCGGGCTGGCGGCCGGTGTCTGGACCCGTGACCTGAGCCGGGCCCACCGGATGGCCGCCGATCTCGAAGCCGGAACGGTGTGGGTCAATACCTACAGAAGCCTCTCCTACTCATCGCCGTTCGGTGGACGCAAGCTGAGCGGGTACGGACGGGAGCTGGGACGGGAAGGTCTCCTCGAGTTCACCCAGACGAAGAGCGTGTGGGTGGAGACGTCCGAAGAGCCCATGGGCGACCCGTTCGTCCTGCGGTGAGTCGCGCGCTACCGGCCGACGGCTCCGGGCCCCGCCAGAAAGCGGCCGGCGCGTTCGTCGACCGGTACACCCTCCTGGGCGACCAGCCGGCCCCGCAGGTACGTGGCCACAGCGCCGCCGACCAGGGTGCGCCCGGCGTACGGCGTCCATCCAGCTTTCGAGACGACATCCTCGTCCGCCACCGTCCACTCATGGTCCTGGTCGATGAGAACCAGGTCTGCATCGGCGCCCGGGACGATGTGTCCCTTGTGTTGGAGGCCGTATCGACGGGCAGGCTCTTCGGCGTAGCGGCGGACGACATCCTCATAGGACAGCCGGCCCTGGTGGGTCGCATCGAGGAGAAACGGAAGCGTCGTATCCAGACCCGGTAATCCGAACGGTGCCTCCCACATGCCGGCGTCTTTCTGGGCACGGGTAGAGGGAGCGTGGTCGGTGGAGACATGGGTCAGGACACCGGCTCGGAGAAGGCTCCACATGCTGTCCACGTGGGCATCGGTGCGGGCCCGAGCGGGAGGTGTGAATTTGCGGAGCGGGCCTTCCGTGTGCACCTCGTCCTCGCGGAACGCGAAATACTGAGGGCAGGCTTCGGCTGCCAAATCGGCACCGAGAGAGCGTGCCCACTCGATGATGCCGGCTGCCTCCGGCGTGCTGACATGGGCGATCGTCGCCCGGGTGCCGTGGCGGGCCGCCAGAACCCCGGCTACCGCCACCGCCACCTCCTCGGCAGTGCGATTTCTCCATTCAATGAGCAGGCCGTTGTCGCTTCGGCCCTGTTCTTTGAGCACCTTCTCGGCGCGAGCGGTGATGGCCTCATCTTCACAGTGGATGAGGGCCGCTCCCGCAAAGCCGGCGATGTCGGCCATGGCGGCATCGAGTTGAGCAGCGTCGAGCCCGGGTACACCGTGGGTCGTACAGGTGAAGATCTTGAAGAACGTGACCCCCGCCTCCCATAGCTCGCCGAGGCGGCCGATCCGGTCCGGCCAGGTATGGGCCGCCAGGCCGTAATCGACGTTGGAACGGCCCTCGAGATATCCCCGCTTGTCCGTGAGCTCGGAGACGGTCCGGATCGGATGGCCGTGGGTGTGCTCGACGATGGTCGTGACCCCGCGTGCGGCCGCCGCCCGGCTTCCGGCAGGGAAGTCCTCCCGCGCCGGGTCGCCCGGGTCCATCAGATGCACATGGGTATCGACCATGCCGGGCAACACGAGCAGACCGCTGGCATCGATGACGGTAGCCGCCGGCACATCCTCGAGGCCGACGTGCTCGATCCTCCCGTCTTCGATATAGACGTGGGCCCGCCGCCGCCGGCCGGCGGCGACCACCGTGCCACCCTTGACGGCCAGCTCGCTCATTCCCGGGCCGTCACAGCATCAGCTTCTCTTCGTACTCGGTCCGCGACAGCACCCGCGCATCGCCCTCGGTCACCAGGCACATGTCTTCGATCCGGACCCCACCGCCGCCGGGCACATCCGGCACCCACACGAGGGGTTCGATGGCAAACAGCATGTTCGGCTCGAGCTCGTACGTCGTAGCACCGGGCAGGGTCTCACCGATGTAAGGAGGTTCGTTGGCCCCCATGCCAATTCCGTGCCCGATGAAGAGGCTGAACAAGTGGTCTTCGTAGCCGTATGAGCCGATCTTCTCGGTAATCGCCTCGGCCACGTCTCGGTTCGAGTTGCCGGGCCGCAGCTGGTCGATTCCCGCCATGAGGCCTTCGTAGACGGCGGTGTAGATCTCGCGTTGGCGCCGGCTCGCCTTGCCGACGATGGTGGTCCGCCCGATGTCGGCGAAATAGCCGTTCCACATGGCACCAATGTCGATGAAACACAGATCGCCGTTGCGCATGATCTTGTCCGTGCATATCCGGTGAGGGGGAGACATGTGCTCCCCCGAGGCAACGAAGGGTGTTATGACGTGGGCCATCTCCCCGCCGAGGTAATAGAGCGTCTGCATGGCATCGCCCGCCACCTCTTGCTCGCGGCGGCCGGCTTTCGTTTCGTCCAGAGCCCGCTGGGTGACGGCGTCACCGATGGCACAGGCCTCCTCGACGATGGCGATTTCTTCGTCGAGTTTGATCCAGCGTGCTTGCTGCATGATCGCGTCGCCGTCGAGGATTTCCAGGTTCGGGAGGTGCCGGCTGATGGATTCGATGAGAGAGAGGCCCGCCACATCCATCCCGATGCGGCCATCGGCTATCCCGCGATCTCGCAGCAGTGGGAGGAGGGTCTCGCGCACGAACCCGTCGACCAGCTCGCGTTGTTCCATGACGGGAATCGGATGCACTCCGGCCAGCCACGGCATGCCGAACGTGGCCTTGTCCAGCTCACCACCCGAACAGAGCAAAACGGGATCCTCCCCCCCAGCCAGCAAGACGCCGTTCAGCGACGAGCTCTTCCCGGCAATGATCTGGGCTCGGAGCGAGGTGAGGTAGCGAACGTTCTCGTTCTTCCACAGCAAGAGCCCATCGAGCTGGGAATCAGCCAGCTCCGCCTTGACCTTGCCGATTCGCTTGGTTCGGAGGGCGGTGAAGTCGAAGCGCTCCTCCCAGTCGGCTGCCGCCTGGCCGCGGCCGTAGCTCATCGCAGAAAAGCCCGGTGGAACCGGCGGGCGTCCCCGCTCGGCGACGGCGAGATCACGATCGGCACGTGCGACTCCCTCATCGGGTGACCGGAACCGATGCTATCCCATCAGGTTGGGCCCCTCGCCATCCACTTTGCTCGCCGTTCCGTATTCTCTTTGTATGGCTCAGCCCTCTCCTCCCATCCAGACGATCGGGCCCCGCGACGACGAGCCCGACGATTCCGCCCCGGAGCGCTCCGGGGCGCTTGGGCTCCTCCTCATCTCGATAGTGCTGTTGCTGTCGGTGGTTGCCCTGGGATCCGGGTCGGGCGGGATGGAGACCGAATCGGTTGATGAAGAGCGGCGGCTGGATTCCTCACTCCTCCACGATCTCGGCGGACCGGTCGACGCCGTCGAACAGTTCATGACGGCTCTCAGCTACGGTCAAACTGAGGTGGTGGCCGCAGCGGTCGCAGCCGATGCCGATGTCATCGAGCTCCCGCTCCTGTCGGCGCCGGCGGAGCAGATTGCAAGCACGATGGCGACATTTCAGGACATCGGCGGCGTCATTCAGATGTTCGGCTGCTCGGCCGACTCGCCGGCGGTTGATTCGGCAGCGGTGGGAGTCACCTGCTCGGTGGCATACACCAGCGACTTCATTCGACACCTCGATTCCCCTTACCTGCGTGGAACCATGGACTTCCTGGTTGTCGATGGGCTCGTCGGGCGCGTCCGGGTGGAAATGGAATCACCCCTCGCCGATAAGCGGGCCTTCGACCGGTGGCTGATCGACTTCTACGCCGAGCGTCTCGCCGCCGTTCGCGACCAGCGCGAGAGCTGAGGCGGACCGCTCAGGCAGACGCCTTCCCCTCCCCCAGGGAGCGCACCACTGCCAAGGCTTCTTGCAGATCGGGCTCGATGAGAGCGTCCTCGGACACCCATCGGTACCGAACCACCCCGTCGTGGCCTATCACGAACACCGACCGCTTGGCCACGCCCGAGTGACCCTTCCAGGCCTCGTATTGGACTCCGTAGGAAGCGGCAACCGTGCCTTCCCAATCGGAAAGCATGGGGAATTGCGCACCGAGTGAGGCGGCAAAAGCCATTTGAGAGAATGTGGCCGTCACCGCAATGGCGATCGGCTCGGCACCGAAACCTCGGATCTCGTCGACGAGTTGTCCCAACTGGGACAGTTCGTGACTTCACACGTGACCGAAGTCGAACACGTAGAAGAGCAGCAGGACGGGTCCGCCGGCGGTGAGGTCGTAAAGGCCGATGTCTTCCTCGAACGTCCGGCGCAGCCGGAAGGCGGGAGCCCCGTCCCCGACGCCGATATGGCCGGACGGAGGCCCGGCATGTGTGGGGCCATGTGGCGAAGGACTCATGCCGCGACGCTAGTCCTCTCTCAGGGGGCGGGCACGATGGGAGCGAGTAGATAACCGGGCCGCTCGGGACCAAGATGGAGGGCGGAGATGCCGCCGAAAACATCGGCGGGGCGATCTACGGGGTCGTCGTGGAGAAACGGGCCGACCCCGGTGAAGCGGTTCTTGAAGGTGGTGATCGTCGACTCGTCGGCATCGGTCTCTCCCCGGAATTCGTAGTCCCGGCCCCGGACCCACAGTCCGACGGTGAAACCGGCTGGGACCACGATGGAGGTCGGCCACAGCTCGACGGCAACCTCGTAGGGCCGGCCGGGGACAACGGGACTCCGCTCTTCGTGCGAGTGGTAGGGCCGCCAGGGCTTGCTCAGCTCCGGATCGAGTCGGCGGTGCGAAACCCGGAGCCACCCTTGCGCCACCGGGCTGTGGGGGTCGAGCGCTCCCTGGAACGTCACCTCGGCACCCCCGGGCTCGAAGAGCTGCAGGACGAGAAAGAGGTCGGCGTCGACGGTGGTCGAGGAGACCGACAAATGGGCCGACAGCGGGCCGGTGACCTCCGTCGGCTCAACAAACGGATCGGAACGGAAGACGAGCCCTTCTCCCATCGCTTCGAATTCGAGCCGAGCAGAATCGCGCGGTGGATCGGGGCGCAGCCCGCCGTCGGGGTGGAGGTGAAAACGCGTCCACCGGGTGCGAGGAATCGGCCATCCTGCTTCGAATCGCTCCTCGAAACGGTCCACGTGACGCACCTGAAGCTGGACCGGTGGCCGGCGGTTCCACCCGTTGGGCTCACCTTTGAGGAAATGATCGAAGAACTGCTTCTGGATGGTCCGGCCGTAGTCCGTGTAGAAATGCGTCCAGTGCTCGAGCCCGTGAACCTCGAGCCACCTGTTCTCAGATGCGGCCTGCCCGAAGCCTTCGAAGTTCCCGCGGGCATGCAGGCCGTGCCCACCCCAGTTGGCGGCGCTCAGCAGCGGGACGGTGATCTTGTCCCATTGGGGCGACCGGGCCCGGTGGTAGTCGTCATCGAGGGGATGGGAGAGGATCTCCACCCCCAGATCGCACCGGTTTGCTGCCAAGTCCTCCTCGGACAGGGTCTCGTCACCGCAGGCGGGCAAGCCGGTCACCGGGTGGCGGGGCCCCCGTTCGCCGAGGCCGTGCTGCACGGTGCGCACCTGCATGTCGTACCAGTTGGCCCAGAACGTGTTGAGGATTCCCCCGTGGTGGGTCATGTCGCGGTACCAGTCGGCGGCTCCCTCCCACACACAGATCGCCGCCAGGTGGGGCGGCCGGCGCGAAGCGGCATGCCACTGGTTGATGGCGTAGTAGGAGATCCCGTTGAGTCCCACCCGTCCATTCGACCAAGGCTGCGCGCCCGCCCACTCGATGCACTCGTACAGATCCTGCGTCTCGCGGGGAGAGAACGGGTCGATGAACCCGGGAGAACGTCCGGCCCCCCGTGAATCCACTCGCACGCACGCGTAGCCGTCCGCCACCCACTTCTCCGGGTCGACCACCTCCCAAGCCTGGTATCGGTTGGAGGATCCGGCGGCTACGTCGGGATGGGCCTCGACCATCCGCTTCCACTGGTCCGGGTAGCCCTCCTGGAAGGCCAGCCCTTTGGCGTAGGGGCCATAGCTGAGGATGACCGGATGACCACCGTCGGCGATGGGACGAAACACGTCGGCGCGCAACACGGTGCCATCGTCCATTTCTACCGGAACGTCCCAGGCAATGCGCATGCCATCCCTGGTCTCGATCGCCGGGCCGTCGGTCATGGCCGGCGCGCCCCGATCATCCGGGTGGGCCGGAAGCCACCACCTCGGGTGGGACGGTGTCTGCGTACTTGGCGAAGTTGTCGCGGAACATGGCCGCCAGCTTGGAGGCCTGGGCATCGAAGGCGGCGGTGTCCTGCCAGGTGGCACGGGGAGTGAGGATCTCCGTCGGGACACCCTCGATCGCCACCGGCACCTCCAGCCCGAACACGGGGTCCACGACGTACTCGGCGTCGTCGAGATTGCCGTCGAGCGCAGCATTCAACATCGCCCGGGTGTGGGGAATCTTGATCCGCTTGCCCACCCCGAAGGGGCCACCGCTCCACCCGGTGTTGATCATCCACACCTTGGCTCCGTACTCGTCGATCTTGTCGCGCAGGACGTTGGCGTAATAGGAGGCCGGGAGTGGGAGAAACGGTGCACCGAAGCAGGTGGAGAAAGTCGCCTCAGGATCGACCACGCCCCGCTCGGTCCCGGCCAGCTTCGAGGTGTACCCGCTGATGAGGTAGTACATCGCCTGCGCCCGGGACAGCCGGCTGATGGGAGGCAAGACCCCGAAGGCATCGGCGCTGAGAAAGACGATGTTCGAGGCATGCGGGCCCATCAGGCTCGGTTCCACGTTGGGCAGATGGCCCAGCGGATAGGCGGTCCTCGTGTTCTCGGCCTTGGAGCCGTCGTTGTAGTCCGGCTTGCGGGAATTCTCGTGCACGACCACGTTCTCCAAAATCGACCCGAACATCCCCGCCGCACGGTAGATGAGCGGCTCGTCGTCCAGGCTCAACCGGATCGTCTTGGCATACGAGCCGCCCTCGATGTTGAAGCAGCCGGCTTCGCCCCACCCGATCTCATCATCACCGATCATGTCCCGATCCGGATCGGTGGCGAGGGTGGTCTTGCCCGTTCCCGACAGCCCGAAGATCACCGCCACATCCCGGCGTTCCCGCCCGACACTGGCCGAGGCGTGCATGCTCAGGGCACCTCGCTTGGGCAGAAGGTAGTTCATCACCGAAAACACCGACTTCTTGACCTCACCGGCATACTTGCTGCCGCCGATCAGAAGGATCTTGTGCGTGAAGCTCACGCAGATGAACACCTCGCTCCGGGTGCCATCCCGCTCCGGATCCGCCTCGAAGAACGGCGCATGGACGACGTTGAAGTCGGCGACGAACGGCTCGGCCTCGTCTTCGGGACGGGCGAAGTGCTCGGGCAGGATGAACATGTGCCTGGCGAAGAGCGCATGCCAGGCACTCTCGGTGACCACTCGCACCCCGAGCCGGTAGGTGAGATCGGCCCCGGCGTAGTTGTCCTGCACATAGAGGTGCTCCCGGCTCGACAAGTACTCGGCCACCCTCGCATACAGTCGGTCGAAGACCTCTGGTTCCATTGGCTGGTTGAAGCCACCCCAGTCGATCTCGTGTTCGGTCTCCGGCTCGCGAATCATGAACTTGTCCTTGGGGCTGCGCCCCGAGTACGGAGTTGTATCGACGACAAGCTGGCCATCTGCCGCCAGCTCGGCGAGACCGGCCCTCAGTGCATGCTCGTATAGGACCGGCTTGGTGGAATCCCAGTGGATTTCTCCGACCGGTCTGATATCCAGATCATCCAGATTCGGCATTTCGCCCCTTTCGCGATCTCCGCCCAAGCCTATCCTGCGGATTCTCCCGCTCCTCCACTCGCTGTGCCCCGCATCGCCTCCCACACCGCCGATGGCGTCACCGGCATGTCGATCGACTCGACGCCCCAGGGGACGAGCGCATCGAGCACCGCGTTCACGATGGCCGGCGGCGCTCCGATGCACCCGGATTCGCCCGCCCCCTTGGCTCCGAGCACATTGGAAGGAGCCGGATTGACGAGCCGCTCGACCACCAGCGGGACCTGGTCGGTGGCGACCGGCACCACGTAGTCCATGAACGATGAGGTCAGCAGCTGCCCGTCCGGGCCGTATTCAACGCCCTCATACAGTGCCTGGGCGATGCCCTGCATGAGTGAGCCGTGGACCTGGCCGTCGACGATCATCGGGTTCACCACGTTGCCGAAGTCATCGACTGCCACGAGCCGGCGAAGGTGCACCATCCCGGTCTCGGTCTCGAGCTCGACGATCGCGACGACGACTCCGTACGGGAACGTCTGGGCGCCGGGAACATACCATTCCTCGGCCGAAAGGGCGCCCGCCTCCTCGCCCTCGAGGAGCTTCGGCCACGTCATCAGGGTCCAGGGCGATCCGGCCACCAAAACGCCCTCGTCGCTGATCACCACGTCGGAGGGCTCGGCCTCCAGCCTGCGGCCGGCCAGCTCCCGGGCCTGCGTTTGCACCTCCGCAGCGGTGCGAAACACCGCCGAGCCCCCGATCATGGTCGAGCGACTGGCGGCGGTTCCGGTGCCGCGGGCTACCCGATCCGTGTCGCCCGCGATGAACCGAACCCGCTCCGGCGACACCCCGAAGGCGGCGGCGGCAATCTGCGCCCATACCGTCTCGTGGCCCTGGCCGGCCGACATGGAGCCGGTTTGCACCTCCAGCACACCGTCGGAGCCCATCTCGACCCGGGCGTACTCTCCGGTGTCGACTGCTCCACCCGCCCGCTCGATGAAAGCGGCAACGCCGATTCCGAGCGGATTCCCGCCTTCCGCTCTGCGTCTCGCCTGCTCGGACCGAACGGCCGGCACATCGGCCAGCTGCTCGGCGAGATCCAGCGCCGCCACATAGTCTCCACTGTCATAGAGCGCTCCCGTCGGGGTCCGATGCGGGTGTGACCGGATCACGTTGCGCCGCCGGGCCGTGAACGGATCGAGACCCAGCGACCGGCAGTAGGCGTCCATGGCGCGCTCGATCGCATACGCGGCCTCGGGACGGCCGGCGCCCCGGTATGAGCCGGTCGGTGCCAGGTTGGTGACTACGGTCGTCGAGTCGATCTCCACGTGCGGTATGTCGTACTGCCCGGTCGCCACGTACCGGGTGAAGCTGGGAATGCGGGCGCCGTTGTGCGGGTACGCCCCGACGTCGGCCACGATCTCGAATCGGGCTCGATGGATCCGTCCGCTCCGATCTCCGCCCAACGTGACGCGGTGGCGCTGGCCGCGCCCATGGGTCCCGGTGAGAAAATGCTCGCGGCGGGTCTGGATCCATTGCACCGGCCGCCCGAGCTGCAACGCCGCAGCGGCGACCGCGGTGTACTCGGGGAACTCCATCCCCTTCATTCCGAACGCGCCGCCCACGTCGGGGACGACCACATGCAGACGGTCGGCTTCGATCCCGAGTTGGGCTGCCAGGTTGTCCTTGAACTCGTGGGGTCGTTGATGGCCGACGTAGACGATGAGCTGCGAGTCGTCGGGCACGGCCAGGATGGCGAGCGTCTCCATCGGGTTGGGTACCAGCCTCTGGTTGACCACCTCGATCGACACTTCGTGTTCGACGTCGGGCCACCCACCAGGAGTCAGGAATGACCAGCGCTCGGCCACGTTCGTTCCGGCAGCCGGGTGGAGCACGACGTCATCGGCGAGCGCCTGGTCCACCGTAACCACGGCAGGCAGGGACTCATAGTCGACGAACACACGCGCAGCGGCGTCCACCGCCAGTTCCTTGGCCGACGCCACCACGAACGCCACCGGCTCGCCGGCGAAGCGGACCAGATCGCGGGCGAGCACCGGCCGATCCATGCCGGCACAGCGAATGGGCAGGGAAGAGGCCTCGAAGTCGGCAGCCGTGAGCTCGGCCGCGGTCAGGACGGCCACGACTCCCGGCGCTTCCGAGGCATCGCCGGTGTCGATCGAGAGGATCCGGGCATGCGCTTCCGGGCTCCGCACGAACTCCGCCGACAGCACCGGGGCCGACACGGCTCCCGCGGCAGCCAGGTCGGCGACATAGCGGGCGGTGCCGGTGATGAACCGGTCGTCCTCGACTCGAAGCAGCGAAGCCGCCGGCACAGGAGGTGATTCGTACATGGCTGGCAGGTTGCCTCCGAACGGACTGGCACAGATCCTAGGACTGGCTGGTTCGACGATCTCGGTCGCAGCTCGATACGATCACCCGGTGGACAGCATGCGCGCCATCGTCCTCGAGGAGCGGGGCGGCCCCCTCATCGTGCGCGAGATGCCGATCCCCGTCCCCGGCACCGGGCAAGTGCTTCTCGAAGTCGGCGGCTGCGCGGTGGATAGGTTCGACCTTGCGATTCGCCATGGGCTCCGGGAGCAGGCAACCCTCCCGCACATCCTCGGTCACGAGATCGCCGGCGAGGTCGTAGACGTCGGCCCCGGGGTGGAGGGATGGATACCGGGCGACCGCGTAGCAAGCACCCTCTACCTCGTCTGCGGTCGTTGCCGGTGGTGCCGGCGCGGACGAGAGACGATCTGTGAGCGCTTCGGCGGCCATGTCGGGGTCGACATCCCCGGTGGATATGCCGAGTTCGTCGCCCTCCCGGCCAGGAACCTGGCCCGGCTGCCCGACCCGATCGGCTACCCGGCCGGGTCGATTCTCGCCAACGCCATCGGGACCCCCTTTCACGCCCTCACCGCCCGGATGCGGCTGGGCCCGGGTGAGCGGCTGATCGTCACCGGTGCCGGCGGGGGCGTCGGCCTGCATGCCGTCCAGCTGGGCCGGATGATGGGAGCTTCCGTCATGGGCGTCGACCTCGGCGCGGACAAATTGGCGGCGATCCGCGCCTACGGCGCCGATCTCGCCGTCGACCCCACCACGGACGACCTCGTCGCGCTGGCGCGCGATTGGACGGAGGGTACGGGAGTGGACGGCGTCCTCGAACTCGTGGGGGTGGCGACCATGCCGATGACTCTGGCGACGATGGCCAAAGGCGGCCGCATGGTCGTCGTGGGCTCCCACACCGGCAACGCCTGGACCGTTGATCCCGGTCTCGTGTTTCGCAACGAGTGGGAGATCATCGGATCGCGCAACGTTTCGGTCGACGAGCTCGAGACCGTGGTGGGGCTGGTGGCGAGCGGCGCCGTCGAGCCGGTCGTGGCCGGAACCTACCCGCTCGAGGAGGTAGAGAGGCTTCACGACCGGGTGAGCCGGGGCGAAGTCATCGGCCGCGACGTCCTGGTGCCGTGACCCTTATTCAACCAACCGGAGGAAACAGTTGAGCATCGACATCCACGCCCACATCATCCCGCCCGAGTTCCTGGCCGGCCTGCAGCGCGACTCCTACGGCGTCGACATCGTCGTGGAGGACGGCAGGGTCCACGCTTCCATCTCGGGAGGCGATCCGATCGGAATGCTGCGAGCCGACTTGCGCGACACCGACGGCAGGCTGGAGGCAATGGACGACTCGGGAGTGGATGTCCAGGTCCTGGCAGCCTGGATCGACCTGAACGGGTACACACTCCCCGCCGGCGACGGCGCCAGATACAGCCGTCTCTTCAACGAGTCGGTAGCGGGAGTGGTCGCGGCCCATCCTGATCGATTCCTCGGCTTGAGCAATGTGCCCCTCCAGGCTCCGGTATCGGCCGCCGCCGAACTCACTCACGCGGTCCGGGAACTCGGCCTGGTGGGAGCCCAGATCGCCACGACCGTCGCAGGCAAGGAGCTCGACGACCCGGAGCTCGACCCCTTCTGGGAGGCGGCCGAGGGACTGGCCAGCATTCTGGTCCTTCACCCGTTCAACCCGCTTCCCCGGCGGGAACTGAGGCGCTATTTCCTCTCGAATGCCATCGGACGGCCCGCCGAGACCACCATTGCCATCGGCCACATGATCTTCGGAGGTGTCTTCGAACGGTTCCCGGACCTGACCGTGTGTGTCGTCCATGGGGGCGGGTTCCTGCCGTATCAGGTCGGTCGAATGGACCAGGCATTCCGGGCCAAGCCCGAATTGGCCGCCACCCACCTCACCCGCCTGCCCTCCGAGTGGCTCGGCCACCTCTACTACGACACCGTCACGCACAACTCCGACGTGACGCGGTTCCTCATCGAGCAGGTGGGAGCGACCCACGTGGTGATGGGCACCGATTACCCGTTCGAGATGGGAGATGCCAGCCCGGTCGACACTGTTCGCGCCATACCCGGGCTCTCAGAAGATCAGCGCCGGCTCATCCTCGAGGGGAATCTCCGCCGGCTGCTGGGCGACGTCCGGCACTGACGTCTTCGAGCCAACGGGTCTCGGGGAGGAACAAGGCCACCGCCGCCCCCGTGGCAGCCAGGAGGCCGGCAACCGGGAGCACGGCGGCCCCGGTCCCATAACTCTCGAACACCCGGGCCACGATCACCGGTGACAACACCAGACCCAGGTCGCCGGCGAAGCGAAAGGGACCGAGGCGCCGTCCCACTCCGGTGCCGTGCGAGAGATCGGCCAGCATGGTGGCGGCGACTCCGATCCCGAGCGAGCTGATGCTCATCACCATGATCGAGGTGAGCCAGATGGCCGTGCTGGAACCGACCGCCAGCAGGGCGACGCCCAGTGCCGAACCGAACAACCCGGGGACGAGGGCAATCTTGCGGGAAACACGATCGGCCACCTGTCCCCCCGCGACGGAACCGACGAGGCGAAACAGGCCGCCGGCCCCCAGCGCAAGACCGATCGCTCCAGAAGAGAGGCCCAACTCCGAATCGCCGATGATGGGGATGAGCGTCTGGCTGAGGGCACCGAGACTGGCAAACATCGCGAACGGCACCAGGTAGAGCAGACCCCGGTAGCGGGCCGGTATGTCGGGGCCCCCATCGTGCACCGGTCTGCCGGCTGACCCGGCGCCGACGCCGGCCGAGAAGGGCCGGCGCCCGAGGAGGACGGCGGCGACGACGAAGGCGATGGCGCCGGCTACCGCTTCAGCCAGGCGCCAACCGCCGAGGGAAGCGAGTAGCCCCCCCAGGGTGGGGCCGATCGCCTGACCCACCAGCAGCCCGGCGGCGAAGATCGACACAGAGGCGCCACGGCGCCCGGCGGAGGCGGTCGAGGAGAAGTGGGTCATGCCGGTCGTATTCGTGAGGGCCGAGCCGAGCCCGAGCAAGAAAGCAGCGACATAGGCCACGAGCGATACCGGCGCCATTGCCAGCACCACGCTGGCCAGGCCCACCAGCATCGCCGAGTTGGACATCATGCGCCTCACCTTGACGCGGTCGGCCAGCCGGCCCGCCGGGATGTCGGTGATCAAGCGCCCGAGGGCAAAGACGGTGGTCAGGATCCCGAGGTCGGCTGCCGACATCGAGAGATCGTCACCGATCTCGGGCAGGAGCGGCACCCGGAAGAATGCCGCCGTGGTGATGACCACGGTCGCCAGGCCGACCGGAAGGGAGCTGCGCAGCAGCGACGGCTGGGCTCCACGTGATGGGTCGGCAGACATGGGAGCGAAGCGTACCCGGCCGCTTTTCGCCCGGAGGACCGACTGGGGCAGGCTCCGAATTGCCCGGTAAGCTGCCACACCCCACGGAGAGGATGATCCAACGTGACGAGTGAACACCGGCTGGGCTGGGTTGGCACCGGCAGGATGGGCTATCAACTGGTCGAGCGCCTGCTGGCGGGCGGGTGCGACGTGGCCGTGTACAACCGCACCCGGGCCAAAGCCGAGCCTCTCGCCGCCGGCGGCGCCACCATCGTGGACTCGCCCGCCGAGCTCGCCGACCGCGACATCGTCTTCACCATGGTGGCGGCCTCGGCCGACTTCGTCGAGGTCGTCACCGGTCCAAACGGGATCCTGTCGCGCCCCGGGACTGCGCCCGGCATCATCGTGGATTCCTCAACGGTGTCCACTGCCGCAGGAGAGCAAGTCCGGGAGGCCGCCTCGGCCGCAGGGACGCTCCTCGTGGCGGCACCGGTCAGCGGCAACCCGAGCGTTGTGCGGTCGGGACGGCTGACCTCGGTCGCCTCCGGGCCCCGGGAGGCCTTCGACATCGTCAAGCCCTATCTCGACCTGTACGGGGCTGGCGTGACCTACGTTGGAGAGGGCGAGGTCGCCCGGCTGGTGAAGATCTGCCACAACCTCTTGCTGGGCATCTATACCCAGGCCCTGGCCGAAATCATTGTTCTGGCCGAACGAGCCGGGGTGTCACGCGCCGACTTCATGGCCTTCATCAACGAGAGCGTGATGGGCTCCACCTTCAGCAAGTACAAGACGCCCGCCATCGTCAACCTCGACTGGACCCCCACCTTCACCGGCCACCTGCTGCGCAAGGACTTCGAACTGGGGCTGGAAGCCGGACGCCGGTCCGACGTTCCGCTCCCCACCACCGCCCTCGTGCATCAGATTGTGGTCGGGCTGATCGGAAACGGCCTCGGCGAGGGCGATTTCATGCGGCTCCTCGAACTGGAGGCCAACGGAGCCGGCCTGGCGCTCACCAGCGAGGACCGCGAGGTGTCGGACGGACTGAGCTAGCGGCACAGGCCATGGCTCCACGTCATCCAGGCACCGGGGATCGCCCTAGCGGCCGAGGTTGAACTCGGTCAGGAACGCCACACCGGCCCCGGCAGCCTCGTCGGGGTGCATGTAGGTGGATTGGCGGAAGAAGGCCTTGCAGGCCGTGAGTGCCTCGGCGTCCAGTGCCAACAGCTTCTCGACCCACCGCTGCCCTTCCTGTTCCAGTTCCCCGGGCGGAACCACCCGGTTCACCAGCCCGAGATGTGCTGCCTCGCCCGCGCTGATCTCATCGCCGGTGATCACCAGTTCGAAGGCCTTCTTGCGCGCCGTCCACCGGCTCAGGTAGGACATCACCACCGAAGGGGGAAAGCCGGCTTTGATCTCCGGGAAGCTGAAGCGGGCGTCGTGCACCGCCAGGGTGATGTCGGACTGCACCGCCAACCCGAACCCGAACCCGCGCACGTCTCCCTTGGCGAGGGCGATGGTGATCCCGGGAAAATCGGCCACGGCGCGGTTCGTCTCCACGATTCGACCGAGAGCCGTGGTCCAGCCCTCTGCGCTATCGGGCCTGGTCGGGCCGGGATCGCGTCCACCGCAGAAATGCTCGCCGACGCCGCCGAGCAGCAGGACTCGCACCCCTCCGGCAGTCCCGAGGCGGTGCAGCGAGTCGATGATTGCTCCCATCATCCCGGCATCCACCCGGTTGTGCTCGTCGGGGCGATTCAGAGTCAGCGTGGCGACGGCGCCCTCCTGATCGACGATCAGGTTGGGGTGAATCATCGGTTGTCCGGGCTCAACTCGTAGCCGGCCGCCGGACCCAGAGCATCTCGGTCTTGACCCCGGCGTCGGTGACGAGGTTGAACACGGGGCAGCGGCGCTCGGTCTCCTCCACCACCTCGGCGAGGCGCTCCTCCGATTCGTCGGTGGTCACGACGGCCTGCACCCGGATGGTCTGGAAATGCGGGCGAACCTCCTGATGACCCATCCGGCCCCGAATGTCGATGGTGAACTCGGCCTCGAATTCGATTCCGGCATAGGCGAAGTCGAGGTCGGCGGCCGTCCGATTGAAGGTGACCGCCTCACAGCCGCAGAGCGCCCCCAGCACCGTTTGCAGTGGTGAGGGGCCTTGACCGGTCCCGCCGTGGGCCGTCGGCTCGTCGGTCACCATCGATCCGAACTCGCCGAAGTCGATATCGGTCTTCATGGTCCCGGCCGTGCGGGCCGACAGCTTCTTGCGGCGAACGATCGGTTCGGTCAGGTTCTCTATCGAGACAATCTCGCTGGCGATGGCGGCTCTCCTTGCTCGTCGTGCTCCGGCCGGCAAGACCATAGCGAAACCGGACCGTGCAATCGATTGTCGCAGCCGGGAAGGGATTGCGGTACATTCCGGATCGCGTTCACACAGGAAGGGCACGCATCATGGCAAAGGCAATCCGGGCCGCGGACCTGCCCCGTCTGCAATCCACCCGGGACACGCGCGACCGGGTTGACCTCGTCACCGAGGAGACCTTCGGCCTCACCGACCTCAAGGCCGACCGGATCACCTATCACCCGGGCGACACCGCCGCCGCTCACTATCACCTCGACTGCAAGCACTTCTTCTTCGTCCAGTCGGGCAGGGGAATCATGCATGCCGGCGAAGAGACTTTCGAGCTCGGGCCCGGAGATGTGGCCCTCATCGATGAGAACGAAGTCCACTGGTTCGAGAATCCCCACGATCAGGATTTCACGTTCATCGAGCTGTGGGTCCCGGCCCCGCGCGAGACGGTGTGGGTGGACCCGGACGACATATGAACGTGGGGACCACCGGCGTGAGTTCACGCCCCCGCAAGACAGAGGCCGAAGCCTGGAACTCTCAGACCTCGTCGTAGCGTTCGTTGCCGTCGCCGTCGGCGCCTTCGTCAAGGGCGTCACCGGATCGGGCCTCCCGCTCATCGGGATTCCCTTCATGGCATCTTTTCTCGGTGTCGAACACGCCGTCGTGGTCATGCTCATCCCATCGACGGTGGCCAACGCCTGGATCATCTGGGCCAACCGGGCCGCCGCTCCCCACGCCCGCCATCTCCTCCCGCTGTTCATACTCGGAGGCGTGGGTACCGTCGCCGGTTCCTGGATCCTGGTGTCGTTCGACGACCGCTGGCTCTCACTCGCGCTGGCAGCGATGATCGTCACGTACGCCATCGTGTTTCTCACCACGCCGGACCTCCAGTTCACCCGCCGATTCACAGATCGGGCGAACGCGCCGGTCGGCCTGGCCTCGGGCCTCCTCCAGGGAGCAACCGGCGTCTCCGGCCCGCTCATCGCGACCTATCTGCATGGGATTCGGATGGAGCGCCAGACCTACCTGTTCGCCATAACCGGGTTGTACGGCACCTTCGGCACGGTTCAGATCTTCTCCTTGCTCGGCCTCGGATCCTTCACGATGACGCGGTTCGGACAGGGCCTCGCAACCCTGGTGCCGCTTGCCATTGCCCTTCCCCTTGGACTGGCAGTGTCGAGACGGATCTCACACCGGGCGTTCGAGCTCAGTGTTCTGGCGCTGCTCCTCGTGGTAGCCATCAAGCTGGTGGCAAACACGGTGAGCGGATGACGGCAGCCGGGGGCGGGCCGTCGTTCTCTTTCAAGGTATGGCCGCGGGACATCAGCTGGCCCACACTGCGCGACATCTGGATGGCCGCCGATGCCGATGAGGCCTACCGGGGAGCGTGGCTCTTCGATCACTTCTACCCTCCCCGCCCCGGACAGCGCGCCGCCCTCTTCGAAGCCTGGACGCTCCTCTCTTCACTGGCCGCCGTCACCGGACGCCTCCGCCTCGGGGTGATGGTCTCGAGCAACACGTTCCGGCATCCGTCGCTGCTGGCCAAGATGGCGATCACGGTGGACCAGGTGTCCGGCGGGCGTCTCGATGTCGGCCTCGGCGCCGGCTGGCATACGGAAGAGCACGAGGCCTTCGGCATCGACCTTCCGGGGGCCGCCGAGCGGTGGGAGCGACTGGCCGAGACCTGCGCCATCCTCGACGGGCTCATGACCCGGAGTGTCTTCTCGTTCGAGGGGAAACACCATCGGCTTGTGGCCGCCGAGGCCGGCCTCGAGCCCGTACAGCGGCCGCGGCCCCCGATCGTGATCGGTGGCGTCGGCCCCAACCGGACTCTTCCACTGGTGGCACGCTGGGCCGACCACTGGAACTACTACGAGAAGCCCATCAGCCTGGCCGGGTTCCGAGCCGCACGCGAGCGGCTGACCGAATTGTGCGTGACGGCGGGGCGGGACCCCGCCGCGATCGAGATCTCGGTTCAGATGCTGTACCCGGACGACCCGGCCGCCGCCCGGGCAAACGCCGCCGACTACCTGGATGCCGGCGCCGACCACATCCTGATGAGCTTTCCGACCCCGGTCGATCCCGGTGCGGTTGAGGCATGTGGACGGGCGCTGACCACACTGCGATGATCCACCTCCGACCCGGTCCCTCTAGGGTGTACGGCTCGCGAAGGAGAACCCAGTGAACCCACCCAGCATGGATCCGGAGCACGTCGTGATCACCGAGGAGCTCGACGGGTCCGACATCCCTGTTCATCTCATGTACGTCGAAACCCGAGATGGGCTGTATGCCCCCATCGGTCTCCGCAAGCCGTCCGGCGAAGGTCCGTTCCCCATCGTCCTCCTAGCTTCCGGCAACGGCGGCGAAGGCATGCGCTGGATCCGGAACTGGGTTCGCACGCGCAGCTACATCATGGACCGGTTGCTGGCAGCCGGCTATGCCTGCGCCTGGATCCGCTACCGGACCGAGGTAGAGCTCGGCTACAACGAGGGCGGCAAGCTCATCGTGGATAGGCGCCAGGGCCGGGAGATGTTCAACCGGTCCCCACTCGAGTACGAGGACGAGATCGCCATCATCGAGTACGTCAAGACATTGCCTTTTGTCGACGCCGATCGGGTCGGGCTGGTGGGAATGAGCCACGGCGGCGAGATGGTGCTGAAGATCTTCTCCGAGTACCACGGGGCGGCCGTCGGGGTGGCCAGCGAGCCGGCCGCCCACGAGTTCCTCGCCCTCGCTCCCGACGACACGGTGAGCGTGAACGAGGAGACTCACCTCCGCAACATCGAGGAGATGCAGATGGCCGAGGTCGAGAAAGTCAAGGCCCGGATCGACACCGCTCTTGCCACCGAACGGATCGCCAGCATCGAGACCCCCATCCTGGTCATGGGACGGAAGGACGACCATCTCCAGGGAATCTTCCGTACCTCGTATGACATGCTGGCCGAGGCCGGCAAAGATGCCGAGTGGGTGTCATTCGATCACCCTCTGCACGGATACATCTTCCCGGTGCAAGCCGATGACGGCGAATACCACGTCGACGCGGTGGCCGACGAAGCGATCGGCACCGTCATTGCATACCTCGACCGTTACCTGCAGACGAGATCTCCCCATGAGTGAGCAATACGACATCGTGGTGGCGGGGGCCGGCCACAACAGCCTCATCGCCGCCGCCTACCTGGCCAGGGCCGGTTTTCGCTGCCTCATCCTCGAAGCGCAGGACCGCATCGGAG
The DNA here is from genome assembly GCA_041619515.1 of Acidimicrobiia bacterium. Taxonomy (GTDB): domain Bacteria; phylum Actinomycetota; class Acidimicrobiia; order Spongiisociales; family SHLN01; genus SHLN01. The sequence continues at coordinate 41,493 of JBFKDW010000002.1, forward strand.
GAGACACCGCCACCGAAGAGATGACCCTCCCCGGATTTCACCAGGACAGCTGCTCCACCGCTCACAACCTCATCCAGTCCAGCCCAACCATGCGCAACGACGAACTGCGCCTCTCCGATTACGGCCTCGAGTACTTGCATCCCGACCCGGTCGTGCACGTGCCGTTCCCGGACGGCACCTGGCTCACGCAATGGCGGGATCTCGATCGCACATGTGAGGAGTTCGCCAAGTTCTCGGCAGCCGACGCCGCCACCTACCGGACCATGATCGAGGAGTACCAATCGGTGGCGGCCGACTACCGCGCCCACCGCTACACCCCCATCGGGTGGGGGCCCTCCCTGGCCCAGCGCCTGGCCTCCCACACCGATGGAAGCACCTGGTTGGCTCGCGCCCAGCAGTCCTCCCGTGACGTGATTCTCGATGCCTTCGACGATCCGCACTCCCAGGCGTTCATGCTGTGGATGGCGACGCTGACCGTGCAGCCGATCGAACGTCCCGGGACCGGCATCCTCGCCTATTCACTGGCTGCCGGGCGCCAGGCGAACAGCTGGGTGATTCCCCGGGGCGGATCCGGCGCCCTGCCGACGGCCCTCGCCCGGCTCATCGAAGAGCACGGCGGCGAAATTCGCACGGGAGTACCCGTCCGACGACTGCTCATCGAGGGCGGGCGCTGCGTCGGGGTGGAGGCGGCCGACGGCCGGCAGTATCGGGCCGGGCGGGCGGTCCTGTCGACCGTTCACATCAAACATCTCCTCGACATGGCGCCGGCCCGGGAGTGGGATCCCGACCTCATCGCGGGAGTGGAACGCTGGCAGCCCGGCATGACGCTCTTTGCCGCCTACTACGCAACCACCGAGGCGCCCTGCTTTCCGGCGGGCGAAGACGCGATCAGTCCGGTGGCGGCCGGCCTGCCCACCTCGGTCGAGCGCATGCTCCGCACGACGTCAGATTTCGCCGGCGGGAAGCCCGACACCGACGAACCCGTGCTGCTCGTGCTGTGTCCCAGCATCGCAGACGATACGCGGGCGCCCGCAAGACAGCACACCCTCAAGATCGTGGTGCCACAACCGTACGAGCTGGAGGGTGGGGCCCATCACTGGGACGGGCTCAAGGAGGAGGTTGCCGCCGCTTGTCTCGACCACCTGCGCCGATACGCTCCCAACCTCACCGACGACAAGATCCTCTCCTCCACGGTGAAGAGCCCGCTGGACTTGGAGCGCAGCAACGAGCACAACTGGCATGGCTCGTGCCACGGGGGCGACATGTCACCGGAGCAGATGGGAGAGCGGCGGCCGGCTCTCGGCTGGGCGCAGCATCGCATGCCCATTCCCGGGCTTTACCAAACCGGAGCGACCACCCATCCCGGCGGATCGGTATCAGGCGCCCCGGGGCGCAACGCGGCCACGGTAATGCTGACGGACCTCGGTACGAGCATCGAGGAGGTGATCGGCGGCTGACGAGCGGGTTCGAGCCGCCGCCAACCGGGACAGGGCGTCGGGGTTGGGGTCCGCATCGAGGTCAGAGGGATTCGAGCGCCGCTCGCATGACGGGTCCGGCGTCCGCCACCCCGGTCCACCGTTCGAAGGCGATCTCGGCCTGGGAGACGAGCATGCCGAGCCCATTTGCCACCCGCAGCCCGCGGGCGCGAGCTCGCCGCAGCAGCTCGGACTCGGACGGGTCGTACACGAGGTCGAAGACGGCGGCAGTCGGCGGGAGTGATCCGACGTCGAAGGCAACCCCGGGCTCGATCATGCCGACGGTGGTGGCGTTCACAGCCAGGTCCGCCTCGGTCAACGCCTCGTCGAAGGCGGCACCAAATCCCGCCCCCCGCACCGAAGGACCGAAATCTTCTGCCAAGGCTCGCGCCCGTTCCCAGGTGCGGTTGCCCACCGTGATATCGCCGGCGCCGGCTACCACGAGCGCAGGAACTACGGCCCGGGCCGCACCCCCGGCTCCGCCGACGCAGACGGACAGGTCGGAGAGGCCAAGCTCCAGCTCATTCTCGACGGCTCGCCGAAACCCCTCGGCATCAGTGTTGTGCCCGGCCAGCGAGCCGTCTTCGCGACGCAAGACGGTGTTGACCGCACCGATTTGCCCGGCATCGTGCTCGATTTGGTCGAGAAGCTCCATGACGATTCGCTTGTGGGGAGTGGTCACCTGAAACCCGAGCCAGTCCGCACCACGGGCTTCGTCGACGAAGCCGGGCACCTGCTCGAGGGACACATCACGCAGCTCGTATCGGGCATCGATACCGAAATGGTCGAAAGCGGCGTTGTGCATGACCTCCGAATGACGCCTCCGCAATGGCCGCCCGATCAGGGCTACCCGCCTCGTCATGTGCCGGCGGGAAAACGGACATGGGGCACGATCTCGGTGGCCCATTGCTCGAGCTGGGTCAGGCCGGGCGTCATGGTGTGCAACATGAACCGCTGGACACCGGCATCGACCCGCGCTTGCAGGGAGGTGATGATCTCGTCCGGCGTGCCGAACAAGTAGACCTGTTCGAGATAGGCCGGTCCCCTCGCCTCGCTCATGATCCGCAGGAACGCCTCATGCTGTTCGGCACGGGCGGTGGCAGGGTCGTCGGTGGGCACGAAATGCATGAAGTTCTCGTGAGCCACGGTCAGCTCGGCGGGATCTCGACCGTTCGTTCGGAGGTATGCCTGGAGCTCTTCCCAATCGCGGGCGATGTCGGCCGGCGGACAGGTGGGCCGAGGGATCCACCCTTCGGTCTTGAGGATCCGCCTCTTCACTGCGTCTACGAAGCGGGGCAGGTCGGGCGATCCGGTGTCGGCGAGCTGCGATCCACCCCCGATCCAGATTTCCGGCCGCTTCCGAGACCGCGGCTCGATCCGAACGTCTTCGATCGAGTAGTACGTGCCCTGGTAGCTGACCGTGTCACCCTCCAGGAGAGGCAGGAGGATGTCCAGGATCTCGTCGGTGCGGGCGCCGCGTTCGCGCTTCTCGACGCCGACGGCTTTGAATTCCGGGGGGTACCAGCCGATGCCGGCCCCGAGGATGAACCGGTCCTGGGACAGGAACTGAAGCGTGGCAATCTGTTTGGCGAACATCACCGGATTCCTCACCGGCACCACGACGACCGACGTACCCAGCTTGACTCGATTCGTCACGCCGGCCACCAGCGCCAAGGCAACGAGTGGCTCCAGGTACGAAACGGCGTAGAACTGTTTGGCGGCCAGCAGATGATCGGTGACGAATATCGAGTCGAAGCCGAGATCCTCGACCTGCCGGGCGAAATCCTTGATGCCCTGTGCTCGCTCCGGCCCGTCTCCCGCCCAGACGAACGAGGGAAGGAATACTCCGAAACGGTCCATGTTCTCCAAGCGGTGCTCCCTATTCGTTCTCGTCTATTCGCTCTTGAATCTGGGGTCCCGCTTCTCGAGGAATGCGGCCACCCCTTCCAGCATGTCTTCCGACGCGAACACGCGTTCGGACGCCTCCAGCTCCCGGGCGCGATCCGCATGGGTCGGAGCGCCGAGTGTGGAATCGAGCAGCTGTTTCGCCTCGCGCACCGCCATCGGGCCACGGGCGGCCAGGGCCTCGGCCAGATCGACGGCCACGGCCTCGGCCCGGCCCGGCGCGACCACCCGATTCACCAGACCGATCTCGAGGGCTCTCGCAGCGTCGATGATCTCGCCCAGCAAGATCATCTCCTTGGCGGGCGCCAGGCCGATGAGCCGCGGCAGCCGGAGCGTCCCGCCCGAGCCCGGCATGACCCCCAATCGGACCTCGGGGAGCCCGAAGCGAGCGGCCTCACTCACCACCCGGAGGTCACAGCACAGGGCCAGTTCGAGCCCGCCACCCAGGGCCCCTCCCTCGATGGCGGCCACGGTCGGCACGTCCAGCGCAGCGAGCCGGTCGTAGACCTCGTTCTCTCTGATCAACTTGCCCTCGCCGACCCGGCCTCGCAGCGAGGAGAACTCCTTGACGTCCGAGCCGGCCGACCAGACCCGATCACCGGCAGCGGCCACGACCACCGCCCGAACCGAACGGTCCTCTTCAACCGCCGCCAGGGCGGCGTCGAGGTGGGCGATCAGTGCCTGAGAGATCAAGTTGAGAGGCGGGTCGTTCAGCCTGAGGACCGTCACAATCCCAGGTTCGACGTGAATCAAGCGGTCGGTCATGGCCTGCTCCCGACGAGACGCTGCCGCAGTCCCATCGTGCCGGCCTCGAACACTGACGGATCGATCGTATGCACCGTGGCGGCAACCTCGGGCCGGAAGCCCATGTGGGCGATCACATCAGTCTCGGCGTCGAGGCCGGCCGCCGTCTCGGTGAGCGTCACCTTCCCGCCGATGAGCGCGAACACCGCCCGTTCGGTTATGTAGCGAACCTCCTGACCGCGTTGCGCCGCCATCGGTCCGCTGAAGCTGACCTCCCGCACCCGTTCGACGAACCGCCGGGTTGCCCCCTCCCTCGATATCCCGATCCGGTTGTCCGCAATGGAGGCCCGGAGGCCTCCGGTGGTCAGGGTGCCGACGAAGCAGACCTTCTTGGCTCCGGTAGAGATGTTGGGAAAGCCGCCGGGACCGCGCAGCCGATCGCCGAAGGCATGGACGTTCACATTTCCCGTGGCGTCGACCTCGGCGAATGAGAGGCTGGCCACGTCGATCCCACCGCCGTCGTAGAAGTCGAACATCGCCGGCTGATCGATCAGTGCCTGGTAGTTGAAGCCTGCGCCGCCTTCGCTCCCCCCGGCGGGAACGCCTCCGAAGACACCCTGTTCGACCGTCAACACGAACAGGTCGGCAACGCCTTCCTCCTGGGCGATCGCCCCGATGCCCTGGCTGATGCCGAACCCGAGATTCGCGACCTGCCCAGGTCGGAACTCGAGCAGAGACCGGCGAGCGATGGCCTTGCGCACGTCGAGCGGTGCCGGTTCGGGGTGGCCGGACGGCTCCATGCGTTCGGCTCCGGCGTAGAAGGGCGAGAAGTCGGTGTCATAGGTCTGGGTCTGATGAGGGTCGAGGAAGGCATAGTCGATCAGCGCACCGGGGACCTGCACCCGGCGGGGAATGAGGCTCCCTTTCGGAACGATCCGCTTGGCCTGGGCGATGACGATGCCTCCCGAGTTGCGGGCCGCCATCGCCATCGGCAGCATCTCGCCGTTGATCGCCTCGTCATCGAGCGTGAGGTTGCCATCCTCGTCGATGGTCGACCCCCGGATCACCGCCACGTCGATGGGGAAGGCGGGAAAGAAGAGCCATTCCCGGCCGGCCAGTTCTACCACCTCGACCAGGTCCTCGGTGGCGGCCCCCTGCTTGCCACCGGTGTGGCGCGGATCGACGTACGTGTTGATCCCAACCCTGGTAATGAGACCGGGCCGTCCGGCGGCGATCTCCCGGCACAGTTGCGAAAGCACTCCCTGAGGAAAGGAGTACGCCTCGATCTCACCGTTCTCCACCATCTCACCGAGTCGAGGCTCGTTGCCGATGTTGGAACCGATGGTGCGACGCATCAGCCCGGGGATGGCCAGCTGCGAGAACCCACGGTCGGCGAAGTCGCCGATTCCGACCACTCGTACCGTGGTGAGGTGGCGGGGCCGGCCCTCGGCGCGGTAGACCTCGGCGAGGGTGTCGATGAACCGTTGGGGAACCGCATGGCCCGCACCGGAGCCGCCGACGATCACGGTGGCCCGGTCGGGGATGAGCCGGACCGCTTCCGCCGCCTCGACCAGCTTCATGGGATGAGTGCACTCATTGCATGAAGCCCCCGCCGTTCGGGTTCAGGGTCTGGCCGTGATGGTGCCCGGCGGCATCGGAGAGAAGGAAGACGACGCTGGCGGCCACATCCTCGGGCTCGCCGAATCGACGGGCCGGCAGCTCGGCGAGACGGCGCCGCCCCGAATCGGTGTCAACGAGGTGCCGGGTCATGTCGGTGACGGTGAATCCCGGCGCCACCGCGTTTACCCGGATGCCGTGCGGGCCGAACTCCCTTGCCAAGGATTTGGTGAGGCCGAGTAGCCCCGCCTTGGAAGCCGAGTAGTGAGCGAGCTCGGGCCAGCCGATCTGCCCGAGCCGGGAGGAGATGTTGACGATGGCGCCGCTCCGTCGCTTCACCATCTTCGGGAGCACCGCCCGGGCGCAATAGAAGGGACCGAACAGATTGGTTCGCAGCACCCGCTCCCATTCCTCATCGGATATCTCGGTCAGCGCTCGGGAGGGCATGATTCCGGCATTGTTGACGAGGCCGTGGATCTCTCCGAACAAGCTCTCCACCTCGGCGACCATCCGCTGCGCTTGCACCGGGTCGGAGACATCGGCCTGAAACGACGCCGACGAGCGCCCGAGAGCCTTCACACCGTCGACCACGGAGGCAGCAGCATCGCGGTTCTCCAAATAGCCAACGGCGACATCGGCACCCGCCTGCGATGCCGCCCGGGCGATGGCAGCACCGATCCCCCGGCCACCCCCCGTCACCAGCACGACCCGACCCGAGAGCGAGAAGAGACTCATCGATGCACCTTCTTCATAGCCGCTTCATAGCCGGGGCACGGTCAGTCCCCCGTCGATCGTGAGCACTTGCCCGGTGGCGTACGGTATCGCTCCACCCGCCAGGACCGAGACCGCAGCGGCGACGTCCGCCGGGGTTCCCCAGCGGGCGTCGAGGGCCAGGCCCTGCTCGAACAGCTCGTCGTACTTCCCGGTGACTTCGGCCGTCATGTCGGATCTGATCACCCCGGGGCGCACCTCATACACGTCGATGCCGTGCCCGGCCAGCCGGGCCGCCCACAGACGGGTCGCCATCGAAACGCCCGCCTTGCTGATGCAGTATTCGGCCCGATTGGTCGATGCCAGAACGGCACTGATCGAGGAGATGTTGATGATGCAACCGCGCGCGTCCGGGTCGGCTGCGCGTTGGCTGATCATGTGCCGCGATACGGCCTGGGTGAGCAGAAACGGGCCTTTCAAGTTCACCGCCATGACCTTGTCGAAGTCTGCTTCGACGACATCCAGCATGTCGGCCCGACCCGGTGAGGTGATGCCGGCGTTGTTGACCAGCAGGTCGATGCGCCCGAAGGCGGCCAGCACGGTCGGCACGATTTCGTCGCGTGCGACGGGATCGCCGACGTCGCCGCGGATGTAGATCACCTCACCTGCGAGCTGGGCGATCGCAGGTTGTGCCTCCGCCTTCGAACGGACGCCGTTGGCAGCCACCCGGTAGCCGTCCTCGAGCAGCCGGCGGGTGATCCCGAGCCCGATCCCCCGAGCGCCCCCCGTTACCAGCGCCACCCGGTCGGTCATGAGTCACCTCCCGCAAAGAACGTGAAGTACGGCTCGCCGCCGGCGAGACGGTACACGAGCAGTGCCAGCTCCACGAGGTGGTAGTCGCCCCACAAGACCGATTCGCCGGAGGGGACTACGCTCCCAGCCCGCCGGTGATCCCAGCCTCGCGGCCGGTGGTAGAGCCCATGGAGCAGGAGACCTTCGTGGTCGGGATCGGTGCTCAGGTACCGGTCACCGAGAAGCGAACGGAGCACGGTCAGCCCGGCCAGCATGTAGCGCGAGCCCTCGGGATCATCGCGCTGCGTCAGATAGCGGCCCAGCCGCACCAGGCCCTGGGAGGCGATGGCCGCCGCCGAGCTGTCGACCGGTTCGTAGTCGTTTTCGGGCTCGGCGGGACGATCGAGGTATGCGCCCATTCGTCCCAGGCCGGGAGCTCCCGTGTCCCAGTAGGGGATTCCATCCGTTGGGCTGTTCGAGATGTAGAAGTCGGCGGTCGCCCGGGCGGCCCGCAGCATCGTCCCCTCGACTCGCGGCCGGCCACCGGAAGGCTCGAGCGCCTCATCGGTGACGGTGGCCATGAACTCCAGGATCTCGGCGTACCCGGCGATCACCCACGCCAGTCCTCGGGTCCAGGTCGTAAACGGCGAGTACCCCTGCTGGGTGCTCGGGGCCCGGTAACTCCCGTCTGTGACGTTGAAGACCGACTCGTGGGCGACCCGACCCCGGATGTCGTAGATGTCGCGGCCCTCGCCGTAGTAGACGGCATACTCGGCCGTGGAGGCGGCGTGGGCAACCGCGCGTTCGAGCAGTGAGATCCGCTCGTCGTTCTCTGCCAGCAACACCTGGCCGAGCCGGTGTGCCAGCAGCAGCGACCGGACCGACCGAATGGTGTCGCAAAACAGCGAGTGCGGGCCGTTGAACGAGTAGATGTATCCGCCGGCGCCGGCGTGCGACCAGCGGGCCGCTTGCACCGCGCCGCTCACTTTCAGCGCCTGCTCGTAGAAGGCGCGTTCCCACCGGTCCATCGGGAGGCGGCCTTCGAGCATGAGCCGTCGCAGGTTCCCGAAGGTACTGACGTTGTTGAAGCCATGGTCGTGAACGCCCGTGTGCGTGAGGTGCTTGGCCATCCGCTCCTGCGTGAGGGTGCGCCCCAGTTCCAGCGCCTCAGAATCACCGGTGGCGTCGTAGTGGAGGATCGCCCATCCGTAGAGGAAGCCTTCCGTCCACTCGGTCCAGCCCTGCGGTCGGTACCTGCCTCCTGCGGTGTACACCGGAGTGCCTGCGTCGGGTGCGTGCCTCATGCAAAGACGCTTCACCTTGGGCCCCGACAGCTCCCACATCCGCTCGATTCGCGGCCACAACGCGGCGGCATCGATCTCCTGGTCGATGTCGATCATCAGCGGTCGCTGCGAGCGGCACCACCGGTCGCTACCGGAGGAAGCTCAGCCGATTCGGGCATACAGGAGACCTCCCGGCGACGGTTGGTCGGGTTCATGTTCCCCGAAACTAGCAGCCGGTCTTTGCCCCCTTTTCAATCGTTTGCTTTCCCCAGAGCAACTCCGTACGCTGCCCCGGGACGGGTCAGTTTTCCTCTGGAGGCATCAATGAGACAGATCACCCGAGTTCTCGTGCTGCTTGTTGCATTGGCGATGGTTGCGGCAGCATGTGGTGGCGACGACACTTCCGACGATACGACGACGACAACTGCCGGTGACGGCGGGCAGGCGACGACCACCACGGCAGCGGACGTCACCACGACCACCGGCGCCGAGCCGATGGAGCCGTACGTCTTCGCAGCGTCGCTCCCGCTGACCGGTGACTTCGCCATCCCCGGCTCCAAGCACAACGACGGCTACAAGTACTGCGTCGACGAGATCAACCGCCTGGGCGGGCTGGACGGTCATCTGGTGGAGTACATCGGCGACGACAACCAGTCGACGCCGGAGCAGGCCGTTGCTCAGATCCAGCGGCACATCGACGTCGAGGGAGCCGACGTCTTGCTCGGCACGTTCTCGAGCCTGCTGACGTTCCCGGCTTCGACGGAAGCCTTGAGCGCCGGGATGGTGTACCCGGTTCCGTCGGGTGGAGCCCTGCGAATTTGGGAGCGGGGTTACGACAACATCTTCTACTTCCAGCAGAACGCAGCCGAGCTCATCGGCTTCTCACCGCTGGCCATGATCGAGTACTACGTCGACCAAGGGATCATCGACGCAACGCCTGCCTCGGTTGCCATCGTCGACGCCGACGATTTCTTCGCTTCTGCGATCGTGACCGGCCTGGTGGGCGGCGACGTTCGTTTGCCCGGGGGTGGGGACGTCATCGCTGAGGTTCCCGGCTTCCTGAACGACCCCAGGTTCTCCGACACCAAAGTCGTCTTCCAAGAGACGTGGCCGATCCCGTTCACCGACTGGATCACGCTGGCCAACGGGATGAAGAACAGCGGAGCCGAGATGGTGTTCGCCGCCACCGCTTCACCAGATGAGACCATCTCGCTGGTGAACGCCATGGCCACGGTTGACTATCAGCCCAAGCTGGTGTGGATGTCGCAGGGCGCACAGAGCGAGTTCAGGGATACGCTGGCGGGCAATGAGCAGCACATCACCGTGCATGCCTCGTGGCACCCACTCGCCAACTACGCGAGCACGCTGGCGGGCCAGGACTACACCAACCAGGACTTCATCGACGGGTTCACCGCTTCCTTCGGGCGTCCCCCCGACGAGGACGAGGCGATCCCGTTTGCGGTATGCCAGGGTATGGCTCAGGCAATCCTCGGCGCCGGGAGCGCAGACAACGCCGCTTTGCAGGAGTGGCTCCACGCCCGTACCGCCGACGACCCGGTGAAGACCGTGCTCGGTGACTTCTACTGGGACGAGCGCGGGCTGCCGATCGAGCGCTCGCACATCATGGTGCAATGGCAGGACGAAGAACTGGTGTTCGTCTACCCGGTGGGCGACTTCCCCGGTACGGTCGACCTGGTCTTCCCGAAGGCAGAGTTCCAGTAGCCGTACGGACAGCACTGCTGGGCAGATGGGGCGCCCCCCGCGGTGCCCCATCTGCCTTCGCCTCCGGCGTGGCCGAAGGCAATGGGGAAGGGAGGAAGTGACGTGGCGGTGACCCTGGAGGTCTCCGATCTCAACAAGCGCTTTGGCGGAATCCACGCCGTCAAAGACTGCAGCTTCGCCGTCGAACGCGGCTCGATCACGTCGCTCATCGGACCGAACGGGGCCGGCAAGACAACCTGCTTCAACCTCATCAACCACGTCATTCGCCCCGACTCGGGCACCGTCCGGTTCGAAGGGCGCGACGTCACCGGGAAGATGCCACACAAACTCACCCGTCTCGGCATAGGTCGGACATTTCAGGTGACGCGAACGCTGGGTGACATGACCGTGCTCGAGAACATGGTGGTGGGCTCGTCGGACGGAAACGTCCGGAGCATCTTCGGTTCGCGAATGCTCGACCACGAGATCGACCGTGCCCTCGGACTGCTCGAGTTCGTCGGCATCGCCGAGTACGCCTACACCAACGCCGAGGCCCTCTCCTACGGGCAGCGCAAACTGCTCGAGTTCTCGGCGGTGCTGATGTCCGATCCGCAGATCGTGCTCCTCGACGAGCCCGCCGGTGGCGTCAATCCCTCTCTCCTCAAACGGATGGTGGCCCGTATCAGGGAACTCAACGGCCAAGGACTCACCTTCTTCATCGTCGAGCACAACATGGACCTCGTCATGGACATCAGCGATTCGGTGATCGTCATGGCCCACGGAGAGGTGCTCCTGCACGGGACGCCCGATGAAGTGCAGAGCGACCGGCGGGTCCTCGACGCCTATCTGGGGAAGGCGTGATGGCACTCCTCGAGATCCGCAATGTGAACGCCGGCTACGGGAAGGGACCCGACATCCTCAGGGGCTTGTCGCTCGAGATCGAAGCCGGCCAGTCGTACTGCATCATCGGGCCAAACGGGGCGGGCAAGTCGACCCTGCTCAAGGTCATCTCGGGCCTGCTCCCACCGCGCTCCGGCGAGGTGGTTTTCAAGGACGTGCCGTTCAACGGAGCTCGCCCCGACCAAGTCCTCGCCGCCGGGATCTGTTTCGTGCCCCAGGACCAGGCGGTGTTCCCGGAGATGAGCGTGCGGGAGAACCTGACCATCGGTGCCTACCTGGAGCGAGACCGAAAGGTGATCAAGGAACGGATGGAGCGGGTGTTCGAGCTGTTCCCGATCCTGGCCGAGCGCGCTTCGCAGGACGGCGGAACGATGTCCGGCGGCCAGCAGCAGATGCTGGCGCTGGGGCGAGCCCTCATGATCGATCCGGCAGTGATGATGCTCGACGAGCCCAGCCTGGGACTGGCTCCTCAGATCGCCGACCAGATCTTCGCAACGATCAGGGAGCTGGAAGCCCTCGGGATCACCATTGTGATGGTCGAGCAGAACGCAGTGCGCGGGCTGGAACTGGCAGATTGGGGCGTCGTCCTCGACCTCGGTATCGTCCGGTTCGAGGGACCGGCCGACACGATTCTCGATGACCCGCGCATCCGCGAGCTGTACCTCGGCAAGGCGGTCGGCAGTGAGGGCACGACATGACCGAGATCATCCAGGTCGTGATATTCGGTCTGCTCCTCGGCGGCGTCTACGCCCTCTTCGCCAGCGGTCTGACGCTCGCATTCGGGGTGATGCGCATCGTCAACCTCGCCCACGCCGTTTTCATCGTTGCCGCCGCGTACGCGGCGTTCTTCGCTTTCGAAGAGTTGGGCATCGATCCGATTGTGTCGATTCTGTTCCTCATTCCGCTGTTCTTCTTCCTCGGGGTCGGGGTCTACTTGACCTTCTTCGTCCGGATCGAGGGCAGCCCTCGATATGTGGAGATGACCGTTCTGCTCACGTTCGGCATCGCCATCATGCTGGAGGGGCTGCTCGGCTGGAGGTTCACGGGTATCTTCCGACAGGCCAAACCCTCGTACCTCACCGACGCGTTCTTTCTGGGCGACTACCTGATTCCGACCGGCCAGTTCTATGCCGCCACCCTCAGCCTCGTGCTGCTCGGCGCGCTGTGGCTGTTCCTCCGCTTCACGAGGACCGGGTACGGGATCCGGGCCACGATGCAGAACCGCGCCGCCGCTCAGCTGGTGGGGGTGAACGTACGCCGGGTGTCGGCGATCTCTTTCGGGATCAGCGCCGCTTTCGCCGGTGCCTCCGGGGCGTTCATGAGTTACCTGTTCCCGTTCTTTCCCTTCCGCCACTGGCAATGGATCGCCCTGCTGCTGGCACTGGTCGTCCTCGGGGGGATGGGGAGTCTCAAGGGTGCGGTCGTCGGCGCGCTCATTCTTGGGGTGGCGAGCTCTCTGGTTGTTGATCAGATCGGCCCGGGCTGGGGCCCGATGGCGTTCTACGCCGCGCTGTTCGGCATCCTGCTGGTGCGTCCGCAGGGCCTGTTCGGCAAGGAGCTCGCCGTATGATCGAAGATCGTGCCGCCCCAGACGAGCTCGAACCCGACGTCGTCGCGGCAGTCGCCCCGCCGAAAGGTCCGGGAAAGTCCCGATGGCTGGTAGTAGCCGTGCTCATGATCGGCCTGCTGCTCTTGCCGCTCGGCCGACCCGTCCTCGGCTCCTACAACTACATCATTCTGCTCGTGACGAACGGGCTCATGTGGGTAGCCCTGGCGTCGAGCTGGAACATCCTCGGTGGCTACAGCGGCTACATCTCGCTTGGTCATGCTGTTTTCCTCGGTGTCGGCGGCTACGTGGCCGCGGTCCCCCTCTATTACCACGGTGTGTCTCCGTTCTACACGGCGATTGGGGGGGGACTTGTCGCCGTTGCGTTGGGGTTCGTCGTCGGCCTCATCACGCTGCGCACGCGCGGGCCCGCCTTCATCATCTCCACTATCGCCCTGTTGTTCATGTTCTTGCTCATCTTCGAGCAAAGCGAGTACCTGGGCGGGACCGCCGGGCTTCCGCTCCCGGTCGTTCCTATCTCACAGGATTGGCTGAAGGCGCCGTTCTTCTACGCCATGCTGATCGCGGCGGTTGGGTCGATCGTGCTCTCCTATCAAGTGGCGCACTCCAAGTTCGGGCTCGGGCTGCGAGCCATCGCCGAGGACGAAACCAAAGCCGAGGTGGCCGGCGTCCCCACACGCTTCTACAAGATCCTCGCCTTCGCGCTCAGTGCCTTCTGGGTGGGGGTGGCCGGGGCCATGTGGGGTTACTCGCTGGCGTTCGTGCGTCCCACGCTGTTCTTCACCGTTGCTATCTCCGCGCAGATGGTGCTGATGGCCATCATCGGCGGCCGGGGAACGGTGGCCGGACCGGTGATCGGTGCGGCCTTGATCGTGGCGGTCAATGAGTTCAGCCTTGCGCAGTTCGGGTCGAGCGAGATCAACATCGTCATCACCGGAGGATTGCTGGTGACCGTGCTGCTGTTCTTCCCGCTCGGCATCGTGGGTACGCTTCGCCAGAAGCAACTGCTCCCGGCCTTTCTCGACTGGGATTGACCGCGCCCGCCGTGGGAAAGAGGATCACCCAGATTCGCAAGCTCTCCGACGCTGAGTCGTTTGCGGACCACCTCGCTCGGGGAGGAGCCGATCTTGGCTTCGAGCCGTCGGTCGAGTCGGGACCCGACGCACCCCTGGCACAGCCGATCACGGTGCCTCTGGGCTCGGCCGGATCGAGGACCGTCGGGAACCGATTGGCCATCCTCCCGATGGAAGGATGGGATGCCACCCCCGACGGCAGGCCGACCGAGCATGTCATTCGGCGCTGGGATCGCTTCGGAGCCAGCGGGGCCAAGCTCATCTGGGGGGGCGAGGCCGTGGCGGTGCGGGAGGACGGCCGGGCCAATCCGAACCAGCTGCGCATCGGTCCGGACACCGTGGATGACATCGCGACCTTGCGGGCGGGCCTCGTGGATCGGCACCGGGAGCGGTTCGGAACCACCGATGATCTGGTCGTCGGGCTCCAGCTCACCCATTCGGGCCGCTTTGCGCGCCCCGCAGGCGAACTCGCACCGCTCATCGCCTACGCCCATCCGTGGCTGGATCGGCGAGTCGACGCCACGGCGGAGAACATCGTGAGCGACGACGACCTCGACCGGCTGAGCGAGCTGTTCGTGTCGGCGGCCGAGCTCGCCCGTCACGCCGGGTTCGACTTCGTGGACGTCAAATCCTGCCACGGCTATCTCCTGCACGAGCTGCTCAGTGCCGTCGACCGCCCCGGCCCATACGGGGGCGATTTCGAAGGCCGGACACGCTTCCTGCGCCGCACCATTGAAGCCATTCGCCGCCGCGTCCCCGATCTCGGGATCGGGGTGCGGCTCAGCATCTTCGACCTCGTTCCCTTCTCGGCAGGCCCAGACGGGACGGGGGTTCCGGAAGGTCCGGGTGACTACCCCTACGCGTTCGGAGGGGATGGCACCGGCCTCGGCATCGACCTGGACGAAGCGAGCCGGCTGGTTGAGCTACTCGCCGACCTGGACGTCGGCTTGATGTGCATCACCGCCAGCAGTCCCTACTACTGCCCGCACGCCCAGCGCCCCGCCTACTTCCCGCCTTCCGACGGATATCTGCCTCCCAACGATCCCCTCGTCGACGTCGCCCGCATGATCGACGCCACCGCGGCACTCAAGGCGCGTCACCCCGACATGGTCATGGTCGGTTCCGGCTATTCCTACCTGCAGGATTGGCTCCCGAACGTCGCCCAGTCGGAGGTGCGCAACGGCCGGGTCGACCTCGTGGGCATTGGACGCATGGCGCTCAGCTACCACGACCTGCCCGCCGACATCCTCAGCGGCACCGAGATCGACCGGCGCCGGATCTGCCGCACGTTCAGCGACTGTACGACCGGGCCGCGCAACGGGCTCATATCCGGGTGCTACCCCATCGATGACTACTACAAGTCGATGCCCATACGAGCAGAGGTCGCAAAGGCGAAACGAGCAGCCGAGGCTGCTCGTGGAGGCGCCCGGAGAAAGTAGATGGGGTCGCCGGTGCCGCCGGGCGAGAGCCCGAGCAGGGGGATCGCCACCCACCACCTGGGCGAGACGGCCCCGAGCGCGTCCGCCGGTCATCCTCGCGAGGGTGACGGCCCCCGGACCAGGGTCGCAGCCTCCGGGCCGCGCAGACTCCGACCGCGAACAGTTGCAGTACATTGGGGCGTACGTTCTGATCACCGACTCGAGGAGCCGAACCGTCCATGAGTGCCTCCCTGTATCGCGACCCCCCGTCGGATCTCTTCATCGGCGGCACATGGCAGCCGTCGACGGATGGCAGCACCTTCAAGGTGTCTGATCCGGCCACGGATGAGGTCATC
Source organism: Acidimicrobiia bacterium (assembly GCA_041619515.1). GTDB lineage: Bacteria > Actinomycetota > Acidimicrobiia > Spongiisociales > SHLN01 > SHLN01. Next base: position 57,035 of record JBFKDW010000002.1, read on the forward strand.
GTGGCCGTAGCCAATGCGACGGTCGAGGACGGTCTCGCCGCCGTCCAGGCCGCCCACGAGGCGGGGAAGACCTGGTCGCAGACGGCACCCCGGGAACGAGCCGAGATCCTCCGCCGCGCCTTCGAGCTCATGATCGAGCGCCGCGAGGACATCGCGGAGCTCATCGTGCGCGAGAGCGGCAAGAGCTGGTCGGACGCAACCGGTGAAGTGACCTACGCCGCCGAGTTCTTTCGCTGGTTCGCCGAGGAGGCGGTCCGGGCGAACGGCTCGGTCCAGACCGCGCCCGGAGGCGACAAGAAGATCCTCGTCCTGCTCCAGCCGGTGGGCGTTTCGATTCTGGTGACGCCCTGGAACTTCCCGGCTGCCATGGCCACCCGCAAGATCGGTCCGGCTCTCGCGGCCGGGTGCACGGTGGTCCTGAAGCCGGCGTCGGACACCCCGCTGACGGCACTGGCGATCGGCACCCTCCTCGCAGACGCAGGCGTGCCGGCCGGCGTCGTCAACGTGGTGCCTTCCCGGCGTTATGACGTGGTCGGGGCGATGCTCGATGACCCCCGCACTCGCAAGCTGTCCTTCACCGGCTCCACCGGGGTGGGCCGGACCTTGCTGGAGCAGGCCGCCCGCACCATCGTCAATTGCTCCATGGAGCTGGGGGGCAACGGCCCGTTCCTCGTCTTCGCCGACGCCGACCTCGACGCCGCCGTCGAGGGAGCGATGGTGGCCAAGATGCGGAATGCCGGCGAATCGTGCATCGCCGCCAACCGCTTCTACGTGGAGGCCCCGGTGGCAGACGACTTCAGTGCCCGGCTCGCCGAGGCGATGGCCGCGCTCCGGGTCGGACCGGGGCTCGACCGGGAGAATGACGTTGGGCCTCTCATCAACACCAAGGCTCGCGACGAAATCGCCTCGATGGTCGACGCCAGTGTGGCCGGCGGCGCCAAATTGCTCACCGGCGGGAAGGCTCCGGAAGGTGCAGGCTCGTACTACGAGCCCACCGTGCTCACGAGCGTCGACCCCACCGACGACATCCTCAGCGAGGAGATCTTCGGGCCGGTCGCTCCCGTCGTCACCTTCGACACCGAGGAAGAGGCGATCGAAATGGCCAATCGAACCGAGTACGGCCTGGCCGCCTACGTATACACCGCCGACCTGGCACGCGCCTTGCGCGTTTCGGAAGCCATCGACGCGGGGATGGTCGGCATCAATCGCGGCTTCATCTCAGATCCGGCGGCTCCATTCGGCGGAACCAAGCAGAGCGGGCTCGGGCGAGAAGGTGGTCACGAGGGCCTCATGGAGTTCCTGGAACACAAGTACCTGGCGGTCGACTGGTCCGGCTAGGCGGGTAGCGGCGGAAAAGTGACGACCCGATCGGGAGCGACCTTCACGATGACCCGCTCCGATTGAATCGGGTTCGGGTAGTCGTCAACGCCGAGGTACTTCCTGGCCAGGGAGTCGATGTGATCACGAGCCTCTTGTCCCCGGACGATCTCGGCGACGTGGCCCCGCACCTCGGAGTAGCTCCAGGGATTCCCGGCCTCCATGATCAGCACGGTCACGAAAGGAGCCCGTTCCAGGTTCTTGAACTTCGCCCGGTGAACCTCGGTGTTCATGACGATGTGCTCACCGTCCGTATCCACCCACATCATCTGGGTTTGCGGGTGCCCGCTCGGCATCACCGTGGAGAGCACCGCGTAGTTCTTGCCCTCCGCCAGCTCGATCGTCTTGTCGTCCAGCATCAATCTTCCTTCCGTTTGTCGTGATCCTCATCGAATGAGGCTGTCTCCACCAGGTTGCGTGATCAACTCCGAAGATGTTGGGCGATAGCGCTCATATCGCGAGCACCGAAGCCACCACCGATCGCAGCCAGCGTCACGTCCAGATTGGCTTCTCCCTGATCCATGGGTGCACCAACCCGTTCAGCCAGCGCCATGATCAATTGGAGGTCTTTGGCCGCAAGATCGAGGCTGAACGCCACCGGCGCCTCGTCGGGGTGCAAGTACGCCTCCTTCTTGTATTGGACGAACGGAGAGCCTCCGGCGCCGGCGGCGAAGACCTCGTAGGCAAGCGCCCGATCCACGCCCGCCTTCTCCGCCAGGACGAGAGCTTCGGCCAGGGCGGTATTGGTGGCGTGCACCAGGGCATTGACCGCCAACTTCATGGTGGCCCCGGTACCGAGCGGTCCCATATGGAAGATGCGAGCCGAGAGCGCTTCGAGCGCCGGTCGCGCCAGGTCGAGTGCCGATGCCTCACCACCGACCATGATCGTGAGCTTGCCGGCTTCGACCAGCCCCACGCTGCCCGACACCGGGGCGTCGATGAGTGCAGCGCCGGCGGCCTCAACCGGCGCCAGCAGGCCCCGAACGGTCCCCGGGTCGATGGTGCTGGTGTCGGCTGCCACCGTGCCCGCCCGCAACCCGGCCGCCACCCCGTCCGGGCCGGTGTAGACAGCTTCGAGGGCAGCGTCGTCGGCGAGACTGCTGATGACGATGTCGGCGGCGGCGGCCGCCTCGCGAGCGGTTTCGGCAACCCGGGCCCCGATAGCGGCCGCCACCCTGTCGGCGGAGCTGCGGGTCCGGTTGAACACGACGACATCGAAGCCGGTCCGCCCTAGCGTCGCCGCCATGGCCGCGCCCATCCGTCCGGCTCCGATTACCGCCACCGTTTGCTGCTCTGACACCATGACTCCCGTCGATCGACGGCCCATACTGGCACATTCGGCCCAGGCGACGGCAAACGTTTGGCAACTCCTGCCCAATCGTGCCACGATGAGCACTGCCTATCAATGGAAAGACTCGAGCAGTGGCGGAACACATGCAACCATCGCCCCCGTCGGCGGGTGTGACACTCCACGACATCGCCGAAGAAGTCGGCGTGCATCCTTCGACCGTGTCGAGAGCACTCGATCCCTCCAAGGCGCACCGGGTGCGGGAAGCCACCCGCGACCAGATCCAAGCGGTCGCCGCCCGGCTGGGCTATCGCCCCCACCTCGTGGCGCGCGGCCTGCAAACCGGGCGGACAGCCACCATCGCCTTTATCGCCGCCGATCTCGGCAACACGTTCGTGACTCCCATCATCCATGGGCTGGCCGGGGCGATCCGGAATGCCGCCATGCTGCCGATCATCGCCGAAACCGAGGATGATCACGACACGTTCGCCGCCATCCTCGATCACATGCTGAGCCGGCGGGTCGACGGGATGGTGGTGGCCGCCGCCCGCACCGGCGACCGCGTGATTCTCGAATCGGCCGCCCGCATCGTCCCGATCGTCCTGGCCGGTAGACCGCTCGAAGACAGCCTCCTTCCGCATGTCGTCCACGACGACCGGCAGGGCGGCGAGATGGTCGCCGAGCACTTCCACCGGCTCGGCCACCGGACGGTGACACAGCTGCGGGGCCCCACCGACGTGGCGAACTTCCCCCGCCGGGCAGCCGGATTCAGTGACTACTGTCGCCGCGCCGGCATGGATGAGATCCTCGCAGCCGGCTGGGCGAGCCATCCCATCGCGTCCGAGGGTGAGCGGCTCATGCTTGAAGTCCTCGAAGGGGCCGATGAGCTTCCCAGCGCGATCTTCGCCCACAACGACCTCATGGCACTCGGTGCCCGTTCGGCACTACAGGATCGTGGCCTGCGGATCCCCGACGACGTGTCTCTGGTCGGGTACAACGACCTTCCCATGGTGGGCCGGCTGACTCCCCCGCTCACGACCATCCGGTACCCGAGCCTCGAAGTCGGCCGGGCCGCCGGTGAGCTCATCATCGAGCTGCTCGGCGGCGCCGAGTCCACAAGTCATAACCTCAGCCCGCAGCTCGTCGAGCGGGCATCGACTCGTGAGTTGGTGACGGCGCCCCACGACGCGTAGATTCAGGAAACGCCCGGCCGGGAGTTCCGATGCCTTCGCTCGTACCAGACCTCGTGCTCCTCAACGGAAGGCTCGGCAGCGAGATCGCAGGCGATCCCCAACGCCAGGCGCTGGCGACGAGCAGGGATCGGATCGTCGCCGTGGGGTCCGATGACCTGATCCGACCCCTCATCGGAACGAACACACGAGTCGTGGACGTGGGAGGCGCCCGCGTCATTCCTGGGCTCATCGACTCGCACATCCATGCGGTGCGGGCGGGCCTGACCTGGACCGAACGTCTCGACTGGTCGGCTATGACGAGCTTGACCGAGGCCCTTGCGTCGATCACCGACCTCGCCGGGCGGGTGCCCAGGGGCTCATGGATTCTCGTAGTGGGTGGCTGGCATCCGGGCCGTTTTGCCGAGGGACGCGGGCCCAGCGTGGCCGAACTCGATGCGGCCGCACCCCATCATCCCGTGTACGTCCAGCTGCTGTACGAGGAAGCATGGCTCAACCGCTCCGGCCTCGAGGCACTCGGAATGGGCAGGGAGGCTCCCGATCCGGAGGGCGGGGCCTTCGAGCGAGACACCGACGGCACCCCGACGGGGAGGTTGCGCGGTCCCGGTGCCTTCGGCCTGTGCCTGCGGGCGTCCACCGATCCCTCGTTCGAGACCAGCGTCGCTTCGAGCCGGAGCTTCTTCCGCCACCTCAACGCCCTCGGCCTGACAGGAGTCATCGACACCGGCGGGCTCGGCATGACGCCGGAGGCCTACCGGCCGCTCTACGAGCTGTGGCGCCGGCGCCAGCTCACCCTCAAGACGCGCCTGTTCATCATGCCGAGCAGCCCGGGCGAGGAGGTCGCCCAGATCCGCGACTTCGTTCGGCACTTGCATCCAGGATTCGGCGACGAAATGCTCCGCCTCGTCGGCCTCGGCGAAATCCCACTCTTTGCCTGCTGGGACGCCGAGGGCGTCCGTCCGTTCCGCATGGCGCCGGAGGCCAAGAGAGATCTGAAGGAGGTCGTGTTGCTGCTCGTTCGCAACGGCTGGCCACTTCACCAGCACGCGATACTCGACTCGACCATCGGCGATGTGCTCGATGTGTGGGAGGAGGTTGCTGCCGAACACCCGATCGCCGATCTCAGGTTCGCCTTTGCCCACGCCGAGCCGATCAGCGATGTCAACCTGCAGCGGGTCAAGCGGCTGGAGGTGGGCATCGCGGTTCAGAGTCGGATGCCGTTTCGGGCGGCCGATTCGGCCCGGCTGTGGGGAGCCGAGGTTCTGGCCGAGGCACCGCCGCTGCGGCGCATTCTCGATTTGGGTATTCCCCTCGGCGCCGGCACCGACGCCACTGCGGTCAGTCCGTACAACCCGTGGTTCTCGCTGTGGTGGCTGGTAACCGGCCTCGGCTTCGATGGAGCGCCGCCCCGCAGCGCCCGCCACCGCCTGTCCCGGGCCGAGGCATTGACCGCCTACACCCGCGGCAGTGCCTGGTTCTCGCATGATGATCACCGGCGCGGCAAGCTGGCCGCGGGGATGGCCGCCGACCTGGCGGTCCTGTCCGAGGACTACTTCACCGTCGACGCCGAAGCCATCCCATCGCTGCGATCGGTGCTCACCGTCGTCGATGGCAAGATCGCCCACGCCGAGCCCGGCATGGATCTGGATGTGGAAGGAGACAAGGAATGAGCCACCATCTCGAGCGAGTTGAGACGGCCGAGCACGATCCCCGATTCAACATGCCGTACACGCCGGCGATCAAGACGCGGGGAGGGACCACGGTGCACCTGGCCGGCGTCACTGCCGCGCCCGTGTACCACAGTCATCCTCATGTGGCATCCGAGTTCGATGACATCGCCCTCGACCCGGCAGACCAGGCAGACCAGGCCGTGCGGAACCTCCAAGCCGTGCTCGAGGCCGCCGGGGGAAGCCTGGCCGACGTCGTGGAAGTGACGCGCTTCATCGTGGACATCGACCGCAATCAGGACGCCATCAACCGGACACTCGGACGAGCCTTTGGAGATCACCGGCCGGCGAGTACGACGGTCGAGGTCGTGCGGCTCGCGACCGACCCGCGTCTCGTACTCGAACTGAAGGCAGTCGCGGTCCTCCCCGACTGACCCGTACCGATCAGCCGAGTAGACGCCGCAGCTTGTTGCCACCGTCGATGTCGAGGTTGATCCCGTTCACAGCCGGGTTCTCGAGGAGAAACCGGACTGCGTCGACGACGTGCTCGGTGAGCACCGGCCGGCCGGTCGGAGTGTGCGCCAGGACCGCGTCGCGGACCACATCGTTGTTGTCCCAGTAGGGGCTATCGAGCACGACGCCGGGGTGCACCGCGTTGATTCGAATGGGAGCGATATCGAGCGCCAGGGTGTTCAACATCTTCTCGACGCCGCCGTTGACGCTGGTCACGGTGGTCGAGCCGGGATACGGCCGCTCCTTGGCCAGGCCGCCAAACAACACAATGGCGGCGTCTTCACTCATCCGCCCGAGAAGCTGGTGGATCGTCTCGGGATAGCCGACCAACTTGAGCACCGCCAAGGCGGTGGCGCCCTCGATCTTGAAGTCCTTGACGTTGTTCTGATCACGCAGGACGGCGGGAATCGCCAGATAGTCGACCGGGCCTTCGATTGGCTCGAGCCCGGCGGCAATACCAGCCGGCTGCGAAAGGTCGACCGCCAGTCCGTGGGTGTCACCACCGATCCGTCCGGCCGCCTCGTCCGCCCGGCCCTGATCACGGCCCGAGACATAGACGCGACGCCCGGCGTCGGCGTAATGCCGGGCGACGGCCTCGCCGATGCCCGACGTCCCTCCGATCACAACAACTGCGCCTTTGGCCATGTTCACCCTCCGGTAGCTCGATGTGCCGGATCGCCTCACGCGACACCGACCTGGGATTAGCGGGGGGCAGTGTAATGCAAGCGTTTGCCATCTGGGCGGGCCGGTGCCACAATCCTCTCACCAGGACCGATACAGAAGTGTCGTGGGACCCATCAGGAGGAATCATGAGCCGATCAGTACGTCGTCGTTTGCAGCTCTTGGCCGTATTGGCCGCCCTGGCGCTGGTCGCCACCGCCTGCGGTGGGGACGACTCGAGCGATACCACTGCCGGCCCCTCGGCCACCACGTCGACGACCGCCGGAGGCGGCGGCGACGCCACGACTACGACCGAGGCCATGAACGACGAGCCGATCGTGGTGGGCGGGTCCCTCGCCCTCACCGGGTTCCTCGCCCCCACTGCCGCCATTCACAAGGTTGCCGGTGACCTGTTCGTTGAGCGGCTCAACGCTTCCGGCGGCCTGCTGGGGCGGCCCGTCGTGTGGGACGTTCGCGACGACGAGTCGGTCCCCGACCAGGCGGCCTCTCTCTACGAACGGCTCATCAGCGAGGAAGGCGTCGACCTCATCCTCGGCCCGTACGGAACCGGCACCATCACGGCTGCGATGGCGGTCGCAGAGCGGGAGGGCTTCGTGTTCCCGCACCACACCGCCAGCCTCACCTACGCCTACACCTACGCCTGTCACTTCCCGACCTGGCCGGTCGGGCTCAAGACCAACATCAGCAATCCGAACATCGTGTACGACGCCCTCGAAGCGTCCGGCAACCCGCCCGAGACGATTGCGTTCGTGATGAACGAATTCCCGGGCACGCAGCTGATCGCGTACGGCCCGCCCGGCTCCGACGAGGGGGGAGCGATCTCGGAAGCCAGAAAGCGCGGCTGGGACGTCGTCGCCGAGATCAACTTCCCCACCGGCACGAGTGATTGGGCTCCGATCGCCGCCCAGGTCGCCCAGGCAGACCCAGACTTCATCTATGTGGGGGCACTCGGAGTGGACGGCCCCAACCTGCTGACGGCGCTCGATGCCATCGGATACGCGCCGCGTGGGCACTTCTACCAATGGCCGGCGCCGGGGCCGATGCTGGGCGCTCCCAACGCCGAGGGAGCCTTCTCGGTCGCCACCTTCGAACCCCATGCTCCATTCACCGACGACCCGGAAGCCGCTGAGATTTCTCAGCAGTTCGCCGAAGCTGCGGCCGCTGCCGGTCTGCCGTACACGGCCTTTGAGACCCAGGCCAGCGTCTCGTGGGTGGCGTGGGAAGTGCTGGTGGCCGGTGTCGAGGGTGCCGGGAGCCTCGATCAGGATGCCATCTGCGACTACCTGATCAACAACCCGATTGACACGCTGCTCGGAACGATCGACTTCAATCCGGACGAGCAGAACTATTACGGCGACCTGTCGGTTGTGAAGCAAATCCAGAACGGTGAGTGGATCGTGGTCCATCCTGCGAATGTGGCCAAGCCGGGAACCGCTCCGATCCTGTAGCCATTGTCGGTCATGAGGTGGGAGGGCGAACCGGCCCTCCCACCACGACTCCACAGGCAGTCATCCGATGAATGAGGTTCTCAACCAGGCGATTGTCTCGGGCCTCCTCATCGGTGGCCTCTACGCGGTCATGTCGGTGGGGATCTCGCTCACCTGGGGTGTTCTCAAGATCATCAACCTGGCGCATTTCTCGTTCGTGCTGCTGGGCGCCTATGTGACGTACGAGCTCACGACATCATTTGGCTGGGATCCGCTCCTGGCGCTCCTCGTGGTCATCCCGGGCGGGTTCCTCACCGGCATGATCATGCAGATCTTCTTCGAGCTGGCCAAGGTGGACGAGTTCCAGTCGCTCATCATCAGCTTCGGGATCTTCATCATCTTCCAGAGCATTACCCGGACCATCTGGTCGGCGGACTTTCGCCGGATCGGAGGTGATCTCAACCGGTACGAGTCGATGTCGTTCTTCATCGGCGACATCGCCGTGCAGGTGGCTCCGCTGCTCGCCTTTTGCGTAGCCGTGGCGATCGCCGTCGGCATGTCACTCCTGCTCGGCCGCACCTATTTCGGCAAGGCGGTGCGCGCCATCGTGGACGATCCTGAGATTGCCCGCGCCTACGGAATCGACGTTCGGAGGGTGGCGGTCATCCTGTCGGGCCTCGCCACCGCCTTCTCTGCTACCGCCGGAGTGTTCATCGCCACCTTCCAGTCCCTCACTCCCAACATGTCGTTCGGATGGTTCGGCATCGTGTTTCCGGTGGTCATCCTCGGTGGGCTGGGCAGCGCAGTCGGCGCCCTCGGAGCGGGAGTGATCGTCGGCGTGGCCGCCGGTGTTGCCACCACAGAGTGGGGGCCGCTCAGCGCCTCACTCGTGACCTTCCTCATTCTCATCGGCGCACTTCTCTTTCGTCCCCAGGGTCTGTTCACTCGGGAGAGCTCGACATGACGACACGGGGGAAGGCGCTCATCGGATTCGCAGTGGTGGCAGTCGTCTTGAACCTGGTGCCGACGCTCGTCGAGGCTTTCGACGCCCCCGGCTTCTATGTGACCTTCATGTTCACCGCCTTCTTCTGGATCGCCCAGGCGGTGAGCTGGAACATCCTCACCGGCTACTCGGGCTATTTCTCTTTCGGCCAGGGCGCGTGGTTCGGGATCGGGGTATACACGACCGGAATCCTGGCGGTAAAGCACGGGTGGCCGTTCCTGCTGGCGCTGCCCGTAGCCGGCGTCCTGGCGGGCCTCTCCGGCCTGGTCCTCGGCATGGTGGTGTTCCGACTTCGCAAGCTGGGTGGGGAGATATTCGCTCTCACCACGCTCGCCATCGCCTTCGTCCTGGCCTCGGTGGCCCGCCTGTATTCGTTCATCGACGGCGGCCGCGGGATCTTCATGACCGGCACACCGTTGCCGGAGTTCCTGGGCGATTTCCGCACGGCCATGTTCCGCATGACCTTTGTGGTGGCGTTTCTCACCGTGCTGACCGCGTACCTCCTCTACGAATCGCGCATCGGCTGGGGCCTGTTCGCGATTCGAGACGACGAGCCGGTCGCCCACGGACTCGGAGTACCCGTGTTCCGGTACAAGATGCTCGCCCTCGGCATCAATGCGCTTTTCGGCGGCCTCATGGGCGGGGTGTGGTCGCTGCAGATCGGGTTCGTCACCGTCGACGATGTCTTCAACATCCGGGTGCCGCTCTTCGTGATCCTCATGAGTGTCCTCGGCGGGATGAAACACTGGATGGGTCCGGTCGTCGGCGCAGTCATCATCTATTCGCTCACCGACCGTCTCAACAGCGCCGGGCTCGAGGATCTCAACCAGGTCATCATCGGCGGGCTTCTCATCGTCCTCGTGCTGGCCGTCAGGGAGGGCATCTACCTGCGGCTTCGTGAAAGGTGGAAGCTCTCGCTGGCCGTCTTCGCCGCCGCCATGGCCATCTGGACGATCTTCGACCTGGCAACGTCGCTCATTTGGGACTTCTCCTATGCCTCCCTCATCACCGTCGGAGTGGCGCTGCTGCCGTCCCGCCGGCGCCCCGGCGAGAGCGAGCCGCCTTCCGCCGGCGTGCCGCAGACGGCGGCCGCCTCTGATCGGAGCCCGCCGTGAATGCGCTGACCGGCACCGGCATCGTCAAGCACTTCGGGGGCATCAAGGCCCTGGATGGGGTCGACGTCGCCATCGAGGAAGGGAAGATCCTCGGCCTGGTCGGCCCCAACGGCTCGGGCAAATCGACGCTCATCAACGTCCTCAGCGGCTTCTACCCGGCCGACCAGGGGAAGGTCGACTTCGGCGGCGCCGATCTCCTCCGGCTCGGCCCGCACGAGATCGCAGGTGCCGGCCTGGCCCGGACCTTCCAGATTCCGCGGCCATTCCGGACGATGACGGCCCGGGAGAACGTGGCACTCAGCTACATGTTCGGCCAGCGGCGCCATTCCCTGGCCGCGGCTCGCCGGGCGGCCGGACAATGGCTCGAGTTCACCGACCTGGAGGAGGTTGGCGACCTCCCGATCGACCAACTCACGCTCCATCAGCTCAAGTTCCTCGAACTGGCCAGGGCCCTGGCGACTGAGCCCACATTGCTGCTGCTCGACGAGGTGCTGGCCGGCCTCAATCCGACCGAGGTCGAGGAGTCGATCCGCATGATCCAGAGGATCCATGATCAAGGCGTCACCCTCGTCATCGTCGAGCACCTCGTCAGGGTGGTGACGGCGCTCTCGTCCACGCTGCTGGTTCTCGACCAGGGTCGTGTCATCGCCCGCGGACATCCCGAGGTTGTGATGAAGCAACCCGAGGTCATCCGCGCCTACCTCGGATCGAAGTGGGAACATGCTTGAGGTACGCGGCATCGCGGCGGGGTACGGGACGGCCCAGGCTCTGTGGGACATCGATATCGATGTCGGCGAGGGCGAGATCGTGACTCTGGTGGGTCCAAACGGCGCCGGCAAGAGCACGTTCGTCAATGTGGTCGCCGGACTGAACCGGGCCTGGTCCGGGTCGGTCACGCTCGACGGGCTCAACCTCACCGACCTGCCGGCCGCGCAGGTGTGCGGGCACGGGGTCGCCATCGTGCCCGAGGGTCGCCGGCTCTTCCCCGATCTGACCGTGACCGACAACCTCGACATCGGCGCATACCATCCGGCTGCCCGCGCCAAACGGGACGAAACCTACGACTGGGTGTGCTCGGTTTTCCCGATCGTGGCGGAACGACGGAATCAGCGGGCCGGCAACTTGAGCGGCGGCCAGCAGCAGATGGTGGCCATCGGCCGCGCCCTCATGGCCCGACCGCAGCTGCTGCTCCTGGACGAACCGTCATTGGGGCTGGCGCCGGTCATCGTGGAACAGATCTTCGACGTCATTCGCGAGATCAATGAGGGGGGAACTTCGGTCCTCATCGTCGAACAGAACGTCGTAGAAGCCCTCGAGCTTGCCTCACGCGCGTATGTCCTCGAGAACGGCCGCATCGTCCGACATGGTGACGCCGGCGAATTACTCAACGACGAGGGTTTGCAGCAGGCCTACTTCGGGATGTAGCGCTTCAGCCAAGGGCGTCTCGGAGGTAGGACCAGTCGCGGGCGAAGCGGTACGAGTGGCGGGCGGGCGGCTGCGGGGCCTGGGTCTCCAGCCACCTGACGATGCCCGGTCCCGGGTTCGAGAACTCGTGCACGCACCCTACGCCGGCAAAGGCGATGTCGCCGACCTCCAGCCGGTACCGCTCACCGTCGAAGGCGGCATCGGTCCTGCCCTCCAGGATCATGTACGTCTCCTCGAGGGGATGATCGTGGGCCCCGGCCACACCGCGTTCCTCGTACTGGACCATGAACATCGTCTGCAGCTGCGCGCCCAGGTCGGAGTCGACCATCATCTTGACCGAGATGCCGCTGTAGACGAGGAGCGCGGTCCGCATGCTGGCCGACACTGCCAGCATCTCCTGACTCTGCATCTCCGGATCCATGTTCTGAGGCGAGACATGGCCGAACGAGCGCCAGCGTGGATCACGCGGATCAACCGGATGGGCGTCGGCTTCGGGGAGAGCATTGACAAAGAACGTGTCCTCTCCGAAGCCGGGCTTCGGCTGTGGTGCGGTCATCACGGCCCAGCGGGCCGGGGCGTCGCCCCCGTTGTTCCACGAGTGCGGAACCGCCACCGGTATGACACCGTAATCGCCGGCCCGCAGCAACACCGATCCCTCCCGGGTTCGGCACACGACCTCGCCCTCGAGCACATGGACGGACTCCTCGAAAGAATGGAGGTGGGTGTCGACGGAGCCCCCGGGCTCGAGGATGCACACTCCGAACCCGGTGTGGACCGCTCCGGGTGTTCGGTGGTCCACCGCCGACCATCGGGTGAAGCCGGAGCTTCGTTCCCGAAACAGGTCGGGCACGACGTAGCTGGCGTCGGCCGCACGATGCACGACGTGCCGCAGTGGCTGTTCGGTGCTCATACCTCATCTCCTCCGGGTCCGGGAATCAATCGCACGTCGCCGGTGACAGGATTTTCGGCCGATCCAGTCGACGGACACGTGTGCCGCCGAGCATACTGGTTCCTCTCCGCCCGGCCCGGTCGGCCGGACGATGCCACAGGAGGAGACATGGAACGCCAGACCGCCGCCGGATCCTCATATGCAATCGTCCGGCCGCAAGACGTAACCGGGCGCGCGATCGACGATGGAGTCAGCGACGGGTTGGAGGTAGCGGTCTACGCCGGCCGCCAGCACGGAACGATTCACCTCGAGACGGCCATCGCCACCCTGGCACCGGGAGGCACGATCGGCGGGCACATGCATCCATTCGAGGAGTCGTTCTATATCCTCGAGGGTCGCGGCGTGGTCGTCATCGGCGACATGAGCTACCAGGTGCGGCCCGGCGACTTTGGGTTCGCTCCCCTTGCCTACCCCCATGCCTGGAACAACCCGTTCGAAGCGCCGCTCCGCTGGCTGCGTGTGCGAGCACCCCAGCCCCGTCCGATCGGCTCACGCCACGGGACCTACCCCGTCTCCGACATGCAGCCGCCGACGTCGGGTCGGCCCATCGGCATCGAATCGGTCGGCCAGCGGTTCGTGGGGCACTTCGACGATTCCCAGCTCCCTCCCCCCGGGCCTCTGTCGATGCCCGGCTATCACGGATACAACATCCGCAACGTTTCCGTTCGCATGATGGTGGACGAGCTGCTGGGCGCTCAGCACCACACGCTCTTCGTGGTGGAGTTCATCCCGAGCACCGTGCAGGGCATGTCGGCCAAGGAGCACTTCCACCCCTTCGAGGAGACCTACTACTTCACGGCGGGAAGGGCCGACGGGCGGGTGGGGCAGGAACAATGCTCTGTGGCAGCAGGCGACCTCGTGTTTGCCGGAGTCAACACCTCACACGGCTTCACGAACCCGGGGGACGTGCCGGTGCGCTGGATCGAAGCCCAGGCTCCGAAGCCTCCCGCCTCGAACGGCTCGATCTTCGAAGCCGATTGGCTGGCGCTGGAGGGCTGAGGGTCCGGGGACCGCAGCCCGGCCCGGTCGGGCAGCCCGCCTCCTTCTCGGCCACCTCGTCCACGGCGACCCGCCCGAAGCCACCTGTTCAATATCCCGGCTTGACATCCGCCCACCCGCGGGCGCAAAATGCAAACGTTTGCCGATCGACTTGGAGAGGATGCTATGAGTGAGTTCCCCGTCGCAACAACCCGGGCTCCGGGGGTCATGGCCGTTGACTGGGAAGACCGGGTCGATTTCGACCGGCTGCGCGAATACCGGATCGGGCGGGTGCGAGAGCAGCTCGAGGCGCACGGTCTCGGAGCCTTCCTGTTGTTCGAGACCTCCAACATCCGCTACGCCACCGCAACCCAGATCGGGTACTGGGCCTTCAACAAGGGTGAGCGCTGGGCACTCGTGACCCGCACGGGCCGGCCTCGCATCTGGGACTTTGGATCGGCAGCCAAAGCCCACCGACTCCAGCTACCCAACCTGTTCGATGACGAGAACTCGATCGGCGGCAACACCGGATTACAGGGCGCAATCGGTCCGGAGGCCGGCCTCCATGCCCGGGCGGCCGCGGAGATCGCGGCCGCGCTCCGGGACGAAGGAGTAGCCGGCGAGCCTCTCGGGGTCGACATGGCCGAGACCTCGGTCTTCCTGGCGCTCCAGGCGGAAGGGCTCAAGGTCGTCGACGGCCAGCAGGCGATGATGCACGCCCGCGAGATCAAGAACGAAGACGAGATCATGCTGCTGAGCCAGGCCAGCGCCATGGTCGACGGCGTGTATCAGGACATCTTCGAGTCGCTCAAGCCTGGCGTACGAGAGAGTGATATCGTCGGCCTCGCCCACGCCCGGCTCTTCGAAATGGGATCCGAGTTCGTCGAAGCGATCAACTCGATCGCCGGCGAGCGCTGCTCGCCCCATCCGCACGTGTTCTCCGATCGCCTCATCCGGCCCGGCGATCAGGCGTACTTCGACATCATCCATGCTTTCAACGGCTACCGGACCTGCTACTACCGGACGTTTGTGGTCGGCCGGGCGACCCAGTCCCAGCGAGATGCTTTCAAGCAAGCTCGCGAATGGATGGACGATGCCATCGACCTGGTCCGTCCCGGCAATACGACCGACATGATCGCCAAGGTGTGGCCGCGGGCGGAGGAGTTCGGCTTCGTCGACGAGATGGATGCCTTCGGGCTGCAATTCGGCCACGGGGTCGGGGTCGGCCTGCACGAGCGCCCGATCATCTCACGCCTCAACTCGCTCGACGATCCCATCGAGATCAAGGAAGGTATGTACTTCGCGCTCGAGACGTACGCTCCGGCAGATGATGGCCACTCGGCGGCCCGCATCGAAGAGATGATGGTGGTGACCGCCGACGGTCCCCAGGTGACCACGCTGTTCCCCTGTGAAGAGCTCCTCGTTGCCAATGAGTACTGAGGCAACACAGGGGGGAGCCTACGACTACGCGCAGCGGCCGGCGCGGCTTCCCGTGGCCGTCGACCACTCCAACAAGGACCTGGCCATCCCGCTCGAGACCCGGTTGGCGATGTACGAGCTGCAGCAGGTCCTGCGCCAGTTCGAGAAGCGCGCCTACGACCTGTTCATGCAGAACCTGGTGAAGGGTACGAGCCACCTGTCGCTCGGGATGGAGGCGGTGGCGGCGGGCTTCGGGCTCGCCCTGCGGCCCGACGATTATGTGTTCGCCACCTACCGGGGCCACGCCCACACCATCGCTCGCGGGGCGGCGCTCGGAGAGGTGATGGCCGAGCTCCTCGGGCGCGAGAACGGGCTTCTCAAGGGCAAGGGCGGATCCATGCATCTCACAGATGTGGACCGAGGCATGATGGGCAGCTACGCCATCATCGGCGCCCACCTGTGCATCGCCAACGGGGCGGCCTGGAGCGCGCAGATGAGGGGGACCGACCAGGTGGCAGTCGCCTTCTTCGGTGATGGAACGACCAACATCGGTGCCTTCCACGAGGCGCTCAACTTCGCCGTCGTATGGAACCTGCCGGTCGTGTTCGTGTGCGAGAACAACCTCTACATGGAGTACACCCCCATCGACGTGGTCTCGGCCGTGCCCAACCCGGCCGCCGACCGGGGTCCCGCCTATGGGCTCGACGGGATCGTCGTGGACGGCAACGACGCCGACGCTGTCTACCACGTCGCCTCGCAGGCACTCGCCCGGGCCCGTGCCGGAGATGGGCCCTCCCTCATCGAAGCCGTCACCTATCGCCATGGCGGACACAGCCGGGCCGATCCCGGCAAGTACCGGCCGGCCGCCGAGGTGGAAGCCTGGCTCGACCGCGACCCCATCCCCATGTACCACCGGCGCCTTCTCGATCTGGGGGTGGCCGAGGGGGACCTGGCCGCGGTCCAGCAATCGGTCGCAGCCCGGGTGGAGGACGCGACGGAGTACGCCAAGGGTGGACGGCCTCCCGGGGAAGAGCACCTGTTCACCGACGTTTGGCACGATGGGGGATCGGCATGGCGGAACTGAGCTATCGCGATGCCGTGGCCTACGGCATCGCCCAGGAGATGCGACGCGACCCGCAGCTGGTCATGCTGGGCGAAGACATCGGTCCCGCCGGAGGCGTGTTCAAGACCACCGTCGGCTTGATCGACGAGTTCGGGCCCGACCGCATCCGGGACACCCCCATCTCCGAACAGGCAATCCTCGGCGCCGCGATGGGGGCGGCCATGACCGGGATTCCGGTGATCGCCGAGATCATGTTCTCCGACTTCCTGGCGGTGTGCTGGGACATCGTCGCCAACCAGATCGCCAAGAGCCGGTACATGACGGGCGGCCAGGTCAGCATCCCGGTGGTGATACGCACCCTCAACGGAGGTGGATCCCGGTTCGGAGCTCAACACAGCCAGAGCGTCGAGAACTGGTGCATGATGATTCCCGGGCTCAAAGTAGTCGCTCCCTCGACGCCCGCCGACGTCGTCGGATTGATGGCGGCAGCGATACGCGACCCCGACCCGGTCGTCTTCTTCGAGCACAAGTCGCTGCTGGCGACGAAAGCGCACGTGCCGGACGGTGAGCTCGTGGACGAGCTGGGCACGGCCCGGGTGGTGCGGGAGGGCTCTGATTGCACCATTGCCGCTCTGGCTCTCATGGTTCCGAGAGCTCTCGAGGCCGCCGAGCGCCTGGCGGCCGACGGCATTTCGGCCGAAGTCATCGACGTGCGCTCGCTGGTGCCGCTCGACACCCGGGCGCTGCTGACATCGGTGGCCAAGACGAGTCGCTTCTTTACCGTGGAGGAGAACCCCCGGCTGTGCGGGTGGGGAGCAGAGCTGGCCTCGATCGTCGCCGACGAAGCCTTCTGGGACCTCGACGGCCCGGTGGTCCGCATCACAACACCGCATATCCCGCTCCCGTCCGCCGAAGCCCTGGAGGACATGAGCCTTCCGAGTGTCGACCGGATCTACGAGACCGTCCGCCAGTCGCACGATTGACGCCGTGGCTGCTTGGGCTCCCCTCCGGGCGGATGAGGTCGGCAGGTGGCGGCCGGTGCCGGGCACACCGGATTTGGATAGGGTTCAGCTCGGAGGTGTGACCATGGCCGACGAAGTGGCGTATCGCTCCGTGATCGAGGTAGAAAGGCTCCGGGGACCGATGCGACGGGCCCGGCTCCCCGGGCGCGAGGCCGACGTGACGTTCGGAGTGCACGGCGCCATTGCCGAGCACTACGGCGTTTCCCCGTCCGACTACCCACCGGACACCACCACCATCGACTATGTGGTGGCGGCCGCCGTTGGGTGACTGACCGGGACCCTCGGGGGCGCGCTGGAGGCGCGCGGAATTTCAGCAAGTGGAGGAGATCTGGTCTCGACCGGCGTAGGTGAGGTCGAGAAGGACGGCAAGGTATTGGTCATCCGACGCATCCACGTGACGTACCGTCTCAAGGACGTATCCGAAGGGGATCGCCCCACGGTCGACCGGGTACACGGGTTTCATGCCGATTTCTGCCCGGTAGCCCGGAGCATCCGGGACTCGATAGAGATCACGACCGAAGTCGAATACGTTTGAGCGCGGCCGGTGAAGGAGGCGGCAATGATGACGCGATCACGGTTCCGGGCCCTCGAGGGCCCGGCGCCGACGGTGATGCGAAGGGAAGGCTCAGACGGGTGTTGAGAGGAAGACTATGACACTCGCAGAGGAGATGGCGGCCTTCGCCGCCCAAGGCCGCGCGACCCACAGTGCCGAGCGAAAGGCAATCTACGCCGGAGCCGCCGAGGCCCTCGCCGCAACAGACATACTGCAAACTGCGCTCGGGGTGGGTGATAGGGCACCCATGTTCGAGTTGCCCGACGCGTTCGGCCACCAGGTGAAGCTGGCGGACCTTCTGGAGAAGGGTCCGGCGATCGTTTCCTTCTATCGCGGCTCCTGGTGTCCCTTCTGCAACATGGAGTTGCGCGCCCTGCAGCGCGAGGTTGCCTCCGCCGATGCCTGCGGGGCGACCCTCGTGGCGATCTCCCCCAACGTGCCCGACGAGTCCCTCGGCCTCATCGCCAAGCACGAGATCACGTTCCCCGTCCTGTCCGACCACGAGAACGTCGTCGCCAAGCAGTTCCACCTCGTGTATGAGATGGAACCGGCCATGGTCGCCTATTACCGCCGCATCGGCCGGGACGTGGGGGCGATGAATGGATCGGAGGCCTGGGAACTACCGGTGCCCGCCACATACGTCATCGACAGAACGGGAGTGATCCGGTTTGCCTTCGTCGACCTCAACCATCGGGCGCGAGCCGAGCCGGCCGATGTGGTGGCTGCGGCCGCCGACCTCAGCTGACGTTGCGGCCGGGCTCGCTCAGGTGAACGGACGCCAGATTCGGTAGGGGTTGAGGTAGCCGGGCTCGCCCGGTTCCTTCAGGTAGCCCTCAATCTCACGGTCGGCGAACAGGGTCACCTCCTCGATGGGCGGGATCACCCCCGGCGGAAAGGTGTCGAGGATCTCGTCGATCAACAGACTCAGGTAGCGGAGGGCGGCGGCGACCGGACGACGGGCTTTGGCGGCCGATGCCAGCGTGGCCCGCCCCACCACGCCCACCGGCGTCGCCACCATCTCGAGGGGTGTGTTGTTGCGGACGCTCCACCACAGGTTGGGACGGCTCCGCTGGTTGGCGGACTTGTTGAAGTGACCGTCGGGGAGGTACCCGCCCGGGACCGTGTCAACCGCCCGGCTCATGTCGACCATTTCCGGCGCTAGGAGAAGCGCCAGGGACGTCTCCGCCTCGTCGGCGTGCACGAAATCATCCTCGAAGGGTCCGCCGCGATCGGTCGTCCGGAAGAACTCGCTCATAGCCGTGCACCAATCGAAGGCGACCGCGAAGAACGGCAGCTCGGGATAGCGCAACGCGAACATGTCGATGGCGCCGGAGATCACCCAATGCTGGGCGTGGTTGTTGACGAAGATCATCTTGCGGTAGCCCTGGGACCACAGGCCGAACATCACGTCGACGAGCAGCATCTCCAGCACGCTCTGGCTGATGGGAATGGTCCCGATGAGGCCGATGTGGTGCTTCGGATGATTGCCGTACGGCCAGGGTGACTGGGCGAGCGCCACCTCCCTTCCCTGCTTGGCGGTGGCGCGCCGCACCGCCTCGGCCAGCCGGGTGACCTGCAGCGTGTCCTGGGCACTCACCGAGTGGGGCCCGTGCAGCTCGGTCGAACCGAGCGGAACCAGGACGATGTCGTTGTGTCGGCGCCGCTCGGCCAGCTCGCCGGGACGGGTGTTCTGGATATACGTGCCGGGGGTCTCCATCTCCCCCGGCGACGGGACCACATACTCGGCAAGGATCCGCTCGATATCCTCGTCGGAGGATTCCCATATCTCCTGCTTCAGCCTCCCGACGGCCGTGTCTTCGAACTCCGGGGCGTGGATGAGGCTCATGGACGCTCGCTTTCTCTCGTCGCGTTTCGGACTGTGTTGCTCTGCCCGGCCAGAATGGATGCGACGCCGTCCCGGGAGACCCCTTCGACGCATCCGACTGCGGTGGCCGCCGACGCCCCCACTGCCTGGGCGTGCAGCAGCAGTTCGGTCAGGTCGTCGGCTCCGAGATCCTCGAGCGCCGGGGGCTCGTGCTCGTGCAGGTAGCCGATCACGCCGGCACAGAAGGCATCCCCGCAGCCGGTGGCATCGACGGCATCGACCCGAAAGCCGGGCTGGGCCACCCGACGGGTCTTCGTGAAGGCCTCCGCTCCCTGCTCGCCACCGGTCACGAGGACCAGGCTCACACCGGAGCCCAGGAACGCGTCGACCGCTTCCTCCAGCGTGTCTGCCCCCGTGTTGATGAGCGCCTCTCGCCGGTTGCAGTGCACGAGATCGACATGCGGAAGGACCTGAAGCAGGTAGCCGGCGGGGCGGTCTGGCCTCGGCTGCATGATGTCCAGCATCACCACCACGTCCCGCAGCGGAGCCAGAATGTCGCCCAGCGTCAGGTCGATGCCGGTATAGCCGGGCCGCACGGTGACGAGATCCGGCTGCCAGGTGCCGATGGCGGCGGAGACATGGCCGGCCTCGAGGAGGCGATTGGCCCCGGGATCGAGATGGAACCGGCGATCCTGGCCCGCCACCTCCAGCACCAGGTTCCGGCCCGTGTCCTCCTCCTCCACCTCCTGCAGGAATGTGTGAATTTGGTACCGGTCGATGACCTCCCGAACGAAGGAGCCGAACAGCCCGGTCCCCACTGCGGCCACCACCGCTACCGAGTCGAGGGGGTGGCCGAGCTCAACGAGATCGATGGCGACGTCGATTGGATGGCCGCCGATGCGGGTGTCGACCGACGTGTAGAGCACCTCCCCCGGCTCTGCCACCTTCGGGAGCCCAACGGCCATGACGTCCACCATGATGGTCCCGACCGCCAGTACCCGCACTGGTCAGCCCCCTTCCTCGAGGGCCCTCTGGTGGGCC
Source organism: Acidimicrobiia bacterium (assembly GCA_041619515.1). Taxonomy (GTDB): domain Bacteria; phylum Actinomycetota; class Acidimicrobiia; order Spongiisociales; family SHLN01; genus SHLN01. Next base: position 77,571 of record JBFKDW010000002.1, read on the forward strand.
TCCACCAGCGCGCCGGTGTCGTCTATCGACTCGCCCCAGGCAACGATGCCGTGGTCGACCAGCACGAAGTAACGCGTAGCCGGGTGGCTGGTCAAGAACCGCTCGATCTCCTCCATCGACTCACGGGTTCCGGCCTGGTAGTAGGTGGTGGTAGCCGGAACGCCGAGCCGCCCCTGCAACTCATCGAGGCGCCCGACGTGGAGGTGGAATATGGCGGCGGCGCCGGGGAGCTGTTCGTATACGGTGGCGTGAACCGCGGCATCGCGCGAGGGGTCGGCTGCGCCGCGAGATTCGACCAGGACCTCGCCCCGGGGAGGACGGTTAACGCCCGATACCAGCACCCAGTCCTCCGGCTCTATTGCGGCGAGCGCCACCCTCGTGCGGGTGATGAGAAAGCCGTCCGCGACCCGGCAGCTCAGGTTGCCCGACTCGCCTGGTGAGAGACCCGATCCTGCCAACCGTCTGCCCCAGGCGGCAAGCAGCTCCAGTCTTGGATCGCCCAGGAGCTCCTGCGGCAGAGGCCGACCGTCACGCCGGTGACCCACCCTCATTGTGAGTTGGGCTGGATCAAAACCTTGAGAGCTCCGTCGAGGCGTTGGGTGAACGTCTCGTAGGCCGCCGCAAACTGCTGCAGGGGGAAGGTGTGGGTCGTGACGACGCCGACGTCCAGCTTGCCTTCGGCGATGAGAGGAATGACTTCGGCACAGGTCCCCGGATTGGCTCGCACTCCGAACAGGTCCATCTCCTCGAACACGATCCGCTGCAGGGGAAGCACACACGGTTCCAGCGGGACTCCGATGAGGGCAACCCGCCCGCCCTTCCTCGTCATGGCGACTGCATCGGCCGGGGAATCTCCCCGGGCGGCCGTGTCGACGGTGAAATGCGCTCCTTTCCCATTGGTCAGCGCCCGCACTCCGTCCGGCCCGTCCCCGACGGAGTTGTCTACCACCTCAAAACCGAGCGTCTCGGCGGTCTTGAGGCGCTCTCCCCTCCCGACGACGATGACCCGGGCTGCCCCCAACAGCTGAGCCAGCAAACCGGCCAGGATGCCCTGAGCGCCCGGCCCGATGATGGCGGCAGTCTCACCCGCACCCACACCGGCCCGCTTGACGGCATGGAGCGCAATCGAGCTGGCGTCGACCAGGGCTGCTTGCTCGAGCGTCATGGCATCGGGGATCTTGAACACGCTCTTGATCGACGTGTTGTGGTACTGACGCATGGCGCCGGTCGAGTAGTGACCGTAATGGTGGTGGCCGAGCTCCTCGTGCCCATAGTTGTCGCACAGGTTGTAGCGACCGATCATGCACATCCGGCAGTATCCGCACCCGGCGTGGGCGGTGCCGGCGACACGGTCGCCGGGCCGAACACCAAGCTCGGCTGAGCCTTCGCCGGCCGAGACGACAACCCCCGACCATTCATGCCCGGGGGTGTACGGATATCCTCGCGGCCAGCCCTTCTTGAGGAAGTTGCCGGAGATGATCTCCTTGTCCGTTCCGCAGATGGCGACCGAGTGCACTTCGCACACAACCTCATGGCGACCCGCTGCTGGAACCGCCACCGTCTGGATCTCGAACTCACCCGGGGCGAGGAGAACGAGCGCTTCCATGGTGGTTGGAGCGGCCCCGGTCGGCGCTATTGGGGACACGGGCCTCCTTTGCGCTCGCGCTGACTCGGGCCGATCGTATCGAATGGTCGGTGGCTCGTCTCGGGGCTTTCGGCCTTAACCCCCCGGGCCCTGGGTTACACTCCAAGCCGTCCCGAAAGGTGCGGCAACGGGTGACGACACGTGTGGCGATTCTCGGCACCCGCTACCCCGACTTCTCGGTCGAAGAGGCACTGCTGTCTCCCTTTGGCGTCGAGATCGTTGCCGGCGAGGGCGCCAGCGCCGAGGAGATCGTCGAGGTCGCCGCCACCGCAGTCGTGATCCTCGCCGGGTCGCGGCCCCGCTTCACCGCCGAGGTGCTGGAACGACTCTCGTGCCGGGCCATCGTCCGCTACGGGGTGGGGGTGGATTCAGTGGACCTCGCCGCCGCCGGCCGGCTCGGGATCGCAGTCGCACGCGTCCCTGATTACGGCACCGAGGCCGTGGCGGTCCACACGGTGGCGTTGGCGCTGGCCGCTCTCCGCCAGATTCCCCTCGCCGATCGGTTCATCAAGGCCGGGGAGTGGGGATTCGGCGCCCTCCGGCCGCTCCACCTCCCGTCGGTGCTCACCGCCGGGATCGTCGGGTACGGTCGCATCGGCCGGGCCGTGGGGCGAATGATGCAAGCCATCGGCTTCGATCTCCTCGTACACGACCCGCTCATCACGGACGCCGAGATCACACTCGTCTCCCTGGATGAGCTGCTCGCCGGGAGCGACCTCGTCACCCTTCATGCCCCCAGTGACCGCGCCGGTACCGCGCTGTTGGACCGGGCCGCCCTGCGACGGCTTCGTGAGGGCAGTGTCCTGGTCAACACCGCCCGGGGATCGCTGATCGATCTGGAAGCACTGATCGAGGGCTTGCAGCAGAAGCGGCCTGCCGTGGCGGCTCTCGATGTGTTCCCGACGGAGCCGCCCGACCTCGACCATTTGCACGCGGTGTCCGATCAGGTCATTCTGACCCCTCACATGGCGTGGTACACCGAGGAATCGCAACTGGACCTGCGACGCAAGGCTGCCGGCGAGGTGGCCCGTGCCCTCCGGGGTGAGACATTGCTCAACCGGGTCGACCCCCGGTCATCCGAAGGCGGCACTGAGTGAACCGCTCCCTGTACGACCTCACGAGCCCGCAAGTCGCCGAGCTGATCGGACGAACCGGTGTGGCCGTGCTTCCCTTCGGAAGCACCGAGCAGCACGGGCCCCACCTGCCGTGCGGGACCGACACCATGGCCGCCGAGTTGATCGCTGCCGAGGTCGCTGAACGGGCCGATGGCCTGTACGTGCCTTTCGGGCCGTTCGGTGTCACGCCCATTCATGCCGGGCACCCGGGCACCGTCTCGCTGACCCGGGCGACCTTCGAGTCTCTCATCACCGATATCTGTGCCGAATTGATCGGCATGGGAGTGTCCCAATTCGTCTTCGTCAACTGGCACGAGGGAAACATCGCATCTCTCAACGCCGTCGCCACCGAGCTCCAGTCCCGCCACGACGCCACCTTCATCGTCGCCAACGCGTGCTATGTGGCCCAGCGGGTCTACCGGGATTCGGGGGGCGAGCTCACCCACGGCGGTGGGATCGAAGCCCTCGCCATCCTCGCCTACGACGGGAGCCTGGCCCACATCCCGAGAGCGGGCGAGCCGACCCGCCCTCCTCGCGCCCACGCTCTCGATGAGATGCGGCGGTCACACGAGGTGTACGGATTCATCACCGACGTCACAGAGATCGACCCCGACGGCTGGTACGGCAATCCCCGGTGGGCAACCGAGGAGCGTGCCGGCGAGTTCACCGAGACCGTGGCGAGCGCAATCATGGAACGCCTCAACGGCATCCTCGAGCTGCGCGGTGGGTCATGAGCGTCGTCCGGGCGGCCGATCTCGACTTCAAGAGCCTCCCGGGCAGGCTTTCCGCCGATCCACTCGCGGGGATCGGCGCCGGGGAGCTGGCGGTGCGGGTGGTGAGCGTCGAGCCCACCACGAGCCGCAACCTCCACAGACACCCTCTCAGTCCGGAGGTGGTGTACGTGGCGGCGGGGCATGGGACGAACTGGCAAGGCGGCACTGCCACCCGGGTCGGGCCGGGCGACATCGTTTGGATACCCACCGACGTTCCCCATGCCACCATCCCCGACCCCGGGTCGCGGCTCGAACTGGTCTGTTTTTTCCCGCATGGTGACCTGACCACCAACCTCGTGGAGCTGGACGAGACGGTATCGACTGAAAGAGAGTGAGCACGTGGAGAAGGTGAGGCTGGCACCGGTCGGGCTGGGCCGCTGGGCGAGGGTGCTGGCGCGTGGGGCTCTGCGAGGTGAAGCCATAGAGCTGGCCAGCTGTTTCAGTCGGAGCCAGGACAAGCGGGCCGCCTTTCGGGAGGAATTCGACGTTGGGCACAGCGCCGCCAGCTACGAGGAGTTGCTGGCCGATCCGGAGGTCGAGGGAGTCCTCATCACCACTCCCAACGACACGCACAAGCAACTCATCCTCCAGGCCGCCGCCGCCGGCAAAGCGGTCTACGTCGACAAGCCCATCTCCCACACGCTGGAGGACGCGGTGGAGATCGCTCGAGCCGTCGCCGAAGCCGGAGTGGTGTTCTCGGTGGGGCATAGTGCCCGGCGACTCTCCGGGCATCGCACGATGAAACGCTGGATCGAGGAAGGGCTGCTCGGTGAAGTCTCACTGGCCGAAGCCAACTTCTCCAACGAGCGCGGGCTCGAGCTGACACCCGAGACATGGCGCTGGTACGCCACCAAGAGCCCCGGCGGGGCGTTCATCCAGCTCGGTGTCCATCACGCCGACAACCTCCAGTATCTGCTGGGACCGGTCAAGACGGTCACCGCCCACGCCCGCAAGCTGTACACCAAGTCGGAGGTGCCCGATGCGGTCATGGCGATCCTCGAGTTTGAGTCCGGCCCCCTCGGCTACCTCGGGACCGGCTGGGCCTCGCCCGGCGTATACCGCTTGAACCTGCAAGGCACCAGGGCCAACCTCATGTACGACCTCGACTTCACGCACTGGGACCAGTCACATCTGGCCGACAAATACAGCAGCCTCCGCTCCCAGGCGTACCGGGAAACCGACCGTCCCGCCGTCGAACTGCCGCCGACCGATATGTTCCGGGAGCAGCTCGAGGAATTCGCTCTTGCGATTCGCGGCCGGGCGCAGGTGGAAGTTGGCTCCGCCGAGGCCATCAGAGCGCTGGCCGTGGTACGGGCTGCGCTCGAGTCATCGAAGCGAGACGGCGCGGCCGTGAACCTCACCGAAGTGATCGAGCAGGCAGGAGCCGCCGGAGCCATAGGTGGCTGATTCAGTGACCCCACGAGAAAGGCACTCATCGTGATGCTGGGATGGATTGGATTGGGCGACATGGGGCAGGTCATCGTTCCTCGCCTCCTCGCAGCCGGCCACGAGGTGACCGGCTGGAACCGCACCCGCTCGAAGGCCGACCCCCTCATAGAACTGGGCATGGCCTGGTCCGAATCGCCACGCCAGCTCGCCGCCGCCTCCGACATCGTGTTCTCGATGGTCACAGATGCACCGGCCGTCTCGGCCGTTGCCCTCGGGCCCGACGGGGTCATCTCCGGTCTATCGCCCGAGGGGATCTACCTGGACATGAGCACCATCGATCCCGAGGTCAGCCGCGCCATCGCCGCCGCCTTTTCGGCGGGCGGGCTCACCATGCTCGATGCCCCGCTGTCCGGCAGCCCGGTGACGATCCTGGCCGGCTCGGCCTCGACCATGGTGGGAGGGAACCGGACGGCCTACGAACGGGTTGAGCCGGTGTTGTACGACATCGGGTCGAAGGTCAGCTACATCGGCCCGTCTGGCACCGCCGTCCAGATGAAGGTGGCGGTCAACCTCAGCTTGATCGTGCAGATGGTCGCGTTCTGTGAGTCGGTGGCCCTGGCGGAGAAGGGCGGGGTCGACCGGGCGGTTGCCGTCGACGCCATGCTCAAGAGCGTCGTCGCCTCTCCTGTGATGGGGTATCGCGGCCCGTTCATCCTCGAGATGCCGGACAAACCGCTGGCCGATGTGACGCTCCAGCAGAAGGATATGGTCCTGGCTCTAGATGTGGCTCGCCGGCAAGGATCGCCGGCACCGCTGGCCGCAGTAGCCAACGAACTGCTCAATGCGTGTCGCGGCCTCGGCATCGACCATCGCGATTTCGTGACGGTCTTCGACGTCTACCACATGCTCTCGGGGGGACAATGACCGAGCGGTTCCACACCAATCTCTCCCGGGTTCCCCGAGTCGGCGGCCTCCGCGAGGATGAGGGGTGGGTCGACATGCAGGTCCAATTCCTCATCGACCAGGCCACGGTCGGCGTCCGAGACTTCCTGCTCGGCTGGACCGTGCTCCCTCCAGGAGCTCGTCACGACCGGCACCTCCATCGCAATGCCGACGAGTTCTTCATCGTATTGGAAGGCTCGGGGCGTATCTACACCGATGCCGGGACCGCGCCGGCCGGCAAGGGCGACGTCATCTGGACGCCGCGGGGCCGCTGGCACGGGTTCGACAACACGGGTGACGAAGACGTCGTCCTGGTCTGGGGTTGGAACGGCTGCGGATCGCTCGAGGACTCCGGCTACGAAGTCGACGACGGGACCATCCGATGAGCGCACCCTGGGAGGACCCCCGCGTGATCGCCGGGCTGAAACGACAGCTGGAGTTGCGATCACGGATGCTCGAGGCCGGGGCAGGTTCAGTGGGCTGGAAGGTCGGGTTTGGAGCCCCGGCTTCTCTTGCGCTCATGGAGATCAGTGCGCCGTTGCTCGGGTTCATGACGGACATCACGGTGCTCGAGCCCGGTGCTCGGGTCGATACCTCCGGGTGGGAAAGGGGAATCGTCGAGTTCGAGGTCGCCGTCTATCTCGGCGAGGACCTGGGCCCGGGTGCCTCCGGCGCTGCTGCCCGGGCGGCCATCGCTGCGGTCGGTCCGGCCATCGAATTGGCCAACATCGACCGCCCGGTGGAAGCAGCCGGGGTGGAAGAGATCGTGGCAGGCGACATCTTCCACGAGGCAGTGATCTTCGGCGATCCGGACATCGGTCGAGCGGGGCTCGACATCGAGGGTCTCACGGCCCGCATCCTCATAGACGGCCGAATGCGGGCCACGACGACAGAGCTGGAGGCCATCACCGGCTCCTATCCCTGGATCGTCACGACGGTCGCCGACACGCTCGCCGCCCACGGGGAGAGTCTGCGGATGGGGGATGTGATCATCACCGGATCGGTGGTCCCACCCATCCCGGTGACCGAAGGCCGCGAGTTCACATTTGCGCTCGAACCCTTCGATCCGATTTCGGTGCGGGTGCGTTGAGGTAGCCTCCCAGCCGTGCCTGATTTCGCCGTCAAGACGCCGCCGCAGAACACGACCTGGTCCGACATGCTCGAGATCTGGCGCGCCGCCGACGAGATCGAGGTGTTCTCCGAAGCCTGGAACTTCGACCATTTCTATCCTCTCCACCCGCCCATGGACGGTCCTTGCCTGGAGAGCTGGACGACGCTGGCCGCCCTCGCCCAGGCCACCAACCGCCTCCGGGTGGGCTCCATGGTCAACGGCATGCACTACCGCCATCCGGCGGTCACCGCCAACATGGCCGCCAGCCTCGACATCATCTCGGGGGGACGCTTCAACCTCGGGCTGGGTGCCGGCTGGTTCGAGCCAGAGTCCCGGGCATACGGAATCCCGCTCGGAACGATGGCCGAGCGGATGGATCGCTTCGACGAGGGAGTCGAGGTCATCCACCGTCTCCTCACCCAAGAAACCACCACCTTCACCGGCCGGTTCTTCCAGCTGGCCGAGGCTCGTTGCGAGCCCAAGCCGATCCAACGGCCGAGGCCGCCGATCGTCATCGGCGGCAAGGGGGAGAAGCGCACCCTGCGCACGGTGGCCAGATACGCCGACTACTGGGATGCCATGTTTCACGAGGACACCGCCTCCTGGTTGCGGCTCGACACCATCCTGTCGGAGCACTGCCGGGAAGTCGGTCGAGATCCGGCCGAGATCCGGCGGTCGGTTCACCTCCGCTGGGGTCTCGACGACGATCCCGGCCGGCTGGCCGACGAGGCGATGATGTTCATCGACGCCGGCGTCGATGTCGTCGTCTTCTCGATGCGGTCGCCCCAGTCGGCTTCGGCCGTTGAGCCCCTGGCGAACGCAATCAGCGCCCGCGTCTCCTAGCCCGGCCCACCCCCACTCCTCGCCCGCCGATCGAGAATGCAAACGCTTGCATCTTTCTCTAAGATGCGCCGACGTCGGAGACCAGGGAGGAGGACGGACCGCGTTGCTGCACATATTCACGAAGCAGTGGGGAGCGTGCCCGTCCGGGAGGGCCCACGCCATAGGTCTTCACCGGGCCGCCGCCGGAAACCTGCGTTCGGCGGCAGACGCGGCCGACAGGGAGGTCGCGTGGGGCCAGAAGACCATGTCGATGCCGCTCGATTCCGGTGGTGATTCGTGAGCTCGAAGACACTGATCCGGGGCGGTTGTGTCCTGACCCTGGGCGTGAAGACCCCGAACTTCACCGAGGCCGACGTCCTCATAGAGGACGGCCGGGTGTCCGAGGTCGGTCCCGGCATCCGGGCGCGCGATGCCGATGTCGTCGACGCCACCGACACCATCGTCATGCCCGGCTTCGTCGACACGCACCGGCACGTCTGGAAGTCACTCCTCCGAAACCTCGGCAGGGTCGCCGAGGAGATCACCATCTCCCATTACCGGCCGGATGACATATACGCCGCCACCCTCATCGGCCTACTCGGTGCATTGGAAGCGGGAATCACAACGGTGGTCGATTGGGCCGATCTTCCCGTCGAGGAGAGCTACGCCGAAGCCGCCCTGCAAGCCCATTCCGACGCCGGACTGCGGACCGTCTTCGTTCACTCGGCTCCCACCTGGGACGGCAGCCCGGCGGACATCGGTGCCAGCGCACGACGGCTCTCGGAAGGCCGCGAGCAGACCCCGGAGTCTCCCACCATCCTCGCCTTCGGCTCGGCCGATCTGAGCCGGAGCCGCATCGAGCAGGTGGTGGAAGAATGGACCCTCGCCCGTCAGCTGGGTCTGCGGATCCATGCCCATGCCGGCCTGGCGGCCACAGATGACGGCGTGGTCGCGAGCCTGGCCGAGCGGGGCCTGCTGGCGACCGACGTGACCCTGGTGCATTGCTCGCACCTCGGTGAGGAGGACCTCGACGCAATCGCGTCCAGCGGCGCATCGATCTCTTCGGCGCCCTCCACCGAGATGGCGGGCGGGCTGGGGACGCCGCCGCTCCAGAAGTTCCTGGACCGCAAACTCCAGCCGGGCCTGGCCGTGGACGACGAGCAGGTGGCGCCGGGGGACATGTTCGCCCAGATGCGGGCCGCCAACTCCGTCCAGCACGCCGCCTACTTCGACCTCAAGCTGGCCGGCAAGGCGGGATTGCCCAACCTCCTGACCACCCGCGACGTCATCCGCTACGCCACTCTGGAGGGAGCGAGGACGGTGGGTCTCGCCGACGTGACCGGATCCCTCGAGGCAGGGAAGCAGGCAGACATCATCGTCCTGCGCACCGATCGTCCCAACATCTACCCGATCAACGATCCGATCGGGGCCGTCGTCTGGGGGTTGGACACCTCGAACGTCGACTGGGTCTTCACCGGCGGCCGGGCTCTGATTCGCAACGGCGAGCCGGCGGCGGACGTCGACCGGGCTCGCGGCCTGGCGACGGCGGCCCATGGCCGCATCATGGCGGCCGGCGGCCTGCTGGCCGAAACCGGCACAGGAGAGAGCCTGTGACGACCACCCGGGCTCCGTCGTCGGCTCTCACCTCGTTTGTGGTTGCTTCCCGGTATATGCCGGTCTACCTGGCATTGACCCTGCTGGTGATCGTGGCGAAGATCTGGGCTCCGGCCACCCTGACGCGAGCCGGACTCACCTCCATCGCCCTGTTCGGCACCTTCCTGGCCATCACCGCTCTCGGCCAGATGCTGGTCATCATGACCGGCGGCATCGACCTCAGCGTGCCCGGCACGCTCACCTTGGGAGCGATCATCATGGTGGGGGTCGGCCGGCAAGCGGACGATCGGATCTGGTTCGCTCTCCTCGCTGCGGTCGGATTCGCGGCTTTGGTCGGCCTCGTCAACGGCCTCCTCATCGGAGGGCTCAAGCTCAACCCCTTGATCGTCACGCTGGCCGTGGGCCAGGTCGTGACCGGGATCGTCAACCGCTACCACAAGACGTTCGCCATCCAGAGCTCGGTGCCCTCCGGGCTCCCGGAGTTCCTGAACGTCCGGTTCCTGGGGGTCTCGCGCATCTTCTGGATCGGGGTGGTCATCACCATCCTGCTCATCATCGGCTTTCGCTACACGACCGTGGGACGGAGGTTTCAGGCGGTCGGCGCCAATCCGGTGGCGGCGCTCGTGAGTGGCTTGCGGGTCAACCTGAACCAGATCGCTGCCTACGTGGTGGCGGCCATGCTGTATTCCATTGCCGGGGTGTTGATCGCCGCCCTCCTCCGCAACCCGGGCGTGACCATCGGAGCTCCCTATCTGCTGGGACCGATCGCCGCCGTCGTGATCGGTGGTGCCTCCCTGACCGGCGGCCTGGCCAGTCCGCTCTCAACCTGGGCGGCGGCGTTCTTCCTCGCCGGACTGAACCAGATGATGCGGGTGATGGGCCTGCCCACCGCGCTCCAATTCGTCGTCTTCGGCCTGGTGATCATCGGCGGCATGCTGGTTTCGGGCGATCGGATCATCAAAGGTGTCGAGCAACTGCTCCGCGAACGACGAAGACCGAGCCGCCTCGAGGGCGCCGCCGCCTCCGGCGACGGCGCCGGGTAGGGCGCGACACCGGAGGCACCGATCAATCGACAAAACAGGAAGGCACCAAAGACACGGGCGATCCCGCCCATGAGGAGAGAATGACATGAGACGAATCAGAATCATCAGCCTGATCGCCGCGCTGGCGCTCATTGGCGCCGCCTGCGGCGGTGACGACGGCGGATCCGACACGACGGCGACCAACGAAACAACGACGACCACAGCGGCGACCACCACGACTGCCGGCGACGGTGCTACGACCACCACCGCCGGCGATGGCGGGGATCCCCTGGCGCAGTACGGCGAGAGCAGGGATGCCGATCCGGCCCTGATCGAGAAGGCAATGGGGCCGATCACACCGCCCAACGATGCCGCTTGGGACATCATCCTGGCCTCGGTGGCGCGCGCCGATCAGGACCTAGATCAGGCAACGATCGACAAAGCACTGGAATGCTGGAACGCGCCCGAGTGTGACACCGGGAGCGGTGGCGACCTCATCATGGGATTCGCCGACGGTGGGGGACACCTCAACGTTTGGCGTGGGGTCACCCACATGGAGGCCATCCTGCAGGCGCTCACCTATCCCGAGATCGGCAAGATCATCTCCACGGAGGCACTGTGGAACGCGGATCCGGCCGTCCCGGCCAACGACATCAGGTTCCTCATCCAGCGAGGTGCCGACTTCATAACCGGATATCCAGACGCAGGTGTGGCCATCGGCGATGCCATCAAGGAGGCCACCGCCGCCGGCATCCCGTACATTCCGTGGTCGGCAGGCTGGGTGGGACTTCCCGGCCAGGATGGAGCGCTCGTCCCGGGTGACGACTATCTCACCGTGGTCGGCGAGAACCTGTGTGAACTGGGCAACAGCATGGCCGCCGTCCTCAACGACAACATCGCGGAGGGCAAGGTGGGAGTGCTGGGCGGCACGCCCGGCAACGCCCTCTCCCTGGGATGGCAGCAGTGTGCGGTCCCGGCGCTGAACGACTCGCTCGAGTTGGTGGGTGAGCCGGCGGACACGTTCTGGGTGAACGATATTGCTCTGCAGGTGGTGCTCGGATGGCTGTCCACCGACCCGGACATCCGGGGCTACACCTACGAGTATTCCGACGGCATGAACACCGCCCTGCAGGCCTACGACCAGTTGGGGATTCCGGTGGAGAACCTGACACTGGCGATGCGCACCGATGAGCAGACCCTGTTCTGTGATTGGGTGGAGCGCGACGAGCCGACCTACAACATCTGGTACTCGGCGGGAGGGAACTTCCAGTCCCGTGTCGCCGTCACGGCGGCGATGATGTCGCTCAAAGGGGCCGAGATTCCCACCCAGATCGACGTCCCGCACGTGATGCGTCAGGTCACCGCGGATGACTGCGATCCGAACCGGGCGACACCGGCCGTGTCGGGCACCTCACTCGTTCCGGACGAGGTGCTGACCCTGATGTTCGGCGGCTGATGAGCAACAGCAAGACCGTTGGAGAGTCGACGGCCGAGGACCTGGTCCTCGAACTGCGCGGTGTCTCCCGCCAGTTCGGGGCGGTGCGGGCGCTGACCAACGTCAGCTTCGACTGCCGGGCCGGGGAGGTTCACGCCCTCGTCGGCGAGAACGGCTCGGGCAAGTCGACTCTCCTCGGTATTGCCAGTGGGTTTGTCGACCCCGATCTGGGCGAGATCCGGATCGGGGGCAAACCCTTGCGAACCGACTCCCCGGCGCTGGCCCGCAAGCTCGGCTTGGCGATGGCCTATCAGGACCTGTCGCTGATTCAGGCCGAGCCGGTGAAGAACAACCTGTTCCTGGCCGCCCCGCCCGAGAAGCGGCCCCCTTACTGGAACCGGAAGCGGTGGGCGCGCAGGCTCCTCGGCGAGTTCGACCTCGACCTCGAGTTGTTCCCCGATTCCCCGGCAGCGTTCCTCACCCTCGCCGAGCGGCAGCTGTTCGAGGTCGCCAAGGCGCTCGTCTCCGATCCCAAGGTGCTGCTCCTCGACGAGCCCACCACTGCCCTCGGCCCCGACGAGGTGGAGGATCTTCATCGCACCATCTCGGCCTGTCGCGATCGTGGTGTCGGGGTCGTCTACGTGAGCCACCGGCTCCCCGAGGTCCTGGAGATAGCCGATCGGATCACTGTGCTGCGGGACGGCGAGACCCGTGGCACATTCGATGCCGGGAAGACCACCGAGCACGAACTGGTCGACCTGATCGTCGGCCGGCCGTTCGAGGGAGCTTTCCCCCCGGCCACCCTTCCCGAAGGCGAGCGCCGTGAGGTGCTGGTCGTCGACGCGCTCCAGGGTCAATCCTTTGGCCCGGTCAGCTTCACTCTGCAGAGTGGAGAGGTGGTAGGGATCGCCGGTGCCGAAGGCAACGGGCAGCCGCAGCTCTTCGACACCCTCGCCGGGCGGACGCCTCCACGGGCCGGCCGCGTCACCTGCAACGGCAAGGAAATGACGCTGATATCCACCCACGAGGCAATCGGGGCGGGAGTCATGATGCTCCCGGGCGACCGCAAGCGGGAAGCGCTCATGACCGTTCTCGGCGTGAGAGTGAATGCGACTTTGCAGTCGATCCGCCAGTTCAGCGCCTTCAATTTCCTGCGGCGCCGGGCGGAACGGCGGGCGGTCGAGAATCTCGTCGAGGAGCTCGAAATCCGCACCCCGTCCCTGGAACAGCCCGTGGAGTTCCTCTCCGGGGGCAACCAGCAGAAGGTCTCCGTGTCGCGCACGTTCCTGAAGAAGCCCTCGGTGATTCTTGCCTACGAGCCCACTCAGGGCGTCGATGTCGGCGCTCGATTCGATATCTATCAGGCCCTGCGAGCGAGAAGCAACGAGGGGGCCACCATCCTGGTCAAATCCAGCGACCCGCTCGAGCTGGCCGGCCTGTGTGATCGGGTCCTGGTCTTGTCACGAGGCCAGATCATCGAGGAGATCCCCGGTGACGAGCTCACCGAGGTTCGGATCGTCGAGGCCATCGTCCGAGGTCCCGGGCTGTCCAAGGCCGGCCGATCGCCGCTCGGCGTCGCAATGCCGAAGGCTCCGACCGAAACGGATGCATCTTGACGAGCGAATACACCGCACACGGAGCCATCGACCGAGCCCGTCAATTGGTCCGGAAGATCCTCCGTAACGCGCGCGATAAGAACAAGTGGCGGAAGGTGGTCAAAGTCCGGTTGTGGATGCCCATCGCGCTGCAGATGGTGCTCATCCTCGGCGTCCTCTGGTACACCAACACTCGCTTCGACGGATTCCTCAACGCCGCCAACCTCACCAGCGTCCTCATCATCGCCATTCCCCTGGCGATAGCGGCGTTTGCCCAAACCCACGCGCTCCTGGTCGGCTATCTGGACCTGTCGGTCGGAGCCATGATCAGCCTCGGGGTGGTGATCGCCTCATTCCTCATCGTTCCCGATTCATCCACACCGGAAATCCTCCTCGGCATCGGTGCCATCCTCCTGTGCGGGGCGGGCGTGGGACTGGTCAACGCCACGCTGGTGCGCGGGGTGAAGATCCCATCGATCATCGCCACTCTGGCGACCTTGAGCATTCTCGACGGCATCTCCCTCACGCTGCGCGAGACGCCGAGCGGCACCATCGATCCGGACTTCGTCTCCTGGCTCAAGGCCAGTGTCGGGCCGGTTCCGGTTGCCTTCATCGCCGTGGCGGTGGGCGCAATCCTGCTCGACTACTGGCTCCATGCCAGCCGCTCCGGTCTCAAGGTCCGGGCCACCGGTTTCGACGAGCGATCGGCCAAGCGCAGCGGCGTCTGGACCAACTGGATACGCGTGCGCGCCCTGCTGCTGTCGGCCATGTTGGCTGCGATCGCCTCTTTCTTCGTCATGTCCCGGTCGCCGGTCGGAAACGCCCAGATCGGCTCCAGCTTCGCGCTCAACAGCATCACGGCAGCGGTCCTCGGTGGTGCCTCCTTCCTGGGCGGGCGGGCCACCTTCATTGGTGCACTGACTGCCTCTGTGCTTCTGGCGCTGATCATCACCGTTCTGCCGTTCCTCGGCCTCACCCCCGACCACGGCCTGATGATCATCGGCATTCTGGTGCTGCTCGGGATCATCCTCTTCCAGGTGGGCGACATCAAGGAGCTGGTGAAGCGAAATTTCCGACGAGCGCGGCGTCTGGTGCAGGGCAGCAACGTGGCAGCCCAGGCGCGCCTGCCGGAGTTGTATCCGGCGGGCAACGACTTCAGTGTGGTGCCCTCCGGGAGAAAGCTCATCCGGGGTGGCGTGGTGCTCTCCCTGGATCCGGACGTGGGGGATCTCTCCGAGGGTGACGTTCTCATCGAAGGGGACAAGATCGTCGCGGTCGGACCCGGCCTGGCAGCCGGCGACGCCGAGTTGATCGACGCGTCGGGGATGATCGTCATGCCCGGATTCGTCGACAGCCACCGCCACATCTGGGAAGGCATCCTCCGCAACATCGGGACCGATGTTCCGCTCGAAGGCAGGACCAGCTACATCTCGTTCATCCTCCGCACGCTGGCGCCGGTGTACCGACCGGAGGACGTCTACGCCGGGAACATGGTTTCCGCCCTCGGTGCCATCGATGCGGGCGTCACCACCCTCCTCGATTGGTCGCATATTCAGTCCTCACCGAGCCACACCGATGCCGGGATCCAGGCCCTGCGGGATTCCGGCCTGCGAGCCGTGTTCGCCTACGGATTTCCGTGGTGGGGGAAATGGGAAGAGCGCCAGCCCAGTTGGTTCGTCAGGGCTGCCAGCGAACACTTCTCCAGCAAGGACCAGATGCTCACCCTGGCGCTGGCGGCACCCGGTCCCGAATTCACCGACTTCGAGGTGGCTCGTGATCATTGGAAGCTCGCCCGCGAGACCGGGGCGCGCATCACTGCTCATGTCGGGGTCGGAACCTATGGCCTCGACGCCAAGATCCAACGGTTCGGCGAGGCCGGCCTCCTCGGCCCGGACACGACCTACATCCACTGCACGAGTCTCAACGACACCGAGATCCAGATGGTTGTCGACACCGGCGGCACGGTTTCGCTGGCCTCTCCCGTGGAAATGATGATGGGTCACGGTATGCCGCCCATCCAGAAGTTCCTCGACCGGGGGCTCCGACCCAGTCTCAGCATCGACGTCGAAACCAACGTGCCGAGCGACATGTTCAATCAGATGAGGTCGGTCCTGGCGCTGCAGCGGGCGCTGGTATCCGACGACGGGAAGCCGCCGGTAGCTCCCCGGGAGGTTTTGGGCTGGGCCACCGTTGAGGGGGCGCGTGCCAACGGTCTCGTGGACAAGGTCGGAAGCCTTACTCCCGGCAAGCAAGCCGACCTCATCATGCTGCGCTCCGATCGAATCAACGTCACTCCGCTCAATGACCCGGCCACGGCGGTGGTGGCGAGCATGGACACCAGCAATGTGGACAGCGTCCTGATTGCGGGGAGGGTCATGAAACGACACGGGAAGCTTCTCCACGTCGATTGGCCCGCCGTGAGGCGGATGGCGCTCGAGTCCCGGGACTACGTCGTCGCCAAGTCGGGTTTCAAGCTCCCGAAGATCTGATCTTCGCCCGCTTCTAGCCGAGCTTCTCCCTGATCCAGGCGAACGACGCCGGCCCCCACTCCGGCTGATACTTGAAGGCGCAATGGCCGGCGTCGGCGTACACACGGGCTTCCCGTCCCGTCGGCGGCCCATGCTCGAACATGAAGTAGATGTTGCCGATCGGCGCCAGGTGGTCGAGCTTGCCGTTGATCATGAGCACCGGCTGGGTGATGTTGTCGAGAACCCCGAGCTCCGACAAGGCCCACTTCGAGAAGACCTCCGCCTCCTTCTCCCGCGACCAGGCAGGGAATGAGGGCGGCCCCCCGGGCTCACCGAAGACGAACGTTGCCCGCTTGTTGCGCGCCTCGACGAAGGCATCGAGCTCTTCATCGGTCATGCGGTAGCCGAACGGATGGCCGGCAATGGCGACGACCGCCCGCACCTTTTCCGGGTACGTGCCCGCCAGTTGCATGACCGAATACCCGCCCCGGCTGATGCCGAAGGCGGCGATCCTGGCAGCGTCGACCTCAGGCCGTCCGGCCAGGAAATCGACGGCCGCCATCCATGCTTTCACCGAGTCGGGATCCCACGGGAACGGGTTCTCCCCGGTTCCCGGACCATCCATCACGAGCGACGCCAGGCCATGCTCGAGCGCAAGCTCCCCCGCCCAGCCCCGGTCTTCCTTGAACACGTCGGCGCCACACATGATGAGCACCGCCGGGGCGGGATCGTCGGCCCCCGCACCCTGTGGTGCTCGGAAGTGGGCCCTGATCGGTCGCCCGTCGCATTCGACCTCCACGACCTCCAAGGGCGGATCGAGATACCGGCAGGCCTTGCGATAGGCCTCGGCACACTGCGCGCTGATCTCGGCTTTGCGAGGCGTGATCTCCCCCGGGAATCGCCCGATGGCGTAGTAGGTCTTGGCCTGCAAGTACTCCCGGCGGGCGCCTTCCCCGTCTCCGGCCGCGTCGAGCCGATCACCCGCCTCTTCGTGACGGCGTCCGGCTGCCCGCCATACCGGAACCCACTTGTCATCGGTGGTTGCCTCCAGCGTCGCCACGATCGTCTCGAGCTCGGAAAGGTCGTCGATCATCGATAACCAGCGCCGGTAGAAGCCCCCGTGCTCGACGACGAACGGGTCTTCGCTGGGCGTGAAGCCGAGTGCGGTGCTCATGAAACCTCCCGTGAGCGCTGCGCCAGCCTACGCCCCCGTGTCGAGGGAGAAGCCGCCGCGGCCATCCGGGCGTCGAGCCCACGGTCGGGCTCGAGGATGTAGACACCGCCGTTGACCCGGTCGGTCACATAGACGAGGTGGTTCTCACCCACCCACACGTCGTTCACCTGAACCGCGGCTTGATCCGGTGGGCAGGCGGGAATGTACGAGGCGATTTCGACCGGGGCGACCGGATCGGCCAGGTCGTAGACGCGCAAGCCGGCATTGAAATACGTTGCGAACACCAGCTCGGTGCTGCGATAGCTGCCGGGGCGATTCTCGTGCAGGCAGTGCGCTCCGAACCGAAGCCCCCGATCGCAATAATCACCCACCGGCGGCGGACAGATTGCCACCACCCGGGGATTCCGTTCGTCCGCAACGTCCACCACTCGCACCATGTGGGGGGGCCCCTCGCACCCATCCGTCGTGGCTTCGTCGGTCACCACGACGAGATCCCGGCCGGCGAGGGGGAGGCACGTGTGGGTCTCGCCACCCTCATCCCAGTTGAGGTGCGCCACGACCGCCGGCTCTGTCACGTTGGCGATATCGAGAATCACCAAGCCCCCGTCCCAGAGCCCGACGTAGGCGCGGTCGCCGGCGACCATGGCATGGTGGGTGCTCCAATTCTCACCGGCCGGCCAGGCCGGGGTTTCGCCGCCAGCCGTCCACTGTCCGGGCCACCACCACCGCCCCACCTCGGTCGGCTGCGACGGGTCGTCCAGATCGATGATGATCCAGATCCGGCCCGTGAAGCCGTCGGGTGTGGCCGAGAGATAGGCATACCGCCCTCCTTCGTACACGATCCGATGCACACCGCGACCCGTCGACGCCCAGAACCCCACCTGCCGAGGATCGAAGGGGTCCGACAGGTCGTAGACGGCGAGGCCGGCGGACCACGGCAGGTCGCTGCGAAATCGCTCGTGGTTGATGAGCAGGAGCCCGTCGGCCACCTGCACCTTGTGCGTATGGCTGTTGGGGGGCGCCGGCCACTGTCGCACCACCTGCGGAGAGCTCGGGTCGGCCACATCGAGGATCGAGGTACCCATGCCGCTGGTCCCGAAGTGCCCGACGTAGAGCACGTCGCCCGTTCGCATGAGCTGCATGCCGTCGCCGAATCCGCCCAGGTCCGAGCTTCCGACGAGTCGAAATCCCTCTGCTTCTTCGCCGTGCATAGGGCTTGTTACCACGCCGCTCGGTCCGCCGGAAACCGACGCCCTCCCCGCCCCGGCCGACGAACATGCCTGGCTTCCAATTGACAGGGCTGATGGTTTTCCGTAAGTTCACTCGGACGTGCAATCGTTTGCGAAGGAGACACGGCTCGAGCAGATCGGGCTACCGGCATTCGAGACGGCCGGTTGACAACGGGAGGACAAGCATGATGCGACGACGTTTCCAGACGGTTGGAGGTGGCTTCCTCGCCCTCGTACTGGCCCTGGCACTGGTAGCTGCCGCCTGCTCGAGCGACGACACATCCGATACCACCGGCGCCGGCCAAGGCACCACCACCACCCAGGCTGGTGGCGGCAACGGGGACGACACGACCACCACCACCCAGGGCGAAACGCCCGGTGGAGTCAACAACCCCGACGTCTTCGTGCATGCCGCCGACGATGAGCCGACCACGCTCGACCCGGCCCAGGTCGAGCCCGGTGAGGGTGGCGAGACGGTGATCCTCCAGGTCTACGAGCGGCTGCTCGAAATCGGAAACAGCGGGCCCGATCCCGTCCCCTCACTGGCAACCGAGGTCCCCTCCGTCGAAAACGGCCTCATTTCGGCCGATGGATTGACGTTCACCTTCCCCCTCCGCGAGGGTGTCACATTCCATGACGGAACTCCCTTCACGGCCGACGACGTCCTGTTCTCCTGGGACCGCGTCATGACAATGGACCTGCCCGACGGTGCCGCCGGCGTGCTCGCCGACACAGTCGACAGCATGCGCGTGGTCGACGACCTCACGTTCGAAGTCACCCTGCAGGAGCCCAACGCCGCCTTCCTCAACGCGGTTGTGCCGGCGATGGTCTCCTCCATCGTGAGCCAGGATGCGGTCGAAGCCAACGGTGGCGTAGCGGCCGGGGAGTTCAACGAGTTCATGTCCGGCAACCCGGTCGGCACCGGACCGTATCAGTTCGTGGCTTGGAACCGGGGGGAGGATCTTCAGTTCGAGGTGTACGACGGATACTGGGGAACCCCCGCCAATCTCGATCTCCGGATCGAGATCGGGGCGAGTCCCGATATCCGGGTGCTCGGTCTCCGGGCCGGTGATTACGACACCATCGAAGCCGATCCTTCTTTCATCGGCGACGTCGAAGGGGCCGAAGGCGTGACCGTCGACGGCGAGGGCCTCACCGTCGAGCCGATTCACATCGGGTTCAACCTGAAGTTCAATCCCGAAGATCTTCCCGACAGCGACAACATTCCGGCCGGCTTCTTCAACGATCCGAGGGTGCGGCAGGCGTTCAACTACGCGTTCAACTACGACGCCTTCGTGAACAGCGCACTGGGTGGATATGGGGACTTCAACCCCCACTACATCCCGATCGGGATCTTCGGGTACGACCCGACGGCGCCCGTCTACAACCAGCAGGACCTTGCGAAGGCCGAGGAGCTGTTTCGGGCAGCCGGGGTGTGGGATACCGGGTTCTCGATTTCGGTGGTAACCGAGGAAGCCAACCTGTTCGAGGTTGCGGCCCTGGTGCTGAAGGACTCGATCGACGATCTCAACAACCCCAACTTCGAGATCATCGTGGCGGCGGTAGCCGAGGCGGTGTTCGACGACGCCCATGCCTCCGATCCGGTCCCGTACGCCATGTGGGTCAAGAACGCAGACCCGTTTGCAGACCCGAGTGCCTACCTGGATTCGTACGCGCTGCCCGACGGCGAGTGGGGCGAGATCCACGACTTCCGGTCGGGATACCAGGATCCGGACCGGATTCAGTCCCTCATCGACAGCGCTCGCGTGGAGCTGGACCCGGACGCCCGCGCCGTGATCCTCGCCGAAGTGCAGCGGGAGCTGTTCGAGGATCCGATGTGGCTCATCGCCGCCCAGGAGGGTGTGGTCTCGGCCCGTCGCGATTGGGTGCAGGGCTACATCTCGAATCCGCTCTGGCCGCGGCCGAGCATCAAGTTCGCTCTGCTGGACAAGGGGTAACAAGGGCACAAGCTGCCCGACGCGGCCTCCGGTTCCCCGGGGGCCGCGTCGTAGCAGCCACGATCCGCTAAACAAGGCGAGCCATGCAGATTCGGGACTACATCATCCGGCGCCTCATGGTCCTACCGGTGCTCATCATCGGAGTATCCATCATCGTGTTCGCCCTCACCCGGGTCGGCGGAACTCCGATTGGTGTCTACCTGCAAACCGGAATGACCCAGGAGGAGGTCGCTCAACTCGAGGAGCGCTATCGCCTCAACGACCCGCTACCGGTGCAGTACGTCTACTGGGCTTCGGGTGTCTTGACGGGTGATCTCGGCTGGTCGGGAGTGGCTGCGGCTCCCGTGACCGAGGTATTCCTCCCCAAGCTGGCCGCCACCATGGAGTTGGCGGTCTCCTCTGCCATCGTCGCCGTGGTCTTGGGCGTTGCGCTCGGAACGTTCGCCGGGGCGAGACGGAACAGGCTTCCGGACCACATCACGCGGATTTTCTCGATCAGCGGCGCCGCCATGCCCCTCTTCTGGTTCGCCATCCTGTTGTTGATTGTGTTCTGGGTGAACCTCGGCTGGTTTCCGATCGGCCGGAGCACGCCGGAGATCTTCGCCCGGATCGATCACCCAACCAACCTGTACACCGTCGACTCGCTCATCGCCGGTGATTTCGGAGCATTCAAGGATGCCATCTGGCACCTCATCCTGCCGGCGCTCACCCTCGGCTACGGCGCCACCGCCATCATCGCCCGCATGATGCGCTCATCGCTGGTCGAGGAGTTGCAGGAGGACTACGTCGATGCCGCCCGGGCCAAAGGTCTGCCGGAGCGCCTGGTGCTGCGTCGCCATGCACGGCGAAATGCCCTGATCCCGACGGTAACGGTGATCGGATTGAGCTTCGGGTTCCTGCTCCAGGGAAGCGTGGTGGCCGAGATCATCTTCCGCTGGCCGGGGCTGGGGCGATGGATGGCCGACTCGGTCCTGCGTGGTGACCAGGCAACGATCATGACCTACGTCCTGTTCACCTCCATCCTCTTCCTGGTCGTGAACCTGTTCGTCGACGTCATCTACGCCTACCTCGACCGCCGCGTCGTGCTGGGGGAATAGACATGGTCGACGTATCAGCCCCCGCCCCGACGACCATGGTCGCCGATTCCGCCTGGCGGGTCCGGGCACGGCGTGCCGGTGAGCTGACCCTCTCGCTGCTCAAGAACCCAACCACGGTTGCCGGTCTCGTGTTCATCGTCCTGCTGCTCGGAATGGCGGTGTTTGCCCCAATCATCACCGAGCCCAACACACCCGACCCCTACCAGATGCCTCGGGACTGGGACGCCCTGGCGGTGCCACCCGGCTCACCCGGGCACATACTGGGCACGACGAACGTGGGCGGCGACGTCCTCTACGGCGTCGTGTGGGGAGCCCGGACCTCGCTCCGGCTCTCGGTCATCGTGGTTTCGCTCACGGTGCTCATCGGCGTGACGGTCGGAAGCATCGCCGGATTCCGGGGCGGGAAGATCGACGAGATCCTCATGCGCATCGTCGACGTGTTCCTGTCGATCCCCGAGCTCATCTTTGCCCTCGCCATCGCGGCGGTGCTGGGACCGTCGTTCCGCAACATCATTCTGGCGCTGGCAGTGGTCTTCTGGGTGAAGTATGCCCGCATCATGCGGGCTCAGATCATCCATGTGAAGGAGAACGAGTACGTGGATGCCGCCCGCGTGATCGGCGATTCATCGTGGCGGATATACCTGAAAGACGTCCTGCCCAACTCCATCACGCCCGTCATCGTGCAGGCAACCCTCGACATGGGAAACATCGTTCTCGTGGGCGCCACCCTCAGCTTCATCGGCCTGTCGGAAGCGGGCATCGCCGAATGGGGAGTGCTTGTCTCCGAGGGGCAGGCCGGCATATCGGCCGGGCGGTGGTGGTCCTCCACGTTCCCGGGCATGATGGTGTTCCTCTGGGCCCTGGGATTCAACCTCTTTGGTGACGGCCTGCGCGACGTTCTCGACCCACGGACCGAGACCTCACGATGACGCTGCTGGGAGACGGCGGAGCAGCGGCCCCGGCGGTGGCCCGTGCCTCGATTGCCTCCGTGGTCGACCTCAAAGTCCACTTCCGGTCCAAAGCCGGGACCGTCCACGCCGTCGACGGAGTCTCCTTCGATATCGCCGACGGTGAGACCCTCGGCCTGGTCGGCGAGACCGGATGCGGCAAGAGCGTCACCGCCCGATCATTTCTGCGGCTCGTGCCCATGCCTCCCGGCATCCAGGCAGGTGGCTCCATCCTCTTCCGGCCCCATCGCGCCTGCGATGCATGCCTGGGTGACGGATGCGAGATCTGCCACCACAGCGGCCGGGTTCCCGTCGCGTGCCGGGAATGCAACGGAGATGGGTGCGCGGCCTGCGCCGGCACCGGGCACCTCACTCTCGACTTGCTGACCATCTCCGAGCAGCAACTGCGCACGATCCGCGGCAACCGGATTGCCATGATCTTTCAGGATCCCGGCAAGGCCCTCAACCCGGCGCTGTCGATCCGCGACCAGCTCTCCGAGGTGTTCTACGAGCACCGATCCGGGGAGTTGCTGGAGGCCGCCGGTCTCGACGGCGAGGTCACCGGCGCCGTCGGCTCGCTCATCCGCAGAAAGGCGTCGCTCCGCTCGCGACTGCTCGAAGACGCGTTGTTCGCCGTTCCGCCGTTGCGGTCGCGCCGGAACAAGCTTCGATCAGCGACCGACGACCGGATCGCCGCCGCGCTCGCCGAGACACAGATTCCCAACCCGCACAAGATCATGGAGCGCTATCCACACGAATTGTCGGGCGGCATGCGCCAGCGCGTCATGATCGCCCAGGCCCTCGCATGCAACCCCGACCTCCTCATCGCCGACGAGCCCACCACGGCTCTCGACGTGACCGTGCAAGCCCGCATCCTGGAGCTGGTGCGAGAATTGCAGCAGCACCACAAGACCTCGGTGCTCTACATCAGTCACGACCTGTCGCTCGTGAGGCGAGTGTGTGACCGGGTGGCCGTCATGTACGCCGGGCGAATCGCCGAGGTCGCGCCCACGGAAGAGATCTTCTCCCATCCGAAACATCCCTACACGCGAGGGTTGTTGGACGCGGTGCCTTCCGCCTCTCATGAGCGGGGCCGCCTGGTGGCCATCCAGGGCAACGTTCCAGAGTTGATCGACCCTCCCGCCGCCTGCCGCTTCACAGGACGCTGCCCGTACGAGGCGGCCGCCTGCCGCGAGCATGATCCCGAGCCGGTGCCGGTCGGCTCTGATCACCATGTCGCGTGCTTCATCCACCATCCGCCCGCCGGGACCGCCGCCGAGCTCCCGTCCTACCACCGGCAGGTGCGGTGACCGCCGCCCCGAGCCGGGAAGGTGCCCTGGCGGCCACCGATGATCTCCTGTTGGCGGTCCGCGGCCTCGGCAAGTACTTCCCCATCCGGGAAGGCGCTCTCCAGAAGGTGGTCGGCCATGTCAAGGCGGTCGATGGGGTGAGTTTCGACATCCGTCCCGGCGAGACGCTCGGGCTGGTAGGCGAGAGCGGCTGCGGCAAGACGACGCTGGGACGGTGCGTGGCGGGCCTGACCGATCCATCCCACGGTGGCGTCTACTTCGGGCTCGAGGCCGCCTCGAAGGACAGGCTCGACGCCCTGCTGTCGGTGACGGCTGCCGATCGCACCGATGGTCAGCAACGCGAACTCGACCAGCTGAACGAACTCCACCGGGTGGACCAAATGAGCGGAGACGTCTGGCGCCGGTACCGACGCAACTGCCAGGTCGTGTTCCAGGAATCGTTCGCCTCCCTCAATCCCCGCCAGCTGGTGAAGGACATCGTCGGTCGCCCTTTTCGAGTCCACAAGGAGGCTTCCGGCTCCGAGCTCACCCAACGGGTGATCGACCTGCTCGAGCAGGTTGGTCTGGGCAGGCAGCATCTCTATCGCTACCCACACCAGTTCTCCGGGGGTCAGCGGCAGCGGATCTCGATCGCCCGGGCACTGGCACTCGACCCCCAGCTCGTCATCCTCGATGAGCCCACCAGCGCTCTCGACGTTTCGGTCCAGGCCCAGATCCTCAACCTGCTCCACGAACTGCAACAAGAGCGCAATCTCGCGTACCTGTTCATCACCCACGACCTCTCCGTCGTCCGCCACATGGCCGATCGGATCGTGGTCATGTACGTGGGAAAGGTCGCCGAGGCGGGCCCGACGAGCACGATCTTCGATAGGCCCGAGCACCCGTATACCGAGGCCCTGCTGGCATCCAGCCCCGACGTCGATGAGGCCGGCACCGACCTGCAAACCCTGGAAGGCGCGATTCCCGATCCCGCCCGGCCGCCCCAGGGGTGCCGCTTCCACACCAGGTGCCCGGTTGCCACCCCGGCGTGTGGGTGGGAGGTCGACGACACCATTCGATGGCTGGAAGACGTCGACAACATGTTCGACGCGCTGGCGGGGGTCACCCGGGAGAACGCCTTCGACGCCTGGCTCGAATTCGGAGATGAGGCATCGGCCCAACGGCTGGGTGCCGCCCTCAGGAGCGATGCCGTGCCGGCGGCGATGCGGACCGCGCTCGAACACCTCGAGGTGGACCACAAACGGGTCCGGGTGCAGTTCACCCCCGTCGACGAGGTCATCCTCACCAACCGGGGCCCCGATCACGTCGCCGCCTGCGTCCTCGACCGATCGGCCGGGCGTCCCGCCCAATAATCACCCACCGACGCAGGCGGGTCCGGCACTGCAATCCGCTCGGAGCCGGTGGGCACCGGGGTCGCCGCCGACGAACTGACCTCCATCGGCCACCAGCATCCGCTGGCGGGAACGCCCTGGCACAGACATTTCCGGCCCGTCTCGATCCGATCCGGTGACACGCCCCGGCCCGGCTCCCGGTCGTGTTCAGCTCGTCTGCCGGAGATCCCGCCGCCCGAACAGGACCACCGACCCCGCCACCAGGCCGATGGCAAGGCCGGCCAGCACGGCCCCATGGCCCCACGGCATGCCGTTGACGAGCGGATCGCTCGTGAGGTAGTAGTAGAACGGCGACCATCTCGCGTATCCCGCCAGGCTGTCGCTGAGTGGCAGGAAGGCGTTGAGAAGATGGAAGGTGAGAGCTGCCCCGACGGGCACGAAGATAGCGATTCTCACCCGGCCGACGCCGGCGCTCACGGCAAGGGCCAGTGCGCCGAACACCAACCCGAGCAGCGTTGCCAGCAACGAGGTGGCGGCAATGTTGAACATGTTCATGCCGAGCCCTCCCAGCAACGAGCCGAGACCGACTCCGACGAAGGTAGCGGCACCCACCGCCAGCGCGTACAGCACCATCGCAAACGCTTTCTCCAGCACGATGGCCGAGCGGCTGATCGGGTTGGCCAGCAGCAGGCCCATGGTGCGATTGGCCTCCTCGCCCGCCAGGGCACGAGCCCCGATGGCGATGGATACCACCATGACGGCGATCGGGGCCATCAGGCCGAAGGTCTCGACCTGATACCACCCCTCGGGAGTGCTCATGTCGCCGTTGCCGACCAGGGCCATGACGGCTTCGGGGAATTCGTCCGCGATGTTGCCGAAGGCGTCTTCGATCGCCGTGTACATCGGCCCGATCAGGACGCCCATCATGAAGAACATGAGGGCGGCGGTCACGAACAAGAGCCCCTGGTGTTCGGAGGCCGTCTTGATCCAGATGCGGGAGACCCTGGTCGAGCCGGCCAGCCGATCGGCGACGCTCTTGGTGAGCGGGTTGCTGCGGAGCCGGTCCACCAGCGCCACCCCGACCGTCTGGCTTTTGAGGTCGCGACGATTGACTCCGACCACCGCCGCCATCACGAAGAGAGCACAGCCTGTCAGCAGCACCGCGGCGTGGGGCCAGGAGACGCCACCGGTGACCGGATCGCTGCCGTTGAAGTAGTACCAGGGGAACGCCTTGGCGAGCCCCTCCAGGCCCGGGACGAGTGGGAGGAGGCCGACCGCAAAGAACGACACGACCATGATCCCAACTGCCGTCCCCGACGCCAGGCCCCGGCTTCCCGTCCAGGCACCGATCGCCATCGCCAGCAAGCCGTAGAAGAGGGCGTTCACGAACATGTGGAACACGAGGGCCCCCACCTGCATGCCGGCCACTTCGACACCGAGCATGGCCGGCACGATGTACCCGGCACCCCACAGCAGGAGGGCCCCCACCGCCGTCAGCACCAGCATCGACCCGGCCTTGGATGCCAGCACGGCGGTGCGGCTGGTCGGGTTGCCGAGCAGCAGGCCGAGGGTGCCGTCACGTTCCTCGCCGGCGATCGAGGCCGACCCCATCGAGAGGGCGAGGGCCGCCAGGGTGAGTGCTCCGTAGAATTCGTAGATGGCGCCATAGGCGAGGCTGGCCGCGTCGGCGCTGTCGGGAATATTGATCAGAGCCCGCCATGCCTCGGGCAGGTCGGTGTAGAGGGACAGATCAATATCGCGATACACCGACATCCCGAACAGCAGCATGACCGCCAGGCTGACGGTGCCGATCGCCATCGCCTTCCAGCGATCCCGCACCGTCTTGGTGAGCACGGTGGCCAGCATCAGCCACCTGCCTCTTCGTCGCGGTAGTACGTGAGGAAGATCTCTTCGAGGTCGGCCTCCTGGGTAGTGATGTCAACCAGGGTCTGCCCGTCGGTCGCCACCTTGAGCAAGGCCTCCATGTGGCCGTCGAATGACAGCGTGACGTGATGGTTCTGTACCACGACATCGCGGACACCCGGTACCGGTTCCAAACGCGCACCGTCGATGGGACGATCGAAGTAGAGGTCGACTTTGCGGATCGCCTTCGACCGCAGTGCTGCGACCGCTTCTACGGCGATCAGGCGCCCGTGCCGGATGATCCCCACCCGGTCGGCGATTCGCTGGACCTCGGAGAGCGTATGGCTGGAGAGGAAGACGGTGCGGCCACGTGCGACGACCTCCCTGGTCATGGCCTGGAACTCGCGCTGCACCAGCGGGTCGAGACCGGAGCTCGGCTCATCCATGAGCAGCACCTCCGGACGGTTCATGAAGGCCTGGATCAGCCCCACCTTCTGCCGATTCCCGGACGACAGGTCGCCGATCTTCTTGGACAGATCGGCGTCGAGCCGATCGGACAACTCGTCGACATAGTCCCAGTCCACGCCTCCCCGCAGATTGGCGAAGTAGGTGAGCGTGTCCCGGCCGGTGAGATTGGGATACATGGCGAGGTCGCCGGGGACGTACCCGATGTGGCGTCGAATCTCGACGGATTGCCGATGGGTGTCGAATCCGAGTATCGAGGCCCACCCGGCGGTTGGGCGAATCTCATCGAGGATCGTCCGAATCATCGTGGTCTTCCCGGCGCCGTTTGGGCCCAGGAACCCGAACACCTCGCCGCGATAGATGTCGAGGTCGAGATCGACCAGGGCTCGCACATCGCCGTAGTGCTTGGTCAACCCCTCCGTGTGGATGGTGACCTGCTCGGACATCCCGTCTTCCTCCCGGCCGTCTTCACCTACGCCCGCCGCTGCTGCGAGCGACTGGAAGGCAACACTCCGTACTCTATTGACCCGTCCGCCGGAAGCCCGGCGGCGCGCCACCCCGTCGGGACCTTTGCCTCTGGTGGCTTCTCGATATTCGGCAGATACTGAATATTCGGAAGATCGAGAGCAACCCATGGTGGACCGGAGAGAGCTCACGTTCGTGGAGGAGATGGGAGCCCTGTTCGAGCGGCTCGGGAACGGGCGCATGACCGGCCGGGTGTGGGGGTACCTGCTGATCGTCGACGCCGAACAGGTGTCGGCCGGCGACCTGGCGGCCGCACTGGGGGCATCGCCGAGCGCCATCAGTACCGCCACCCGGGTGCTCATCTCGCTCGGACTGGTAGATCGAATCCGTCTGTCGGGCGAGCGGCGCGACTACTTCACGATTCATCATGGAGCGATCCTCAGCTTGATGCGCCGGCAGAGCGAGGCCTTCAACCTGGCTCGTGACATGGCGGCCCGGGCATTGGACCGCTTCGGGGAGCGGGAGATCGCCCGTCCGCACCTGCGGGAGCTCTTCGACGTGTATTCGTGGTTCGCGACCGAGTATCCGGCCCTCATCGATCGCTTCCTGGACGAGCGGGCCGCTCAGTCGAGGTGACAGCATGCTCATAGAGCTGAAGGACGTGACCAAGCGCTACGGCGAGGGAGAGCTGGCCGTAATCGCCCTGGAGGAAATCGAGCTCCTCGTTGCCGAAGGCGAGTTCGTCGTGGTGCTCGGGCCTTCGGGCAGCGGCAAGACCACGCTCCTCAACATCATCGGTGCCCTCGACACGGCTTCGAGCGGCCTGGTCCGTGTCAACGAGGTCGACATCACCGGCGCATCGCGCACCGAGCTGTTCGACTTCCGGGCCGGAACGGTCAGTTTCATCTTCCAGGCCTTCAACCTCTTCCCGGGCCTCACCACCAGAGAGAACGTGCTGTTCGGAATCGACGCCGCCCGGTCTGATGCCGATCCCGACGAGGTTCTCGACAGTGTCGGGCTCGGCACCAAAGGCGACCGCTTCCCTCACGAGCTGTCCGGCGGCGAGCAGCAGCGGGTAGGCATCGCCCGGGCCCTCGCCACCGGCAACCCCATCCTGTTGTGCGACGAACCGACCGGCGAGCTCGACTTCACAACGGGCGTGCAGATCCTCGAGCTCCTCCAGGCCCAGGCCGGCAACGGGCGGGCCGTGCTGGTCGTGACACACAACCGGGAGATCTCGCGCATGGCGGACCGGGTGGTGGAGCTCTCCAGCGGCCGGATCATCCGCGACGGCCCCCCGGCCGGGGGCAAGGCGCCGGTGACCGATCTTCATTGGTAGGGGGTGTGGCATGAGAATGCTTCGTCTGCTCCTGGTTTGGTCGTGGCGCGATCTGCGCCGCCACTGGGCCAAGGTGCTGGCCATCGCGCTCGTCATCGCCATCGGAACCGGCGGATATGCCGGCCTCACCTCCACCGCTGAGTGGCGGCGCATCTCCTACGATCTCAATTACACGCAGCTGGCCATGTACGACCTGCGAATCGACCTGGCCACGGGGAGCTTCGTCGAGGAAGGTGATCTGGCGGCACTCATCCCGGCCATACCCAGCGCCGACTCCGTCACCGGTATCGAAGAGCGGCTCATCGTCCCCACCCAGCTCGATGCCTCCACCGCCGACGAGATCGTCCTCGTGCGGGGCGAGATCACCGGCTCCGATTTCTCGGAGGGTGGACCGCACGTCAATTCCTATTTCGCTCACACCGGACGCGTCCTCACCCCCGAAGATGCCGGCCAACCCCGGGTCATGGTCGAGCGCAGTTTCGCCGGCTTCTACGAATTGCCCGACACCGGCACCGTCAGAATCAGCGGCGGCCGCACCCTCGAGTTCGTGGCCCAGGCCACCACACCCGAGTACTTCGCAGTGGCGCCCGAAGGCGAGATGTTCATGACCGAGGCGACGTTCGGGGCGTTGTTCACGACCCTCGAGACCGCCCAGGATCTCGCCGGAATGCCGGGGGCAATCAACAACCTCGTGCTGACCCTCGCCGGAGGCGCCGATCGGGATGCACTTCAGGCCGAGCTGACTTCCGCCCTCGACGCACTCCCGGTGGGTGGAACCGTCCTCACCCGGGATGACAACCTCTCCTACACATCGCTCACAACCGACATCGATCAGGACCAGGCGATGTTCAACGCCCTCGCCTTCCTGCTGGTGGCGGGTGCGGTGGGGGCGGCCTTCAACCTCATACACCGGCTGGCCGAGCAACAGCGTCGCGAGATCGGCATCGGCATGGCTCTCGGAATCAGACCCTGGGTACTCGCCTTCCGGCCCCTGCTGGTGAGCGCGCAGATCGCCGTACTCGGCGTGGTGCTTGGCATCGGGGTGGGAACGGCCATCGGCAACGCGATGGCAGGGATCTTCGACGAATTCATTCCACTTCCCGTGTGGCAGACCGACTTCCAATACGGCGTCTTTGCCCGGGTAGCGGTCATCGGTCTGGTGGCGCCCTTCGTCGCCTCCGCCATCCCGGTGTGGCGGGCGGTGCGAGTGCGTCCCATCGAGGCCATTCGGCCCGACCTCACCGGCCGCGGCTCCATGACCGGCCGGCGCCGGACGCTGGGAAACAGCTTCGCCGTCATCCCGTTCCGCAATCTCCGCCGGACCCCGCGTCGCACTGCCCTCACCGTGGCGGGAATCGCCGCAGCCCTCACCGTCCTCGTGGGATTTCTCGGCATCATGGACTCGGTCTTCGATGCCGTCGACACCGCCGAAGCCGAGTCAGTCGGAAAGCAACCTGCTCGCATCACCGTGGGATTCGATGGCTTCCGACCCATCGGGTCGGCGGAAGTCGCGGCGGTGGAGGAGGCCGAATCGGTTGCCGAAGCCGAGCCTCGCCTCATCTTGGGAGGATCCGTTGCGGGAGAGGATGGGGTCGACATCGACATCTTCATCGAAGTCGTCGATCTCCGCTTCGGAATGTGGCGCCCGACCGTGACCGCCGGATCCCTCGACGGTCCCCCCGGGATCGTCCTCAGCGAGAAGGCGGCAGCGGACCTGAGTCTCTCGGTTGGAGCGACCGTGACCGTTCGACATCCACAGCGGACCGGGCTCGCCTCCGTGGTGTTCGTGGAATCCGACCTGGCAGTCGTGGCGACCCACCCCCACCCGGTGCGAAGCCTGGCCTACATGGACCTCTCGCAGGCGGCGCTCTTCAATCTGGCGGGAGCCGCCAACGGGATGAACGTGATCCCGGAACCGGGGATGACTCTCGCCAACGTGCAGACGGAGCTGTTCGCCCTCGAACAGGTCGCTTCGGTTCAGTCGGTCACGGCTGTGACCGAGGCCGTGAGAGACGCCTTCAACGAGCTGCTCGGAATAGTCCAGATGATGGTGCTCGTGGTGCTGCTCCTCGCACTGCTCATCGCCTTCAACACGGCGTCGATCAATCTCGAAGCCCGTGCCCGTGAGCACGCCACCATGTTCGCGTTCGGGGTCAAGGTTCGAACCGCCCTGCGGATGGCGATCACCGAGAGCTTCGTCATCGGCATCCTCGCCACCGGGCTCGGCCTCGCGGGCGGTTTCGCCATGGTGTGGTGGATGACCCAGATCCTCCTGACCGAGACGCTGCCCGACTTCGCCCTGCAGGCCCTCATCAGCGCCGGCACCCTGGTCGCCGTCGTGATCATGGGCGTCGTTGTCGTCACGCTCGCTCCGATCCTCACCGTTCGCCGGATGCGACGGATGGACCTGCCCGGAACCCTCCGCCTGGTCGAGTAGCTGCCGCGCCCCCTGGGTCGTCCGGGCAGCCCTTACGCAGTGAGGGTGGGCGCCGCCAGGTCGTAGACGGCCCGGGCGTACTCGGCAAGCTTGGTGGCGGCGTCCGGGTCGCCTGCCAGCCGGTCGTAGTAGAGGATCGACCCTTCCCATCCTTCGGTGTGCCACTCGGCGCCGTGCGGAAGCTGGTGGCCCATGAGGGCGTCACGGTCGAACGGCCATGGGTTGGAATAGAAATATGCCCGCCCGGCCGGATAGAACCCGAGGTTTATCTGAGAAGGGTGCTCGGTTGTTTCTCCACCCTCTTCGTGTGTCTCCATGCGGCTGCCAAACCACTCACACGCAAGGTCGAAGTTGTGGGGCCACAACTGCACCCGGCTCACAGAACCCTCCAGGGATCCCAGATGGTGCTGGAAGATGTGACTGACGTTGCCCACCGCCTGGAAGTAGATGGCGGCGGCGTCGGGCAGATACTCCCGCGTCCCGTCGTCCTGGAATCTCGCCCGTTCGTACTCTCCCTCCAGACCGACCGCGGCCACAGCGCTGATGAGACGTTCTCCCATCTGGGTCCCGGTGAGGCCGTCGGTCATGGAGATTCGAGTCTCCGAGCTCAGGCTGGTGACGACGATGTCGTGCGCTGTGAGGTCCATCCGGATATTGACCAGGCCCCCGCCGGGAACGCGTATGTTGTCGGTGACCAGGCCGCGCGGTATGACCCGCAGGCTGACATGCCACCACTTGGGGTGGGGCGCGGCGTGCGCACGGGCAACGGCGGCTATCCCGTGAGCGTACGCGTGGAGCGTGGCGCGAGTGGGCTCGAAGTTCTCATGCAATGGAGGCAAGAAATCGGCCATGCGTCAACTCCCGTTGCTGGTCCTTTTGACACCCAACCCGGGCACTGGCCATGATGTTCCCGGACAAAGGAACCCGACGTCTCGCCGGCGTTGTGACATGAGTGATCCGATGGAGGCCTAATGCACGATGATGCGTTCAATCTGGCGATGCTCATACTCCGGGCCGGCCTCGGCGTCATCTTCCTGGCTCACGGAATAAAACACGCCGGAGGCCGGGAAAAGACCACGAGCTGGTTTGCCTGGCTCGGCTTCAGGAACGCCCCGCTCCAGTGGCTCTTGTCCACGGTGACCGAGATCGGCGCCGGCACCCTGCTGATTCTGGGCCTGCTCAACAGCCTGGCAGCAGCCGGTGTCGTCGGGATCATGACGGTGGCGTTCTGGACCGTGCATCGACGCGCCGGGTTCTTCATCACCGCCTTCATGAAGGAGGACATCGAGGTGGAGGGGTGGGAGTACGTGTTCACCCTGGCCTTTGCGGCAGCGGCCCTCGCCATCGCCGGTCCCGGGGACTGGTCACTCGACTACCAGCTCGGCATCGACCACATCTTCGATGCTTGGATCGGCGTGATGTTCGTAGCCGGAGCCGTTGTCGTCTCTGCGCTTCAGCTTGCCACCTTCTGGCGGCCCGGAGCCGGCGCCGAGCAGGCCTGAAACGGCCCATGGAACGGGTGTTCACCGAAGCCGCAATGGAGGTCCTGAACCAGCTCGCCCCCGGTGAAGTGGTGAGCTACGGAGAGGTGGCCGAGCAGGCGGGGTATCCGGGAGCAGCCCGAGCGGTGGGCAATCTCCTCAGGGACCGGGACGGGCTCCCGTGGTGGCGCGTGGTCGCCGCCGATGGCCGGCTCGCTCCCGGTCACGAGACCCGCCAGGCACGCTTGCTTCGCGCCGAGGGAGTCGTCGTCCGGGACGGCAGGGTGGCCGGCGGCCATGACGTCTCCCGTCGCCGCCACTGAGGGGACCGTCCGGGACTTGCCGGGCTCCCACCGGCGTCACATGCCGACCCGGTCTCAGTACCTGAGGACCGCCGCCAGTTGTCCGTCGCCCGGCACCTCCTCTGGTGGAACTGCGAACACCGTCCCGCCGTGCAACCAGGCCTGGGCGGCGGCGGCGTCCAGGAGGTCGATGTCTCCGGCCTGAGCCTGCTCATGGATATGGATGGCCTCGGTGGTTTCGTCCCAGGTTCCCCACAGATGTTCTCCCACCGCGGCGAACAACGTGTCGACCCGCCCACGGTGCGCAGCCCGGATCGCTCGCTTTACGTCGGAGGTGCCGTTGGGAGTGTCGGCCACTGCCAGGTAGCGAGCCTTGGCCTGGTCTCGTGCCTGGAGAAACAGCGGCGCCACGATGTCCCAGGCTCGGGCGTGGAGCTGTTCGACACTGACGTGCTCGGGGCTGCCAACCACCCCGTTCGCCAGGACGTGCGGATACTCAGTCACTTCCCGGTAGAGCGGGAGCAGGTAGTCGACGCCCGCCAGCACCAGCGGAGCCCGCTCCTCGCGGAGGATCTCGTGCAAGCCTGCGTCGATGAGCCGGAAATACCGCTTGATGTCGTCCTTCGGATCATCCTTGCCGAGGCCCTGGCCGTGGAATATTGCCCGGGTTCGCCCACCCCCGTGCGACTGGAGGGAAGGCTCGCGGTCGTCGTATTTGAGCGCGTCGCGCAGGCTGGCAGGGACGCCGTCGAGGTGCACCTCGCCGACCGAGAAGCGCCCGCCCCTGAACAGCTTCACGTACTTCTGGCTCAGGCCCAGCACGTAGAAATGTTCCCCGGAGGCCATCATCGGGAGCAACGGCTTGAGGTGGAAGTGGTCGGCTACGACGACCAGGTTCTCGAAGGGGACCGGCAGCGTATATGACTCTGCAAAGCCCGGGCTGAGGAACAACGCGAGGCCGTCGCCCTGGTGGCGCCAGAATGCGCCGTCGGCTTCCAGGTCGCGAGCCGGCTTTGTGATCGATTCCACCGAGCGGATACCGAGATCACTCAGGCGCTGTTCTGCCTCGCGCACCAGGTTCTTGAGCCGAATCGGGTTTTGCTGCACCTCGCGACCCGCGCGCTCGGTGGGTAGAAAAATCGAAACACAGGGCTGTGCCTGTGTTCTGAGGAGACTCTCGAGGTCCGGCCGGTCGAAAATGTCCATGCAACGCCTCTCGTTCGCTTCACACCAACACTACCCCTGTACCGAACGACCAAGATAGGCCGGCGGCTCAGCCGGGACGGCCAACCTTGACGACGTAGGTCTTCGCCGCCTTGTCGTGAAGCCCCTGCCGTTTGGAATCCAGGATGAACCAGATTCCGACGACAAAGGAAATGCCGAGGCCGAACAGCAGGTCGGGGATGAGGATGGGCGGGATGGCCAGCACCCCCCACCGCAGGGTGGCAGCTTTGGCAGCAACGGCGTCCTCCCCGGCCACCGGGACCACCTTGATCCTCGTGACCATCTTCCCAAGGGTTTGGCCGCGGTTGACGACGAGCAGGACCTCATACACACCCCAGATGATGAGTGGCACCCAGCGCAAGATCGCCGCCCCCCCGTCGGGCAATGTGAGCGTTTCCGGATCGTCGGTGAGCTCGATGTCGTAGGCCATCACAACGAGAATGAGCGTCACGATGAACGTGGAGAACCCGATGGCGGCATCGATGAGCCGGGCGCCCAGCCGTGTGCCGGGCGTGGCGAGCTCGAATTCCAGCTGATCGTCGGGCTGTTCTGGAATCGGTTCCATCACGTGTGCTCCCGGGTCAATTGCGGCCCCAGGGCGAGACCCTAGCTGCCCGCTTCGGGCAACGCCTCTTCGTCCAGCTCATCCCGGGCGCTGATCGCCCAGGCTAGGCCGTCGGCTTCGTCGCAGGCGGCCACACCGAGGTGCCATCCACCGATCTGCCGGTGCGGCTCCCAGCGCCACCAGTCCAACCCGGCCCCGGCCGACGCCACCCGGGCCGGGTCGGGTGGCCAGTCCAGGTCGGCCAGAGCCGCCACGACCGCCCAGGCCGAGGAACGCCCGACCGCCCCGCCGCGTCGCGAGCCGTAGGCGCCGCCGTTGGCTCCTGCCCAGGCCATCACGCCGAGCGCATCGGCGAACGCCACCCGGGCACCGGTTGCCGGGCCGTGTGAGACTGCTGCAATCGCATCCAGGGCGGTCCCCTCGACGGTGGCTACGTGGGCAATGCCGTTCGACTCCTCCACCCAGGTCCGCACGAGCCCGAACAAGGCGTCCTCGCTCTCCGGGTCGTCGGCCGGGGCGGGATTCTCACCTCCCCGCAGCGGCTCGAGCCCGATGGGGTCGGGCGCCGGAAAGTCTGCCCGGTCGGATCGATACTCGGCCTGGGGGTAAGCCGGCTCCCAGGGTAGGAGCGCAAACGGGGTGCCGAGAACGTGGCCGTCGAGGGCGCCGGTAACCAATTCCCCCCGCAGAACCCGCTCGGCGGCCACCAGCGCCCGCATGCGGGGTGATTCCAGGTGGGGATCGAGTGCCGCCCACGTGTGGGTGGAAGCGGCTACTTCCCACAGCGGGCCGAGAGCGAAACGGCCGGCACCATCGACGAGAACCGCTGCCGCCAGCTCGGCGGGAGCCTCGAGGGCCTGGCGGTAATCAACGAATTGGACCACACCGAACAGCTGCCTCCCCCGCGATTCGGCCTGCAGGCATCGTTCTCGCACCTCCGCCAGGCCGTCCCATTCCCGGGCGGCGCACAAACCGTCGATGAACCTGATCAGGCCGTCGAAATCGCTCGCGTCGATGAGGTCGAGGAGCCGGGCGCGATCCACGTCAGTTGCGGGGCACCTCGGACCAGGGAAGATCCTTGTCGGTGCGGGGCTCGCCGGGGAGGCCGAGCACCCGCTCGCCGAGGATGTTCTTCATGATCTCGGTGGTCCCACCTTCGATCGAATTGGCCCGAGAGCGAAGGAAAGACCATCGCAGGTCCCGGTCGGATCTCATCTCCGTGGGGGCGGTGAATTCGTACGACGGGAACAACATCCCCTCCGGCCCCAGATAGTTGATCGCCCATTCGTAGATCGCTTTGTTCAACTCGGCACCATGCAGCTTGCCGGTCGAGCCTTCAGGGCCGGGCGTGCCCTTGGTTCGGTTCTGCCCGGCGCGGATGGCCGTGAGGCGGTTCACCTCGGCCTCGATCCACAGCCTCGTGAGCGCATCGAGCGCCACCGGATCCTCGCCGCCGCGCTCGTTCCACAGAGCGACCGCGTCACCGATGGCCCCACTCCCGCGGGGGCGCACCATGCCCCCGATCGCCACCCGCTCGTTCATGAGCGTGGTGAGGGCGACACGCCATCCATCGCCGACTCCGCCGAGCCGCCGGTCGTCGGGAATCCGGACGTCCGTCAAGTACACCTCGTTGAACTCCGCCTCTCCCGTCATCTGCCTGAGGGGCCGAACCTCCACGCCCGGGGATTCCATATCCAGGATGAAGTACGTCATGCCCTGGTGCTTGGGGGCATTCGGGTCGGTGCGGGTGACGAGCATCCCCCAGCGAGCGAGATGGGCGATCGTGGTCCAGACCTTCTGTCCGTTCACCACCCATTCGTCACCGTCACGGATCGCGCGGGTAGCGAGACCGGCGACGTCGCTGCCTGCTCCCGGTTCGGAGAACAGCTGGCACCAGTATTCGCGCGTGGCGAACATGGGCCGCAAGTAACGGTGCTTCTGGTCGTCGGTGCCGTAGGCGTGAATGGTCGGCCCGCCCATCCCGATGCCGATCAGGTTGCCGGCGACGTTGTCGCGGCTGGATCCCGCCGCCTCGAGCTCGGCGTCGACGAGCTGCTGGAGGCCCGGCTCCACCCCGAGGCCCCCGAACCCGTCCTCGAACTGAACCCAGGCAAGGCCGGCGTCGTACTGGGCTTCCCAGAATTCCTCGGGCGGCTCGACCGAGGGATCGTGCTCAGCCAGGAGCCGATCGATGGCCGCACGCACAGTTGATTCGCTCACGGCCCCAACCTAGTGGGTGGCTAGACGATCGCGGCTTTTGCGGCATCCGCGTCGGCGACTGCGATGGCCAGCTCGATCTCGTCGCCACGGGTATGGAGAACGTACATCCCGTCGATGTTGACCCCGGCGTCGGCCAGGCTCTGCGTCAGAGCCGCCAGGGCTCCGGGCCGGTGCGAAAGGACGGTGGTGAGCACACGGCGTTCCTCGGCGACGAGCCCGGCGTCGCTGATGACCCGCCTGGCACCTTCGGCATCACCCACCACCAAGCGGACGATGCCGATTTCCCCGAGACCGAAGGCGGCAAGCGCCTCGATGTTGACTCCGCCATCCGACATCACTTTGGCGAGACCGGCCAACTGGCCGGGGCGGTTGGCGAGGTGGATGGTGAACTCAGTCATGGCTTCTCTTGCCTCCAACTGTATCCCCTTCAGGAACAGCGTGTCGCCGGGAGTACCATCAATGTCGACGAGGAGCACCCGTGGCCGACACTCATTACGAACGACTGTCTTTTCTGGACAGCACCTTCCTGGCGATGGAGGATCGCAACGCCCACTTTCATGTGGCCGGGGTCATGAAGTTCGCCCCAGGAGGGCTCCGGGCCCCAGACGGTTCCGTGGACATAGACCGCATCAAAGCCCACATCGAGTCCAAGCTGCACCGGATCCCCCGCTATCGGCAGGTGCTCGATTGGGTCCCGGTCGAAGAGCATCCCGTGTGGGTGGACGACGCGTTCTTCGACATCGACTATCACGTGCGTCGCGCCACCGTGACGAAAGAGCGGGACGACGTCGAGCTCCAGCGGCTCACCGGCACCATCTTCTCGCAGAAACTCGACCGGTTCCGACCTCTGTGGGAGGTGTGGGTAGTAGATGGCTTCGAGGACGACAGCATCGCACTGATAACCAAGGTGCACCATTGCATGATCGACGGCATGGCCGGGGTCGACCTCATGAAAGAGCTCCTTTCCCCCTTTCCCGTGGTCGACATCCCCGAGCCGCCTCCGTATGAGCCGCGGCCCAGCCCCTCCAAAGCCGAGCTGCTGGCCGACGAGGCCAAGCGGCGGATCGCGCTTCCCGTGCATGCCCTGCGGAGCTTCCGGCACCTGAGTGACAGTGTCAGCGGCCTGATCGACGAGGTCGACACCCGGCTGCGTGCCATGGGCAACGCCCTCGGCGCCGGATGGTTGAAGAATGCTTCCAAGACGCCACTCAACGCCCGCATCGGACCAAACCGTGAGTTCAGGTGGATGAAGGTGGACCTCCAGGATGCCAAGGCTGTGAAGAACTCATTCGGCGGCACGATCAACGACGTCGTCCTCTCAACGGTGGCGGGCGCCGTTCGCAAGTACCTGCTCGCCCATGACGTGCGCGTCGACGATCTCGACTTCCGGGTCATGGCGCCGGTGAGTGTGCGCAGCGAAGGGGATCAGAGCCTCGGCAACCAGGTAGCGATGTGGCTGCTCGACCTGCCGATCGATCTGAAGACGCCCCGTCGCCGCTACGCCCGGGTAGCCGAGCAAACCGAGGAGCTGAAGGAGACGAACCAGGCATTGGGAGCCT
Source organism: Acidimicrobiia bacterium (assembly GCA_041619515.1). Taxonomy (GTDB): domain Bacteria; phylum Actinomycetota; class Acidimicrobiia; order Spongiisociales; family SHLN01; genus SHLN01. Next base: position 116,468 of record JBFKDW010000002.1, read on the forward strand.
CGCTGCTGGTCCAGGCGACATCGTGGACTCCCTCGACCATCCTCACGTCGGCGATGCGCTTGACGGGAACCGCGATGCGGCCGTTCAACATGACCGTGACCAACGTGCCGGGCCCGCAGATACCCATCTACTTCCTGGACGCGCTCCTCGAGGTGCAGTACCCGATGGTTCCCCTCTGGACCAACCACGGAGTCGGGATCGCACTGTTCTCCTATAACGGTGAGATCGCCTGGGGAGTGGTGGCAGATTCGGACTCCGTCACCGACCTCGACCGCTTCATGCGATACCTGGATGAGGCATTCAGGGAGCTGGTCCATGCCGCCAAACCGAAGCCGCCCCGCAAGCCGCGTCGGCAGTCCGGCACCAGCGAGCCGACGAAGCAGCCGAAACAGCCGGCGGCCGCCAAGCGGTCCTCTGCCAAGAAGCCGGCAACGCCCAAACCAGCGGCCAAGAAGAAGGCGTCTGCCCGGGGCACGGCAACGAAGCCCTAGGGGCCCGGCTCGCCCTAGACGAGCCGCACCACCGTGCCGGCGCGAAATACGCCGGCCGGCATCTCGAGGCCGAGCGTGCGGTAGAGCGCCGGTGGCACGGAGATATCGGCCAGGTAGAGCTCACCCACCTCGGGGGCCGCCAGCAGCCCGCTCTTGGGGGCGGCCAGCGTCAGCGTGGCCGCCGCCGCCACACACGGAGTGGCCGGCTCACCGGTGGTCACGTCCAGCCCGCTCGGTGTGTCGAGCGAAAGAACCGGTGACGCCTGGCGGTTCGACCAGGCGATGAGCTCGGCGACCCTCCCCCGCGGGTCTCCCCGCAGGGAATAGCCGATGAGAGCGTCGATCACCAGATCAGTGTCGGCAGCAGGCTCCTCGAGTAATTCGAGACCGAGGCGCTCGAGGATGTCGAGTTGAAGGGTGGGGACGGCACCGAGCCGATCTCGCCCAGAGCCCAGGACGACCGAGGCCGATACCCCCCAATTGGCGAGATGCCGGGCCGCCACCATCCCTCCCCCACCGTTGCCCCCCGGGCCTGCCAGCACCATCACCCGGCCGGGGTCGAACCGGTCCCGGGCGAGCGAGGCCAGGCTGCGGCCTGCGTTCTCCATCATCTGCACCAGCTCGATACCCAGCTCTTCGATCATGATCCGATCGACTTCCCGCATCTGCGCCATCGAGAGGGCGGGCAATGCCCCGGCGCTGACAGAGCTTTGGGTTTCGGCCACACCGGGAACCTACCCGTCGTTGAGTGCCCGTGCACCGGCTAGTTTGGTGGGATGTCGAGTCGACCCAAGCTCATGGCCATGGTTCTGGCGGGCGGGGCGGGCAAGCGCCTTCACCCATTGACCCGTGACCGGGCCAAGCCGGCCGTGCCGTTCGGGGGCCGCTACCGGCTCATCGACTTCGCATTGTCGAATCTGGTGAACGCCCGCATCGTGCGAATCATCGTGCTCACCCAATACAAGAGCCACAGCCTCGACCGCCACCTGGCCACCACCTGGCGGCTCTCACCCATCCTCGGTCATTACGTTGCGGCCGTTCCGGCCCAGATGCGGCGCGGGCCGCGCTGGTTTGCCGGCTCCGCCGATGCCATCTTCCAGAACCTCAACATTCTCGTGGACGAGGATCCCGATCAGGTGTTCGTCTTCGGAGCCGACCATATCTATCGCATGAACCCCCGCCACATGCTGGGTGAGCACCTCAGCACCGGAGCCGGCGTGACGGTGGCGGCCACCCGGGTCCCGATCGAGCTGGCGAGTGAGTTCGGTGTCATCAAGGCGGACGACACCGGCAAGATCGTCGACTTTCTCGAGAAACCGGCCAATCCTCCCGCCATGCCCGGCGACCCGACCATGGCCTATGTCTCGATGGGCAACTACATCTTCGACCGGGACGTCATGGTCGACGCGGTGAACACCGACGCTGCCGATGAGAGCTCGAAACACGACATCGGGGGCAACATCATCCCGGGGCTGGTGAAGGATGGGCTGGCCCGGGTTCACGATTTCGCCTCCTACGACGTGCCCGGTATCCACGCCCGCGAGCTTGGCTACTGGCGGGATGTGGGAACACTCGACAGCTACTACGACGCCACCATGGATCTGCTGGCAGTCGAGCCGACCTTCAGTCTCTACAACCAGGAATGGCCGATCTATACCGCCAATACGCCCCTGCCGCCTGCCAAGACCGTGCACGAGGAGCCGGGCCGCACCGGAGCCGCCTTCAATTCGCTGGTCAGCGACGGCGTCATCATCTCGGGGGCCACGGTCCGCCGATCGGTGCTCTCGCCGCTGGTGCGAGTCAACTCATACGCCCAGGTCGAAGACTCGGTGCTGCTCGACGGCGTCCGGGTCGGCCGCGGGGCCGTGGTCCGGCGGGCCATCATCGACAAGGGCGTGCACGTGCCCGAGGGCGCACAGATCGGCGTGAACCCCGAGTTCGACCGCGAGCGCTACACGATCTCTGACAACGGCATCGTGGTCATCGGCAAACGAGACAAAGTCGAGCTGTAACGCTCGACGATGCCCGCGGCTAGGTTCCGGCCGGGCGCTCCAGCCGCACGAGCCGATGGTCGCTGGTGAACAATCGGGAGGCGGATCCAAAACCCACGACGGCGGTCGTGGTGGCGACCGCTCCGAGAATGAGGAACATGATGGCCGCCTGCACCCTGACGGCATCGACGGGATCCACGCCGGCCAGAATCAAGCCGGTCATCGCACCGGGCAGGAACACGAGGCCGACCGCCTTGGTGGTCTCGACCTGGGGTGTCACGGCCGTGCGGATGGCCGAGCGCACGTAGGGCAAGGCCGCTTTGCGGGAGGACTGGCCGAGCGCCAGCCGCGCTTCGACCTCGTCGCGCTTGTCGCGCAACTCCTCGACGACGCGACGAGCGACCACAACCGTGGCATTCATGGAGTTGCCGACCATCATTCCCGCCAGTGGAACCAGTGCCCGCGCCTGGAGCGGGAAGATTCCCAGGCCGAAGATGACACCGAGGGTCATGGTGCCGGCGGCCGTGAATGCGGCCAGGCCGACCGGGAAGAGCCCCGGCACCTCGGCGGCCCGGCGGGATAGAACCACCGCGGCGAACAACACCATCACTGCCACCCACCCCCACGACAGGGCGAGGGAGCGGTCCGGGTCGAGGATGAACGCGAGCACAGCGCCCACACCGAGCAGCTGGACGAGGGCCCGCACCACCGCCACACCGATGCTCCTCTCGATCCCGAGGCGGTTCCAGCGGGAGAGGACGAGGGCCACCCCCACCATGATGAGCGAGGCTGCGAGGCCGACGAGGTCGACATCGCCGGAGAGAAAACCGGTTTCAGTCTGCATCGGCGTTCCGAACGAAGTCCATGAGGTCCCGGTCCCCGGCGGTCGGCAGGCCGTCCCCCACGAAGCGGAGGGCGCCGTCGAGGAGAATCGCCACCCGATCGCCAATACGCTCCGTTTGTGCCAAGTCATGGGTTACCCACACGATCGGCGTGCCCCGATCGGCCAGGCTGCGGCCGAGATGCTCGAGTCGCGAGACGGCTGCTCCATCGAGCGAGGAGGTCGGCTCATCCATGAGCACGACGTCGGGGCCGGCGAGCAAGGCTCGAGCGAGGCACACCCGCTGCGCTTCCCCTCCCGACAGCTCCGCCGCCGGCCGTTCCAGGAATGAGCCGTCGAGGGCCGCTCGCTCGAGGGCATCGTGGAATCGGTCCTCACCGGCGGCGCCATCGGCTTCGGCGAGGTTGTCTCGCACGGTCCCGGCGAACAGCACGGGGCGTTGAAACACCATCCCCACCTGGCGTCGAAGCTCGAGCGGGTTGATGCCGGAGAGGTCCCGGCCGCGGTACGAGACCTTCCCGCTCGTGGGAACGTCGAGCCGGTTGCACAGCCTGAGCAGCGTGCTCTTGCCCGAACCGCTGGGGCCGACGAGCGTCGTGACTCCGGTATCGGGGATCTCGAGGGTGACATCGGCGAGCCGGGTCCCGTTCGATCCCGTCACGGTCACAGATTCCAAGCTGAACAAGGACGAACCGGCCATGGTGGCAAGGGTAGGTGTCCGCGAGAGGGTCGACGACCGGCCCGGTAACCAGGGTCAGATGCGCCGCCCCCAACCCCGCCATCGCACGCCACTGATACCACACTCCGTGGTTGACACCACCACCGAAAGTAATACTGTGATGCCAGGCTGCAACACACGGAAGGCGTGCTCATGGGAACCAACGCGAAGCAACGGCGTCGACTGATCCCGGCAATGTCATTGACGCTGCTGATCGGATTGATCGCATTTCCACCCGCGGTCGACGCCCTGGTGGCCGAGCCAGAGTTCAGCAAAGCCTTCGTCCCGGACACGATCGCGGTGGGCGGCACCAGCAC
>JBFKDW010000003.1:0-101521 GCA_041619515.1 Acidimicrobiia bacterium
AGCGGGCTTCTTTCCGCCACCGCCCTGGTCGTCGTGTCCTACGCGGGGGTGACCAAGATCGCCAGCGTCGCCGAGGAGGTGAAGCGCCCCAGCCGCAACATTCCCCTCGGAATACTCACGTCGGTGGGCCTCATGATGATCCTGTATCCGGTGATGGTCTACGTCATCGTCGGCGTGACACCCCTCGCCATCCTGGCGGGGAGCGAGGCCCCCGTCGCCGACGCCGCCGCCCGATTCATGAGCCCGGGCGGGGTCGATGTCATCGCCGTCACCGCCGCTTTGGCTCTGGCCGGGATGGCGAACGCAGCGCTGGTGGCCTCGTCCCGTTACCCGTTTGCGATGAGTCGAAACGCCCTCGCCCCGGCGTTCTTCCAGCGGGTCGGCCGCCGCGGCACCCCGGTGGGCTCGATCCTCCTCAGCGGGGTGACCATGATGGCTCTGATACTCTTCGTCCCCCTTCTCGACCTGGCCAAGCTCGCCAGCGCCGCCCACCTGCTGGTGTTCTCGCTCATCAGCGTCGCACTGACAGCTTTTCGAGAAAGCGGGCTCGACTGGTATCAACCCGATTTCAAGTCGCCGTTCTACCCCTGGGTACAGATCTTCGGAATCGTCGCTGCTCTCATCCTGCTCACCCAGATGGGACTGATACCGATCTTGGGCGTCGTCGGGATGACGGTCGGGGGGATTCTCTGGTATCGGGGCTTCGGGCAATCGCGTGCCATCAAGGACAGTGCGCTGCTCGATGCCCTGCGAATCCGCTCGACGGGCCGGCTCGTCTCGATGACCCGAGAGGCCATTTCCAAGGGTGGCCGAGCCCACGTGCTGATCCCCGTCTTGCGAAGCACGAGGAGAAGCCGCATGGACGACCTCATCCGCTTCGGGTCACTCTTCGCACAAGCCGACGGAGTCATCGAGGTGATCGAGTTCAATCAAGATCCTGAGGATGGACGACATCCGAAAGGCATCAACCGGCGCTTCGAGGAGCGCACCCGTGAGCTCGCCGCCCGCCTGGGGACGGACGTGTTCGTCCGGGTGCTGCCCAGCAAGGACCCGGAGCAAGCGCTGCTCGCTTATGTCGAGGAGTTCGGAGTGGATCTCGTCGTCTCCGACCTGCCGCGTGAGGCCCGGGGCACCAGGCGGTTCATCCACGAGATGAAGGACGTGCGGGACCACCTGCCCTGCGATTCGGTCTTCCTCCGCAACCGCACCGTCGGCCGGGTGAACAATCTGGTGATCATGGGATCGGGCGGCCCCTTCGACGTGCTCAAGATCAGCCTGGCCGCCCGGATATCCGCTCGCGAAGGGTCGAGGCTCCGGTTCGTGCACGTGCTGGCGGAGGATGCCCGTGATCAGCAGGTGGAGTCTGTGGAGAGCTACCACCTCAGGCTGGAGAACCTTCTCGAAGCCGAGACCGAGAGCGCGGTCAGGCGTGCCGCCGACTTGATCGGTGAGATCTCCCAGATCGCCGCCGACGCCGACCTCGTAGTCATGGGCGCCCCCGCCCACCGGGTTCGCCTCTTTGGGGACCTGGCCGATCGCATCGCCGACGGGCTCGACATACCGGTGATGATGGTGCACACCAGCGATCACCCGAATCAGGCGTGGTACGAGAAAGCTCTCGAGCGTTTGATCTATTGACCGCTGATCGCCGGACTCCACCCACCGCCAACAAGGTCGGCCCGGTTAGCCTGCCCGGATGAGCACGCCCTTCAACGAACCACCCGCCTGGGTTTCCGACGCCATCTTCTATCAGCGCGACGTTTGAAGACCCGTCAATTCGCTTTCGGAGCAACCTCGCACCGGCACCGTCATGAGTTTGCACGAACCTCCGCAGCAGTGAGCATCCTCCTCGTGTAGGGTCCCACCCACGAGCGGTGACACCCGGGGACCGCCAGATAAGGAGGGTCTGAGTGGCCGACATCCAAGCTGTTGTGAGGCGTATTTACGGTGAGGTGTTCAGCCAAGGCAATGTCGGCCTGATCGATGAACTCATGCACGAAGACTTCGTTGAGCACGAGGAACTTCCACCCGGGGTACCGCCGGGCCGCGAGGCACCGAAGGCAATGACCGCCATGATGCGAAGCGCCTTCCCCGACTTCCGTGCCGACGTCGAGGAGATGCTTCAGGACGGCGACAAGGTGATCGCGCGGGCACGCTTCTCCGGGACCCACCAGGGTGAGTTCATGGGCATTCCCGCAACGGGCAACAGGTTTGACATCAACGTGATCGACATCCTCGAGTTCCAGGGAGACAAGGCAATCGCCCATTGGGGTCTCATGGACACCGCGAAGATGATGGAACAACTCGGATTCGGCGGCCCGCCCGGGTAGACCCTCCGAGGTCGATTGCGCGGAGCGGGCACACCATGCGGGTAGCCTGCTCCGCTATGACCACATCCTCTGACCAACCACCCGCCTGGGTTTCCGACGCCATCTTCTATCAGATCTTCCCCGACCGGTTCGACCGCTCCGACCGGCTCCCCAAGCCGCGCAACCTCGAACCGTGGGACGAGTACCCGACGTTTCACGGCTACAAGGGCGGCGATCTCTACGGCGTCCTCGAACGGCTGGACTGGCTGACCGACCTGGGCGTGAACGCCATCTACTTCAACCCGATCTTCCAGTCGGCCTCCAATCACCGCTATCACACGCACGACTTCTTCCAGGTCGACCCGCTCCTCGGCGGTGACACAGCGTTCGACGAGCTGCTGCGCGCGTGCCACTCGCGGGGCATTCGCGTAGTTCTCGATGGCGTGTTGAATCACGCCAGTCGCGGGTTCTTCCAGTTCAACGACCTGCTCGAGAGCGGGTCGGACTCACCGTGGATCGACTGGTGGCACGTCGACCGCTTCCCGCTGGAGGCTTACAACCATGAGCAGCCCGCCGCCTACGGCGCCTGGTGGGGCCTGCACGCCCTTCCCAAGTTCAACACCGAAAACCCCGAGGTCCGCGAATACCTGATGCGGGTGGCCGAGTACTGGATCGAACGTGGCATAGACGGGTGGCGGCTCGATGTGCCCGAGGAGATTCAGACGACAGGCTTCTGGGAGGAGTTTCGCAGCCGGGTCCGGGCGATCAACCCGGACGCCTACCTGGTGGGAGAGATCTGGGGAGATGCCAGCGGCTGGACGAGCGGCGACCGCTTCGACGGCACCATGAACTACCTGCTCACCGGGCATATCTTCCGCTATGTCGGCGGGCACCGGGTGGTCGACGACGTCGTCGAAGGCATCACCTACGAAGTCCGCCCTCCCCAGGACGCGGGCGGATTTGCCGATGGTGTGGATCACCTGTACGGCCTGTACGGGTCGGATCGCATGCAGGGCAACCTCAACCTGCTCGGCTCCCACGACACCCCCCGGGTCATGACCGTCTTCGGGGGCGATACCCGGTCCGTGGTTCTCTCCACCCTCCTGCAGTTCACGTTCGCAGGGGCGCCGTCGGTCTACTACGGCGACGAAATCGGCCTGGAGGGGGCGCGCGACCCGGACTGCCGCCGCGCCTTTCCCTGGGAGCACGAGCAGTCGTGGAACCAGGAGGTGTTCGAGGCCACCCGGTCGCTCATCGCCCTGCGCAAGTCATGCCCCGCCTTGCGGACCGGGGAGTACCGGCGCCTCTGGCCCCTCCCCGGCAATTACCGGATCGGCCTCTATGTGTTTGAGCGAACGCTCGACGGCGAGCACATCGTCGTTGCCATCAACAGCGGCGACAAGGCCGAGTCGGCCGAGGTGCCGGGAATTGTCGGCCGGGAGTTCCAGACGCTGTGGGGCTCGGGGGGCATCAGCGACGACGGTGAGTCGGTCGGCATCGCCTTGAAGGCCCGCAGCGGCGCGGTGTGGCGGGTGGCCTGACACACCCACCGCCGCCCATCGCCCGCGCGGACGCTCAGGCGAGCAATTCCTTGACGGCTGCCTGGATACCCGGGGGAACCGCGATGAGGCCGGGGATGAGGGGATCCCGGTTGTTGAACGTGGTGGTCGAGCCGTCCGGGTACATGACCTTGCCCCCGGCGGCAATCACCAGCGCGGTCCCGGCGGCAACGTCCCATTCGTTCTTCGGGGTGAGCGTCCAGGTGGCGTCGGCCAGGCCGGCGGCGACCAGGGCCATCTTGTAGGCGACCGAGCCCATCGGGCGCACCACGATCGGCCCGTCCCGGAACTGATCCCATTCGCCTCGCCGCACCTCGCTGCGGCTGGCGAGCACTTCGGCGCCTGCAAGGCGATCGACCGGCCGGACGGCGGCCGGGGCGCCGTTCAGGGTGACCCCCGTCTCGAGAGATCCGACCACCCGCTGGTCCATCACCAGGTTGGCGATGCCGCCCGCCACCGCCACGCCGTCCTCGACGAGACCGATCGACACGCACCACTCCGGTATCCCTTCCACGAACTCACGGGTCCCGTCGAGAGGGTCGACCACCCAGACCCGGCGAGACTCCAGACGCTCGGCATTGTCGACCGTCTCCTCCGAAAGCCACCCGTCGCCGGGCTCGGGCAAGGCTGCCCGGAGCAGCTCATCCACCTTCTCGTCCGCCTCGGTGACCGGGTCTCCGCCGCTCTTGCGGGTGGCGTCGATGAATCCGGGGGTGTAGTCGGCCAGCACCGCAGAAGCAGCCGTCAGGGCATCTTCGATGCGTTTCAGATCGCGAAGCCGATCCATGTCTCTCCTCATGCTCACGTGTTCACAGTACGCGCTTGTGGTCCGATGTCGAACCGGGGTGGGCGCTACGCCTGCCCGGCCAGGCGCTGATAGACCTCAAGGTAGCGGCGGGCAGAGGGATCCCATCCCCAATCGGTGGTCATGCCCACCCGCTGAAGTTCGGCCCAGCGGGCCGGCTGGTCCCGGAACACTCTCATCGCCCGCTCCACCGTGGCGGCCAGCGCCTCCGGCTCGTACTCGTCGAACCCGAAGCCGTTGGCTGCCTCAGGGTCGGCGTCGGCGTCGACGACGGTGGCCGCGAGTCCTCCTGTGAAGCGAACCACCGGAGGGGCCCCGTACCGCATCGAATACAGGTTGCCGAGGCCGCCCGGCTCGAATTTCGAAGGCATCAGGTACGAGTCGCTCCCGGCCCACACCAGCCGAGCGAGCGGCTCGCTGTAGGGGGCGTGCCAGACGGACCCTGGGTGAGCTTCGACCCAGCCGTCGACCATGTCATCCTGATCGCCGTTACCGACTGCAGCGAGCCGGAAACCGGCGCCGACCAGCCGATCGATCACGGGATCGAGGATCTCGAGGCCCTTCTGGCCGGTCATGCGTCCGACCATCCCGAACAGGACGCCGCTGGCGTCGAGACCGGTGCGGGTGATCAACGCCTCCCGGGCGGCTGAACGGCCCGACATATCGCCGGGACCGTACCGCTGTGGAATGGCATCGTCGGTCAGCGGGTCGAATCGCCTCACCTCGATGCCGTTGAGAATGCCGACGACCGGGCTGGGCAAGGCGGCCAGGAACTCGTTGAGACCGGAGGACACCTCCGGATCCTCGGCGATCTGGCGGGCGTAGGCGGGGCTCACTGCCGTCACCTGGTCGGCGGCGAGAATTCCCGCTTTCAAGAAGTTGGCGCTTCCGAACCATTCGAACAACTCGGCGGCGCCCTCGGCACCCGCAAACATGCCGGCCACCTCGTCAACCGGGCCTGCCACCGAATACGCGGCGTTATGCAGAGTGAGGACGGTGGGCGCGGAGCTGAGCAGGGCCGTCGGTGCCGCCTGCGCATCGTGCAGGTGCACGACGTCGAACTGCCCGCTGAGGGCCCCCGCCACCTGACAGAAGCGGCCCCACCGGCGCCACTCGTCTGGATAGGCGGTGCCCGGCTCGGGCCCGTAGATGCCGGGACGGTCGAAGGACTCGGGATCGTCGGCCAGCAGAACTCGCACGCCGGCGTCCCGCTCTTCGTACAGGGCTCGGGCGGGGCCGACACCCGGGTGGGCCCGGCCGAAACCGTGCAGGAACTGGTAGCGGGGGATGAGGACCGTTACGTTCAGGTGCAGCCGGTCGAGGGCGTGGGCGATCCCGGAGATGGCGTCGCCCAGCCCTCCGGAGCTGGCAAACGGTGCCATCTCGGCAACGGCCATGAGAACGTTCACGGTGTTGGGCTCCTCGGCGTCGCCGGCTGTGTGGCAGAGACGTTAGGCGCAAACGCAGCCGGACCGGGGCCGCAATAGGGCCGAAAGCCGGGTGGGCAGAAGGGCGGGATGTTGATAACCTTCCGGCCGTAACTCCCCACTTCGGGACTCCGCACGATCTGTGCGGCCATGATTCAACAACAGGAGTCATTCAATGTTCACTCGATGGAAGCTGATCACGGCCGTGTTCGCCGTGCTGGCTCTCGTCGCCGCGGCATGCGGCGGCGACGACACCGTCAGCGAAACCACTGCGACACCGACCACCCAGGCAACGACGACGACCGTTGCGGCGGCCACTACCACGACGACAGAAGCCGTCGGAGACACAACCACCACCACCGCCCCGCCGGTGGTGCGGGCCGACGCCGACCTGGTCATCTGGGCCGACGACACCCGGACGCCGGTCATTCGACCGCTGGCCGAGGAGTTCGCGGCCGCTGAGGGCCTGACCGTGGCGGTGCAGGAGCTGGGTTTCGGTGACATCCGCGGCCGCCTCGTCACTGCCGACCCTGCCGGTGAAGGCCCCGACATCATCATCGGTGCCCACGACTGGCTGGGCGAGCTCGTCACGAGCGGGGTGGTGGCGCCGATCGACCTCTCGAGCGTTGCCGACCAGTTCACCGACGTAGCCATCAGTGCCTTCACCTACGAGGGCAAGACCTACGGCCTGCCCTATGCGATCGAGAACATCGCGCTCATCCGCAATGCCGACCTGGTTCCCGAGTCGCCGGCGACGTTCGAGGAGCTCGAGACCATCGCCCTCGGCCTGGTCGAGGATGGCACGGTCAGTGTTCCGCTGGCACTGCAGGAGAACGGCAACGGTGACCCGTTCCACAACTACCCGCTGGTGACCGCCCTCGGCGGCTACGTGTTCGGCTCTCCCGAGACCGGTTACGACCCCACCGACCTGGGCATCGACAGCCCCGGTGGTTTGGCGGCCGCCCGGGCCTTCGGTGAGTGGGCCGAGAGCGGCCTCATCAACGTCGACGTCACGTACGACGTGATGATCGAGTCGTTCTCCACCGGTCAGGCCCCGTTTGCCATCACCGGCCCATGGGCAGTCGGCAGCTTCAGCGACGTGAACTACGTCGTGGAGCCGATCCCGCCGGTGCAGGGCGGCACTCCCCGCCCGTTCATCGGAGTGCAGGGCTTCATGGTGGCGGCCAGCGCCCAGAACCCGCTCATCGCCGAGGCGTTCCTGCTCGACGTGATGTCGGGAGTGGACGCTCAGGTGGCGCTGTTCGAGGCCGGCAACCGCCCGCCCGCCAATGCGGCCGCATTCGCCCAGGTGTCGGACGATCCCGATATTCAGGGCTTCGGCCTCTCGGGTGCCGAAGGCCTTCCGATGCCGGCCATCCCTGCCATGAACTCGGTTTGGAGCGCCTGGACGGACGCCTACCAGCTGATCTTGACCGGTACCGCCGATCCGGAGCAAGCGTTCATGGATGCGGCAACGCAGATTCGCAACCTCATCGCCAGCGGGTAGGTGAACAGCTAGATTCGCCCCATGACGGGGACGAAGGTTCGCGAAGAGACCCGGCGGGATTCGTCCCGCCGGGTCTCTTTTGGTCTTGGTTTCGGCGCCAAGCTCCTCTTCCTGGCGGCGGTGAACGGCCTCGCCGTCTTCGGGCTGCCGCGCATGATCGGGGAGCGGGCCTGGTTGTTCGCAGCCTTCACGCTCATCGCCACACTCGTCATCGACTACGTCTACCTGTCGAGCCGGGGCGCGACGCTGCCGCTCAAGTACCTGCTTCCCGGCACGGTGCTGCTGCTGGTGTTCCAGGTGTGGCCGGTGTTGAGCACGGCCTACATCGCCTTCACGAACCTCGGCACCGGGAACATCCAGACCTTCGATCGGGCCCTCGACATCATCCTCGAGAACTCGACCTTCCCGACCGAGAATGATCCCCGGCTCGACGCTCGACCACTGGGAATCCTCGAAGGCGAGGCCATCACCGGGATCGCCCTCTACCTGGTGGACGAGGATGGGACACAGTTTCTCGGCACGGCCGATGGCCTCGAGGAGCTGGCGGCCGACGACATCGTGCTCGACGGGGAGCGGGTGGTCGCCGTCAAGGAATACGAGGTACTCGGCCTGGCGCAGGTGAGCCCCATCCAGGAGGACTTCACGAGGCTCGAGATCCCTGCCGGAGACAACCAGCTCATCAAGCTGACCCGGGGCGTGACCGGGGCCTCGCTCGTATCGCCCAGCCTCGCCTACGACTCCGACACCGGGACATTGACCGATACCACCACCGGAGTGGTCTACACCCAGGTGGAAGGCAACTTCGTGTCCCCCACCGGCGAGGTCATCACGCCCGGCTGGCGCGCCTTCATCGGATTCGACAACTTCACCAGGGTGTTCACCAACGATGCCATCCGCGGGCCGTTCATCCGGGTCTTCCTTTGGACGTTCGCCTTCGCCATCGGCTCGGTTGTGCTCACCTTCGCCGTCGGGCTCGGCCTCGCCATCACGCTCAACCACCCCGACATGCGAGGCCAGCGCATCTACCGGTCGCTGATGGTCATTCCCTACGCGTTGCCGAGCTTCCTCTCCGCCCTCATCTGGCAGGGCTTGCTCAACCAGGAATTCGGAATCATCAACGAGTTCCTCAACCTCAACGTCGACTGGCTGCGCGATCCGTGGATGGCAAAGGTGTCGGTACTGCTGGTCAATACCTGGCTCGGGTTCCCCTACATGTTCCTGATCTCGACCGGGGCGCTGCAGGCCATCCCCGACAATCTCAAGGAAGCCGCCGCCATCGACGGTGCCACCAGCCGGCAGGCATTTCGCAGGGTCACCTTCCCGCTGCTCATGGTCGCCCTCGCCCCCCTGCTGATCGCCTCGTTCGCATTCAACTTCAACAACTTCAACGTCATCTTCCTGCTCACCGGCGGAGGGCCGCCCATCGCCGGAGCGCAAACGCCCGCCGGACACACCGACATCCTCATCAGCTACACGTATCGACTGGCGTTCGAGGCCGGCCGGGGCTCGGACTTCGGCCTCGCCGCCGGCATCGGGATTCTCATCTTCACGATCGTGGCCACCATCTCGGCTTTGACCTTCAAACGGACACGTGTCTTCGAGGAGCTCAACGAATGACTGCCGCCGACGAATCCATGGCCATGCCGGCCGGCCGCGTGGCGGAGGCGGAGCCGAAGGTGGCGACGCTGAACAAGCGACCCTTCAGCCGTTGGTACCGCGAGCTGGGCTGGCGCCACCTGGTAGGCATCGCCGCCATCCTGTTCGCAGTCTTCCCGGTGGTGTGGATCGTCTCGGCCTCGGTCAATCCGTCCGGGAGCCTCGTCGGACAGAAGATCTGGCCCGACAACCCGACGCTCGACAACTTCCGTGAGCTGCTCGACCAGAACTTCGAACGGGCGGGGGTGGACATCGGCTCACAAGGTGAGACCAAGATTCCCTACACGAGCTGGTATCGCAACACCATGCTGGTGGCGGGAGCGGCCGCCATCGGCCAGACCTTCTTGTCGGCGCTGGCCGCTTACGCCTTCTCCCGGCTCCGGTTCGTCGGGCGGCGCATCGGCTTGCTCACCGTGCTGCTGGTCCAGATGTTTCCCCAGCTCCTCGCCTTCACCGCCATCTTCGTGCTCGTGACCGACATGAAGGACATCTTCCCTGCGGTGGGCCTCGGAACCCTGGCCGGATTGATCCTCGTGTACCTCGGAGGTGCGCTCGGAGTCAACACCTGGCTCATGAAAGGGTTCTTCGACACGATCCCCAAGGACCTCGATGAAGCCGCCAAAGTGGACGGCGCCTCGCCAAATCAGATCTTCTTCCAGGTCGTCCTGCCGCTGGCGGCGCCCATCCTCGCCGTCATCGCCCTCCTGTCCTTCATATTCACGATCAACGACTTCGTGATCGCCTCTGCGGTGCTCGGCCAGGGGGACTCGGAGAGTTTCACACTCGCCATCGGGCTCAACGGTTTCCTGGGCGACGCCTTCGCCAAGCGTTGGGGCGTCTTTGCCGCCGGCTCGGTGCTGGCCGCCATCCCGGTCATCACGATCTTCCTGTTCCTGCAGCGGTTCATCGTGAGCGGGCTCACCCAGGGCGGGGTCAAGGGGTAGGGCGGCGGGCTCAGGTCCCCATCAACTCGGCGAGGTCCAACATCCGCTGAGGGAAATGGCGGCCGATGACGCCGCTGACTACCGGGAGAGCCAGCAGCGCAGTGAAGCCGTCGGCCGTCAGGTCGACTTTGGAGTGGATGCGGGTCTTGCGCGGTTCCTCGGCTTCGAGCATCATCTCGATCCGGCACCGCCATTCGGCGGCCCGGATCATCACATCCATGTATTCGAGCGGGGTGGAGCCCTCGACCGTCATCGTCCCATCGAGATTGCTCCCACCGATCTTGGCGGTCCACGAGCAGGATTTGAGCTCGCCGTCCTCCAGCCGGATATCGGAGATCTCGGCGGCACCCAGCAGCGAGCCCCACACGCCGGCGTCCTGCAGGGTGTCCCACGACTGTTGGGCGGTGGCTTCGGCGTATACCGTGTCGGAGTAGCGTGGCATGGCCGCGCCACGCTAGCAATAACGATCGTCACCCCGCCCGGCCGTTCCCCCCGGCATGTCGGCGCTTTACCCTGCGGGGATGCTCGACGCCTCCGATTATCTCCGGGTAGCGGTCGATCCCCTGCGCCTGGCGGTGCTCGGACATGCCGCCGCCGGGCCGATCGACCCGGCGCGCTTGGCCGCCGACCTCGGCGTCACCGAGCGCAAGGTTCGGGAGGCCGCCGGCCGGCTCCAGGCCCAGGGACTGCTACGACCCGACGGCACCCTGGACCGGGAAGCCCTGCGGGTAGTGGCCCAGAGCCTTCCCCAGGATGCTCCGATCGATCCCGAGCTGGTCGCCGAGGGCTGGAGCGACGACGAAGCCAGGACGCTTGGGACGTTCTTCACCGGATCGCGCCTCAGACAGATTCCCTCCCAGCGCGGCAAGCGTCTCGTCGTTCTAGAGCGCCTCGCCCAGGAGTTCGAGCCCGGGCTTCGCTATCCGGAGAAGCAAGTCAACTTCATGCTCCAGCTGTTCCACGCCGATTACGCCGCCCTGCGCCGCTATCTGGTCGACGAGGGCTTCCTGACCCGTGCCGAGGGTGTCTACTGGCGCACGGGCGGCCGGTTCGCGTAGCCGCATTGGCTTATTCACCCGGGTGTGGCAGCCTTGCGGTGTGTACGAGAGGAGCTCAACGGCGTGGCGGCGCTAGACATCCCCGGTTACGTGGCCGCGATCAAAGAGCATGCCATCGAACACCGCTTCCACGTCCATGACGAACGCCACTTCATCGAGACCTACAGCATGCGTCAAACCTTCGAGGTCGACTTGCATCCCGAGAACGCCTGCGGCGAGCCACTCGATCTCCATATCGCGCTCGAGGTGGACCCGCGGGTGGTGCTCGACTTCGATGAGCACGTCTCGGGCCTCCCCGATGGCGAGGATCCCGAGGACGGGTTCAACCTTCCGCTCTTCTTCCGCTGGGGCCTGCCTCCGCTCGCCAACCCGCCGGATCTGTTGATTCTCGCCACCGACCTGGCCGGGGTGGGCGGAGTGGACCTGCCGCTGGAGGTGTCGGGGATCGACTCGAACGAGGTCGTCGCCGACGGACCGGTGCGGCGCCTTTCCATCGTCGGCGAGGTGACCCTGTCACTCGGCGAGGTGTTCTCAGGCGGGCAACCTCTGTGTGACGTGCTCGACCGGAGCCACGACGTCAGCGACTTTCTGCTCGAGCAGGGAGAGGCGTGGGGGTGGCGTCGCGGGTAGCCGGCTAGGCGAACGGATCGGCCGGGGGCGCTGCCGCCACCGGAGCGGCCTGGGCCTCCGAATCCTCGGCGCGAGCGTCGGCTCTGGGAGCGGGTATGGGTGCCGGCTCACCGGCTTTCCCTCCCGCATCCGGCCGGCCGGCAGGGCTTGCTGTGCCCGGTCGGGGGTCGAGGGAGAGGCGATCCGCCTGCACCACATGGATGATTTCCTCCCAGTCGCGGGCGAGGGCGCATTTACCGCAGTAGACGGCGTTGTCACGTTTTACGACGGCTTCTCCGCCGCAGCGCGAGCACTCCACGAGATCGAACTCCTATGTCGAGGTACTGGAGGTGTTATCGGCTCGGCCGGGCTGCGGCTTGAGCATGGCCCCCGTGCCCGGCACCGGCTCCCTGCCGGGCCGCCGCTGTCGCCGCAGGCCTCCTACTCGAGGGTCCGCTCGGCCAGAATGACCGAGATCTCCTTGACCTCGACCCGCTCGTCGGCACCCAGCTCCTTGACGCCGTCGTCCAGCATCACGTAGCAAAACGGGCAGGCGACTGCGATCTCGTCGGCGCCGGTGGCGATCGCCTCCTCGGTGCGCTCGATGTTGACCTTCTTGCCGACCTGCTCCTCCATCCAGAACCGGCCGCCACCGGCTCCGCAGCACAGGCCTTTGGTGCCGTTGCGGGGCATTTCGACCAGGTCGGTGACTGAGGAAAGGACCGCCCGGGGCGCAGCAAACACGTCGTTGTGGCGCCCCAGGTAGCAGGAGTCGTGAAAGGTCACGGTCTTGTCGTTCCCACCGATGGGGACGAGCTTGTCCTCCTTCAAGAGCTGCATGAGCACTTCGCTGTGATGGAAGACTTCGTAGTCGCCGCCGAACTGGGGGTATTCGTTCTGAAGGGTGTTGAAGCAGTGGGGGCACTGGGTGATGACCTTGCTGATGCCCAGGTCGTTGAGGGTGGCGATGTTCTGCAACGCGAGCTGCTGGAAGACGTACTCGTTGCCGGTGCGCCGCGCCGGGTCGCCGGTGCAGAGCTCTCCCGGCCCGAGGATGGCGAAATCCACTCCGGCCTCGTGCAGGAGCCGAGCGGTCGACAGCGTCACCTTGCGGTTTCGGTCGTCGAACGAGCCGGCGCAACCCACCCAGTAGAGCCATTCGGCCGTCACCCCGGGCTCTCCGAGAACCTTGACCTCGAAATCGAGCTCTTTGGTCCAGTCCGCCCGGCTCTGCTGGCCCATGCCGTAGGGGTTCGAGGAATTCTCGAGCGCCACATATGCCTTGCCGAGCTCGGTTGGGAAGTCCGACTCCATGAGGGACAGGTAGCGCCGCATGTCGAGGATCTTGTCGAGAATCTCGATGTTCACCGGACAGATCTCGTCACAGGCTCGGCAGGAGGTGCAGGCCCACAGCTCCTCGGCGGTCACCCGCTCGAACACCGAATCGGCCGACACGGTGATCGCCTCGTCGGGACTGACCGGTGCCGACAACGGATAGCCGGCGGTGGCGGCCGCCACCTCCCCGAGCTTGAGAACGATCTCTCGAGGATCGAGCGCCTTTCCGGTGAGATGGGCCGGGCATGCGGAGGTGCAGCGGCCGCACATGGTGCAGGCGTCGGTATCCAACAGCTGCTTCCACGTGAAGTCGCCGACGGCATTGGCGCCGACGGTGTCTATCTCGGTGGCCTCCATCAGGTTGGGCATCTCCCGCATAGCCCCCCGGGGCCGCTCGCGCGGGGACAAATACATGTTGGCGGGTGAGGTCACCATGTGGCGGAGCTTGGTGGTCGGCAGCATGACGAGAAACCCCATGAATGCGAGGGCGTGGACCGCCCACATCGCCTGATGGAACCCGCCGGCGATCGAGCCGGGCACCAGGTAGCTGAGCGAGTACCCGGCGAACGACCACATCTCGAAATCCGGCCTGCCTTCGGCGGAGAGGCGGGCGGCTTCGACGGCCAGGCCGGTGACGCCGATCACACCCAGCAGAAGGAGCGTCCAGGCATCCTCGGGCTTCGTCTTGCCGCGCAGCCGTGACGGACGCTGCAGATAGCGCCGGGTCGCGGCCCATACGATGCCGGCGATGAAGACGAGGGCGAACACGTCGAGGACGAATGAGTATCCCTGGTACACGCGGCCGGTGAGGAACTTCCACCCTGCCGGGAGCAGATGGTCGATCTCCAGCGTCACCGTGCCGGCGAACAGGACCAGGAATCCGTAGTAGATCATCGAGTGCATGACACCGGCGGCGGGGTCCCGCAGCAGGGTCTTCATCCGCAGGCCGCGGTCGAGGGCGAGCGCCCGCTCCTTCCAGAGGCCGCTTCGAGACTCCTGTGCGCCGCGCTCCCAGTTGCGGGCCCGCAGCGAGAAGAGATACAGCGAGACGCCCAGGAACGCCGACACCCCGACATAGAACAGGGCCACCAGGCCGCTCTGGACGTTGACAAACACATCGCGGCGGATGGCAGACTCCGCGTGGCCGGGAAGCGACCCGAGCCACCAGGCGAACAACGTGGCTGCGGGCACGACGAAGGCCAGGACGAGCAGGACATTGGAGGCCGTCAGCGCGCCACGGCCGGATGGCGGCTCGGTGACCTCGGTCAGCTCCGGAGATTCGGCCGTTTGCACCACGGTCCAAGCTTAGACCTGCCGCCGTCTGCCTCCGGTTGAGACGGTCCTCGGGTGGCGCCGACGGCGTCCCGTGTTGCCGGTTCCATGCCCGCAGGTGCCGCCCGACTGCTCCCCCGACCCGAAGGGTCGTCGCGCACGCGATAATCATTCGGTGAGTGCCCTCGAGAGCGCCGGTTCCTGGGACGCAGAACGGTCCGCCCATCTGCGAGCAGCGCGTCGGCGCGCCACCGGACTGCTGGTAGTGGTTGCGGCCATATTCGCCGCCACGCATGCTTTCACCGACGGACGGGGGGTGTGGGGCTTCGTTCAGGCGGCTGCCGAGGCCGGGGTGGTGGGTGGCGTTGCCGACTGGTTTGCCGTCACCGCCCTGTTCCGCCATCCGCTCGGGCTCCCGATCCCGCACACGGCCGTCATTCCCCGGGGAAAGGACGCCTTCGGGAGGGGTCTGGGCGAATTCGTCGCCCAGAACTTCCTCGATCCGGACCTCTTGGGTCGGCGGCTGACCGAACTGGACCCGGCCGACCGGCTCGCCACCTGGTTGATGCGGCCGAACAACGCCGAGATCGTTGCCCGTCGAGCGGCCAGCATCATGGTCGGGATCGCCGACGCCTTGAGTGACGAGGAGGTCCAGGAAGGGATTCGAGCCGCCCTCGAAGAACGCGTGCGCAACGTCGAGATCACCCCGCTGCTCGGCACCGTGGCCGAGCTGGCGATGGAGGGCGGCCATCATCACGCCATGGTCGACGCGGCCCTCCTCGGCTTGAGCCGCACCATCGAAGAGAACCAGGAGGTGTTCCGCCTGCAGCTGCGCCGCGAATCACCGTGGTGGGTTCCCGAGCCCGTCGATGAAGTGGTGTTCAAGAAGGTGTACGACTCGGCTCAACGCTTCATCGCCGACATCACCGCCGACCGGGACCATCCCCTCCGGGCCGACTTCGACCGCAGGGCCGCCGAACTGATACGACAGCTCAAGCGGTCGCCAGAGCTGCGGGCGCGGGGGGAGGAGCTGAAGGAGGCCTTTCTCACTCATCCAGAGTTCGCGGCCTGGTCTGAGGAACTGTGGGCCGACCTGAAGGCAACGATCGCCAGGGCGGCGGACGAGCCCGAGTCGGACTTGCGGCGCAGACTCGCCAAATGGAGCGTCACCGCCGGTGAACGGCTCGCCACCGAGCCGTCACTCCGCCACCGGGTCAACACCTGGTTCATCTCGGTTGTCGAGCGGGCCGTCATCCATTCCGGAGACGAGGTCACAAGCCTCATTTCCTCGACGGTCGAGCAGTGGGATGCTCAGGAGACGAGCCGGCGCCTGGAGCTGCTGCTCGGGCGCGACCTGCAGTTCATCCGTATCAACGGCACCCTCGTAGGAGCTCTCGTGGGCGTGGCGATCCACCTGGTGGTCATCCTGTAGGCGGGAAACCCGCTTGGCGGGCTATCCTCCCAGCAGACCACGGGGAGCTCGAGCGAGTCGGGCTGAGAGGTTGGCCGGAGGATCACCTCGATCACACCGCCATCGACCCGATGACCTGAACTGGATAATGCCAGCGGAGGGAGCCGGGATGCCTGCCAGAACACCACTCGGGAAAGCCCGCACGCGCCTGGCGGCGCTGGCAGGGGCATTGGCACTCTTCGTGTCGGCGTGCAGCACGTCGGGCCCCGATACCCTGACACTGCTGGCACACAGCTCGTTCGCCATCTCCCAATCCACCCTCGACGCCTTCACCGAAGAGACCGGCGTCACGGTCGAGATCATCGACGGAGGGGACGCCGGGGCGATGCTCGCCCAGGCGATTCTCACGAAGGACAACCCGATCGCCGATGTGATCTTTGGGGTGGACAACACGTTCCTGTCGCGGGGAGTTGCCGAGGAGATCACCATCCCGTACGTTGCCCCCGCCCTCGGAGATCTCCATCCGTTCACGCGGCTCGACCCCACCAACCGCTTCACACCCATCGACTACGGGGACGTCTGCCTGCAATACGTCAACGACGGCTCGCTCGATCCGAGCACGCTGTTCCAAGATCCCGACGGCTCTCGCCTGGTTGTCATAGACCCATCCACTGATTCCCCCGGGCTGGCCTTCCTCCTGGCCACGATCGCGGCATTTCCGGAGACCTGGCAGGAGTATTGGGCGGATCTGCGCGACGAAGGCGTGCTGGTGGTCCCCGGCTGGGAAGAGGCCTATTACGGGGAGTTCGCCGGGGCGTCCGACGGGGACCGCACGGTGGTGGTCTCATACGGCTCATCACCTGCCGCCGAAGTGGTCTTCGCCGCCGAGCCGATCGACGAGCCTGCCACCGGCATCGTCGAGGAAAGCTGTTTCCGCCAGGTGGAGTTCGCCGGGATCCTCGCCGGCACCGACTCCCGGGAGGCGGCCGAGCGCTTCGTCGACTTCATGCTGACCCCCCGGTTCCAGGAGGACATCCCGCTCAATATGTTCGTCTTTCCGGCGCTGATCGGGGCCGAGCTGCCCCGGGTCTTCACGGATCACGCCACCGTGGCCGACCAGCCGCTCACGGTCGAGCCGGCCGTGATCGCCGAGAACCGGGATCGATGGATCGACGAGTGGACCGCGATCGTGCTCCGGTGAGGATCTCCTGGTCCCGGCTCGGCCGGGCGTCGCTGGTTCTGGTCCCCCTCGGCTTTCTCACCGTCTTCTACGCCTACCCGGTGCTCAGCATTCTGCTCACCGGGTTGGTTCGTGACGGGTCCCCCGACCTGTCCCCCTTTCGGGCGGTTCTGACGTCCGCGCCCCTGCTGGGCGTCGTCTGGTTCACCCTCTGGCAAGCGGTGGTTTCCACCCTGCTCACGATGATTGCCGCCATGCCGGTGGCCTATGTGTTTGCCCGCTACCGGTTCGCCGGCAAGCGGCTCTTGTCGGCGCTGCTCACGGTGCCCTTCGTCATGCCGACGGTGGTGGTGGCGACGGCATTCCTGGCGCTGCTCGGCAGCTCGAGCCCGTTCGGCATCAACCTCAACCGGACCATCTGGATCATCCTTGCTGCCCACGTCTTCTACAACGTGGCCGTGGTCGTGCGCACCGTCGGGGGACTGTGGTCTCACCTCGACCCGCGCATGGAAGCGGCCGCCCGATCCCTTGGGGCCACCCGCTGGCAGGCTTTTCGGACCGTCACGCTCCCGTTGCTCCGCCCGGCGCTGGCTGCCGCCGCGGCCATCGTGTTCCTCTTCACGTTCACCTCGTTCGGTGTCATCCTCATCCTCGGCGGCCTCACCTATGCCACGCTCGAAGTGGAGATCTATCGCCAGACCGTCGTGTTTCTGAATCTGCCCGTGGCCGCTGCCCTCGCCATCGTCCAGCTGGCCGGGGTCTCGGTCATCCTGTGGCTCTACGGCCGGTATCAACGGCGTCGTGAGGTAGAGCTGAGCCTCATGCCGGCCGAGTCGGTGGCGCAGCGCCCGTCGACCTGGCGCCAGCGGCTCGTGGTCGGCTCGGTTGCCGCCTACATCGGAGTAGTCGCGGTGCTCCCGCTGGGGATACTGGTGGCGCGTTCGTTCGACACCGGAGGCAGCGGACCGTTCACCTTCTATCGCACCCTCACCGACGGCAGCGGGAGCACCGCCTTCGTTTCTCCGCTGGAGGCGATCGGCAACTCGCTGTGGATTGCGGGATTGGCGACGATCATCGCCCTGGTGGTGGGAATGGCCGCGGCGGCCGTTGTTGCCTACCGGACGGGGCGAGCTTCCCGATCGTTCGACCTGCTGCTGATGCTGCCGCTGGGAACCTCGGCGGTGACGATCGGATTCGGCATGCTGGTCGCGCTCGACTGGCCGATCGATCTGCGGGCGCACGTCATCCTCATCCCGCTGGCGCACGCCCTCGTGGCGATCCCGTTCGTGGTGCGCCTCTCGGTCCCGGTCATGCGGGCGGTTCGACCTCAGCTGCGAGAGTCCGCCGCGGTTCTGGGAGCCTCACCGGCTCGGATCTGGCGAGAGATCGACCTTCCGATCGCGGCCCGCGCCCTCGGCGTCAGCGCCGGCTTCGCCTTTGCCATCAGTCTCGGAGAGTTCGGTGCCACCAGCTTCATCGCCAGGCCAGACACTCCCACGCTTCCGATCGCCATCTTCCGGCTGCTCGGGCGGCCGGGCACGCTCAATTTCGGCCAAGCCCTGGCACTGAGCACCATCCTCATGGCCCTGACGGCAGCCGTCATCCTGCTCGTCGACCGGCTCCGGCTGGGCGACGTGGGCGAGTTCTGATGCTGCAGGTGCGCGATCTCTCCAAGCGCTACGGCGACCGCAACGCCCTCGTTGACGTCGATCTCGACGTTGCCACCGGCGAGACGGTTGCCGTGCTGGGACCAAGCGGCTCAGGCAAGTCGACGCTCCTCCGTGTGATTGCCGGCCTCGAGACGCCCGACCGGGGCTCTGTTTCGTGGGACGGAACCGACCTATCCTCCGTGCCCCCTCACAACCGCAACTTCGGGCTCATGTTCCAGGACTATGCGCTGTTTCCGCATCGGGACGTGGCCGGGAACGTCGGGTTCGGGTTGCGCATGGCGGGATGGTCCCGCCCAGACATCAACCGGCGGGTCGGGGAGGTGCTGGAGCTGGTCGGTTTGGCCGGGGCCGAGCAGCGCCGCATCAACCAGCTATCCGGTGGGGAGGCACAACGCGTGGCATTGGCGCGGACCCTGGCGCCTGCTCCCCGGATGGTCATGCTGGACGAGCCGCTCGGGTCACTCGATCGGTCTCTCAGCGAGCGCTTGATCGTCGAGCTCGGTGAGATCTTCGCGCGGGTGGAGACAACGGTTCTGTATGTGACCCACGACCAGGAGGAAGCCTTCACGATCGCCGACCGGGTCGCCGTCATGCGGGAGGGAGCGCTCGTCCAGGCGGCGACTCCCGAGCACCTGTGGGCGTCTCCTGCCGGCGTGTTCGTGTCCGATTTCCTCGGCTTCAGCAACCGCTTCGCAGCCATCGCGAAGGACGGCCGTGCCGATCTCGGATGGGCGACGGTGCCGGTCGACGTTCCCGACGGCCCCTGTCAGGTTGTGCTCCGCCCGGATGCCCTGGTGGTGGACGATGCCGGAAACATCACGGTGACGGTGATCGGGTCGGTCTTTCGGGGCGACCACTATCTCGCCCGGGCAACCACCGAGTCCGGATCTCAGCTGACCGTCTCGATGCCGGCCCGCCCTCGCCCCGGCGACCGCGTCCGCATCAAGCTCGACCCTGCCGGCGTGCTGGCACTCGTCGACTGAGCGGGAACGCTGGGCTCCACCGATCGAAGCCGTGCCCGGCCCGATCCGGTGCAACGCGCCGGGTCCGGATCAGCTCTCGGCGACCTCTTTGAGCGTGGCGAGGCCCGCTTCGAAGTCGGGACCGACCATCGCGTCCATGCTCTTGAAGATGCCCATGACCCTGGTCATGAGGGTCTTCCTACCGGTCATCGCCCACGTCACGCGTGTGCCGTCACCGTCCGGCGTCAGCTCGAGCGAAGTCGTGTTGCTCGCCTTGAACGGTTTCAAGAACTCGAGGGCCATCTCGACCTTGGAGTTCTCCTTGACGTCGGTGATCTCCATGCTGCCCTCGCCCACTTTGCGATTTCCCGCCCAGGAATACCGGGCACCGACGCCGGACTCGGCCCCGGAGTAGGTCTTCGTCATGTTGGGGTCCATCTTCTCCCAGGGCGACCAGGCCTCCATTTTGCGAAGGTCGACGATGTGGGCGTAGACCTGCTCGGGAGGTGCATCGATGGTGGCCGAACGCGAGACTGTGTATGTATCACTCATAGCGGCGAACCTAGCAACAATCGCCCGCTCTGGCGGCAGGAGAGGCGCTGCTCAGGCCCAGCCCAGCTCCCGCAGCCGCTCATCTGAGATCCCGAAGTGATGGCCTACCTCATGGATGACGGTGGTGGCGATCCGGTGTCGCAATCCGTCTTCTTCGTCGGTGATCCGGCAATGCGGACCCTGGAAGATGGTGATCCGGTCCGGCATGACGGCCGTGTACGACATGGGCCCGCGCCGGGTGAGGCTCACCCCCTCGTACAGGCCCAGCAGCGTCCCGCCATGGCCGGCTTGCTGTCCCGGCGTCGGCCACTGCTGCACCACCACCGCCACGTTCTCCATGTAGCCGGCCAGCTCCTCGGGGATGGAGTCGAGCGCCTCACCGACCAGTTCTTCGAATCGCTCGCGAGAAACCTCGATCGCCATGCTGTCAGGCTATGGCGCGCCGCCGACTGCGGGTCAGAAACCGTCTGCCATCGGGGCGACTATCTTGCGCCGACCGGTAGCATCCCGCCGGACCGCCTACCGACCCCACCGAGGAACTCCCGTTATGCCACCTGAGGACTTGCTTACTCCTGTCGTGCTTCCCGCCGACACCGAAACGCCGGCGATGCCGGGCTCTTTGGATGCGCCCGGTGCGGGGCCGCCGCTCGATCCGGCTTCCCTGCCTGCCGGGCCCGACGACGAGCAGCAGCCGCGCCGGTGGCGCCTTCGCCGCGCCGTGATTGTGGTCCTGGCGTCGCTGGCCGTCGGATCGCTTCTCTGGGCATTGCTGTCGGTGTTCCTGCTCTCCAACGCCATCGAGCGAATTCCCGCCTCCGAGCTGCCCAGCCTGGACGCCCCCGGGGCGGGGCCGACCAACTACCTGCTGGTGGGAACCGACAGCCGGGAAGACCTCCCCGCAGAACTGGGCAACTTCTTCGGTGACTTCGGAGGCGAACGGGCTGATGTCATCATGCTGTTCCATGTTCACGACGGCCGTCTCCAGATGGTCAGCCTCCCCCGCGACCTGCGGGTCGACATCCCAGGGCGCGGCGCCGACCGAATCAACGCCGCTTACGCCTACGGCGGGCCCGACCTGCTGGTGGCGACGGTCAAGGACGCGACGGGTCTCCCCATCCACCACTATCTCGAGGTCCGCTTCGGCGACTTCGCAGGGGTGGTAGACGCCCTCGGCGGGGTTCCGATCGAGTTCGCTCATGACGCCCGCGACGCCAAGTCCGGGCTGGCGGTAACGGCCGGAACGAAGAAGCTGGACGGAGCTCAGGCCGTCTCCTACGTGCGCTCTCGTGAATACCAGGAGTTGATCGACGGCACGTGGGTGGCCCTGGACCAGGGTGATATCGCACGCACCGCCCGTCAGCAACAGGTTGTGGACGAGCTCATGGCGTCACTCACACGCCCCACCCGGTTCCCGTCACTGCCGTTCGTAGCCGGTTCGCTCGGAAACAGCCTGCGCTCCGACGAAGGCCTGTCGACCGGCGCCTTGCTCAGGCTGGGCTGGTCCGTGGTGAGGGCCGGCGAGACAGAAACAGGGACGCTGCCCTCCCGCAACGCTCCGTCCAACGGCGTGGCCTATCTGGCGGCGGTCGAGCCCGACGCCTCCAACTTACTGGCAGCCTTCGCCACGGGGAGCTCCCTGGTCGCCGCCGAGTAGGTGGGCACCCGCCGGCGGGTGGAGGATCATCCGAAGCGAGGCGGTTCGGGTAGCAAGAGACGCAACCTCGGTACGGTTGTGCTGTGACGATGCTCCCGAACCGCCGGGTCACGCTCGTGGAGCGCGGCCGAACCTGGGCCCGCGACGGCTACTCACTGGCCAAGGACACGGTGGTAGACACCCTGGAGGACCGCCTTCCCGGCCTGGCAGCCGAGGTGGCCTTCTACCTCGTCCTGTCGCTCCCCTCCTTGTTGCTGGTGGCACTCGGTCTGCTCGGGTACGTGGGAGACATCGGAGGGGCAGGAACGGTGGCCGATATCAAGGATCAGCTCCTCGGCTGGGCCGACAACATCTTCTCGGCTTCCACCATCGAAGAGACGGTCGAGCCGGCCGTCGACAGCCTCCTCAGGCGGGGCCGGGCCGACGTGCTCACATTCGGCGGGCTCATAGCACTCTGGTCCGGATCACGAGCCGCCCGCGTGATCGTCGACGCCGTCACCATCGCCTACGACCTCGAAGATCATCGGGACTTTCGGCGCAAGACCCTCGTGGGGCTGTGGCTGACGGTGGCCGGGATCCTGTCCATGACCGTGCTGATTCCCTTGCTGGTGGTAGGTCCCCGCTTCGGGGCGAATCTGGCCGACAACTTCGGGCTCGAATCGGCCTTCGAGACCATCTGGGCAGTCATGTATTGGCCGGTGGTGGCATCAGTCGGCGTCGTCCTGCTCACATGGGTCCTCCACATTGCCCCGCCCCATTCCACCCCGTGGCGCCGGGACGTGCCCGGCGCAGTCCTGGCGCTCGTGACATGGGCCCTCGGAAGCCTCGGCCTGCGCATCTACACGACCAGTTTCCTCGAAGCGAACTCGGCCTTCAGTCTCTTCACGGCCCCGCTGGCGGTGCTGCTGTGGCTCTACGTGTCGGCGATTGCCGTGCTGCTCGGAGCCGAGCTCAACGCCGAGATCGAGAAGCGCTGGCCACACGCCCCGCCCGCCGAAGCAGCGACCGGCGTGACCGGAGCGGGAGCTGCGGACGCCGGAACCGCAACCGGCCGCCCGGCGGGCTCCGCCGGCGATCGCCGACCGTAGCCGGACTGGCGCCTGCTCGCCGCCGGGCGACCGTTGCCGGCCTGCTACACCTTTGTGTGCTCCCTGGTAGCTGCTCGTTCGACGGTTCGCACAGAGGTTGGAGCGATTGTCCTCCGCTCCGACCACCAGGCGAGCCCGAATGCAGCCAACGACACGAACCCACCCATGAACAGGTCCAGATGATCGATGTGAAGTCGACGGGTTTGAGCGTGTCGTAGTTGTCCAGGTTGTACTCGAAATTGGTCACGAGGCCATCGAAACGGCCCAGTGCCTCCGGCAGCGTGGACAGGGCGGTGGCGGTGGCCGGGAAGTTCGCTCCGAGGAAGCTCGTCGCCACTCATTCCCAGCTGTGCGGCCAGTGCGGGGAGCATCTCGGTTTGCATCTGCGTGCCCATCGCCGACACCGTGCCGAGGGCCTCCCCGGCCTGGGCGACCAACTCGGCGGTGTAGATCGGCTCGAGATTCTCGTTGAGTTGATCGGCGTCGGCCGACCAGGGCCGAATGGCCTAACGAACAGGCGGATGAGCCGACACTCTGGGTCTCGTGACGGAGATGCCAGAAGGCCCGGGGTCGGCACCCCGGGCCTTCTCTAGGTCGTGGCCGACTAGGTAGTGAGGCCGAGCTCGGCTTTGAGCTCGTCCAGCTTCTCGTCTGCCTTGGCGAGCGAGACGGCCTCCCGCAGCTCCATCTCGGACCCCTCCGGGGTCGCCTCTCGCAGCTCGGCGTGGGCCATGGCTTCTGACTTGCGCTTCTCGATCTTCTCTTCGACTCGGGCCAGGCTGGGCACCTCGTCGTCGAGCGTTTCGGTCATGGCGTTTACCGCCTTGTTGACCGATTCCTGCATCTTGGCCTGCTGGAGCGCACCCAACAGCTCGAGGCGCCTGGCAGCCAGCTCCTGCAGGCGCATCGCGTTCTGGCTGACGGCCGACTTGGCTTTCTCGGCTTGATCCATCGCAGTCTCATACTGCTTCTTGAGGCTGTCGAGGTTCGACTCGGATGCCTGCAGGCGCATCGCCAGCGACTGGGCCGAGCGAGTCCATTTCTCGGCTTCCTCCACGTTGCCGGCCGTCCGGGCTTCTTCGGCCTTCAGCAGGGCCTTTTTGGCAAGCTCTCGCGCCGAGCCCACGTTGTCTGCCGCGTCCTCGATCTTGGATTCGAGCTGGACTCGATGGGCCACAACTTTGGCCGCCTGATTCCGCAGCTCCTGGTCGCGCTTGCGTGCCTCCGAGATCGCCTGCTCGATCTCGATCTCGGGGTCCATCGCTTTCTCAGCCGTGCTCTTGAACAGCTGCTTGATATAGCCCCAAAGGCGCTTCATGAAACCCATTACCTACACTCCATCCTCTCGGTCAGCTCATCATAGGGACGACTCAGGGGTCGAGCACGCCCGTCACCGGCGCCGCAGGCCCCGACGAGAGATCGAGCCCCCTCCGGCCTTGCGCCCGCGCGGGGTGCGGATGAGGCCGCGCCGGGCGGGACGCTTGGTAACCGGGACCTCGCGGCTGCGCGTATACCGACGGTTGCGGCGGGAATGTGGCGCCGCCCGGCCGACTCCCCCGAAACCTCCTGAAGCCGCCATGCCTCCCATGATGACTTCGAACATGTCCATGGTTCCGAATCCGCCGCCGCCATAGCTCTTGGGGGCCATCGGGGCGGGAATGGGACGGCCACCAACACTGATCTGACGGGGTTGGGGCTGCTGGCCGCGCAGCAGCCTCTGGGCATCTTCGGGACACACCTTGACCTCGCGATCTCCGGCACCGGTGCGCAGCACGGCGGTCTCGGTGGCGGGCGGGTGGGCAGGATCGAAGAAGCAGGTGGCGCGTTCGGCAACGGGTTCCGGCGGCACTTCTCTCCCGTCGCGCAGCGCTACCGCCGCCTGCAGCTGCCAGCGAGCCCGGTCGAGCGAGTCGGAGATGCTCTCGAGCTGCTGCAAGGTGGTGGTGCGGTCGTAGAGGTCGAGCGCATCGGCATACGCCTGGGAAGCCGCCTGCAAGTGCTCGGCAGCTTTGCGGTCCTCGGACACACTGATGGCATCGGTCTCCTCGAGGATGAGGTTGGCGATCTCGTCGAGCTGGTGCTTGATCTCGACCCGAGCCTCGGAGATGTCTTCGACCTTTCTCTGCTTTTCGGCCTTGGACTGGCGGCGAACCAGCACCACCACCACCAGTACCAGCCCGCCCACGATGAAGACCAGAGCCCACGGGAACCCGCCCCCGTTCCCTCCGGCGTCTCCCGCTCCCCCGGTGGCTATTCCCGGAACGAGGTTGTCGGCGAACAATGTGAAACCGTCGTTGACGTTGGTGCTGAACAAGTCGAGCGAGTCCTGTCCGGCCGCGGTGAGCTCTCCGATCGTGAACTCGGTCGAGTCGAATCCCAGTGCCGCCGGGCTCAGCACCACTACGGTGGATCCGACCGAGAACTGGTCGACGATGGCACTTGCCAGGGCGTTGGCTCCCCCGCTGGGATCTTCGGCCAGCACAACCGCCACGAAGTTGTAGCCGCGGTCTTGCATCAAGCCGGCCAGCTCGATGAGCCCCTCCTCGCTGACCGGCTCCGAGCCCGGCTCAACGTAGTACCCCTGCACGGCGACGGCCTCGGCGATCTCGGCTGGAGTCTGGGCAACGGCGGGTGCTGCGGTGCCGGCGACGGCCAGTATGGCGAGAATGAACGGGACGAGGGCTCTGCGCATGCCGGCCCTAGGTTACGGTAACCTGCCGGCATCCACCACCATCACCGGCGCCCCCGGCAAACAGCGTCAGCTTGGGTGGGCGGTCCCTGAACACGGTGGGCCGGCTCTTGGTACGAAGGAGAAACAGCGGATGGGCCGCCGAATGCTCCACGTCCTTCGCGCCAACCTCGGCGTGGCGGGGACAGGTGCGGTTGTTGCGATGCTGGCGCTGGCCGTCTCGGCGCTCATCGGGCTGCCTCCTCTGTTCATGGCCGGATTGCTGGTGGCGCTTGGGCTAACCACCTGGGCGATCTATCGCCGCCGCACTCGGACGCTCGACCCGCGTCCGATGCGCGCCCCGGGGCGCGTGGTCGCCACCAGCAGCCTGGCAGCACTCGTCGTCGTGTTCCTCGCAGCCCAGGCGGTGCCGTACGGCCGGGACCATTCCAACCCGCCGGTCACCGGCGAGCCGGACTGGGCAACCCCCCAGACCCGTGAGCTGATGGTGCGAGCCTGCTTCGACTGCCACAGCAACCAGGTGGTGTGGCCGTGGTACTCGACGGTGGCGCCGGTCTCATGGGCACTCGCCAAGCATGTGGATGATGGCCGCAGCCGGGTCAACTACCAGGAGTGGGACCGGCCGCAGCGCAAGGCCGACGAGTCCTGGCGTGAGGTCGAGAACGGTTCGATGCCGCCTGCGTACTACACCCTGGGCGGCCTGCATGGGCAGGCCAGGCTGTCGCCCGCCGAGCTGTCGGCCCTGCTCGACGGCCTCCAGGACACACCCGGCCTGTCGTAGCGGTGCCGTCGCCTCGCAGCGGCCCGACGCCTAGTCACTCTGCCGGGCGGCCGCTTCTCCCATCTCGCGGGAGCGCTGGGCGGCTGCTCTGACGGCATCCTCGATCGCCGCCCGGAAGCCACTCTCTTCGAGCACGTGCACGGCCGCCGCCGTCGTACCCCCCGGCGAGGTGACCTGCGCTCGCAGCTTGATCGGGCTCAGCTCGGTCTCCGCCAGCAAGGCTCCGGTGCCTTTGAGCGTCTGATCAACCAGCAGCTGGGCTGCATGACGCGGCAAGCCCTCACGAATGGCAGCATCGGTGAGGGCTTCGGCCAGCAGATAGACGTAGGCGGGGCCGGTGCCGGACACGGCGGTCACGGCGTCCATCAATGATTCTTCGAGCATGACCGTCTTGCCGATCGCCTCCATGACCGAGGCAACTTCCTTGAGAGCCTCCTCCGTCACGTGCGTTCCGGGGGCGTAGGCCGTAATGGCCTCGTCGACCAATGCCGGCGTATTCGGCATCGCCCGCACCACCGCCGCCTGTCCGAGCGACTTCTCAAAGACGGAGATCGGCACGCCGGCGGCCAGTGACAGCACCACCTGGCCGGACTCCAACGCACCCCGGATCTGTCCCAGCAAGGTTGGGACGTCTTTCGGCTTGACGGCTATGACAATCACTTTCTTGCCGGCGGCGGCGGCAACCGGGTCGAGGTGACAGGCAACTGCCAGCCGCTCTGCCAGCTCGGCACAGCGCTCCTCCCTGCGGGCGGCCAATGCCAGGTCGGCGGGCGACCATCCGGCCCGCAGCAGCCCACCGGCGAGGATCTCGCCCAGCGCGCCTGCCCCGAGAATGGCAACCGTTGGTTTCATGGCGCCAGTATCGCAGGCCGAATCGTTCAGGTGCCGATGGCGGTGACGGGGGTGGGTGAGTCGGTAGTGGTGTCGTTTCCGAGTTGGCCACCCGGGCCGGTTCCGGCCGATTGGCCTGCCCGGCGTCGTAGCCTTGTTCCATGGGCTACCGACTTCCCATCTTCCCGCTCTCGAACGTCGTGTTCCCGTACATGCTCCTCCCGCTCCACATATTCGAGGAGCGCTACCGGGCCCTGATGGTCGACCTGCAAGCGCATGACGAGCCCGAGTTCGGAGTGGTGCTCATCCAGCGCGGATGGGAGGTGGGGGGTGGCGAGGAACGCGCCGACCTCGGCACGGTGGTGCGGCTGCTCGACGCCGAGGAGATCGAAGGCGGCCGCTGGGTGGCAGTAACCGCCGGGACCCGTCGCATTCGGGTCACCAAGTGGCTGCCAGACGATCCTTATCCGATGGCGATTGTCGAGGACATCAAGGACCTCGAGGTGAGCGACGAGGGCGAAACGCTCCGCGACACCGTCTTTCAGCTCGTCCGCAAGGTTGCCGCCTTGCAGGCAGAGCTGGGCGAGCCGGGGGCGCCCATCGACTTCGACCTGGCTGCGGACCCGGCCATCGCCTCGTATCAGGCGTGTGCCCTCTCACCGATCGGCCCGCTCGACGCCCACCGCCTCCTGGTGATCGACGACCCGACGCGGCGCTTGTGGGAGCTGGCCGAGATGCTGCGCGATCAGATCGACTATCTCGAACTGCAACTGGCCGCCGGCTGACCCGGCGAGTCGCGCCTCAGGCCAGCTGAAACACGGTGCCCACCCGGCCGGGCACGAACTCGAACGAGTGCTCCGCTTCGGTGACCTCCCGGTTGAGGCGGTTGAGGTCCGCATCGGTGTGACCCGGATCGTGGTGGAAGCTCACCAGCCTCCGTACGCCCGCCCGCTCGGCCAGCATCGTGGCGTGTGTGAAGCTGCTGTGACCCCATCCCACCCGTTCGACGTACTCCGAGTCGGTGTACTGAGTGTCGTGGATGAGCAAATCGGCATGCATCATCAGCGTATTTCCCGAGGTCCATTCGGGGGCGTCGGGAAACCGCTCCACCCCCAGCGCCGGCTCATGGTCGGGCAGATAGGCGACCGCGGCGAGCTCGGTATCGAGGCGATACCCCAGAGTCGTTCCCGGATGACAAACGAAGTCCGCCGTGACCGTGACCGATCCGATCTCGAAGCCGCCGGGGCTCAGGTCGTGCACCTCGGTGTTGGGAAGCTCCCGCAGGCGAACGGGAAACAACGGTGGGGAAAGGTAGCGGCTGAGCCGCTCGGTCAGGCTGAGGGTGGTCGAGGAAGGGCCCCAGATATGGGTCTCGACGCCGGGGTCGAACAGCGGCGGGAAGAAGCCAAGGCCCTGGATGTGATCCATGTGCAGATGGGTGAGGAGGATGTCGACCCGCCCGGCGCCGGCCACCGAACCGGAAACGAGGCGAATCCCGGATCCGGCATCGAGGAGGATCTCCTCGCCTTCCGGGCCGGTCACCTGGACGCACGAGGTGTCGCCCCCGTATTCGACGGTGTCGGGGCCGGCGGCTGCCACCGAGCCCCGCGTGCCCCACAATTCGACCCTCATCGCTGAGCAGACTCCCAGAACAGCGCCACCGCCCCCAGATCGCGGCCACCCTGTCCACGGATCGGAATGGCCGTGATCTCGATCTGACGCGACTGGCCCGTGTCGAGCGCCTGGATTCTCAACTCGCGATGCGCCGGATGACCTTCGGTGAGGGCGACCACCACCGGGAGCTCCTTGGTCGGGACCGGATGTCCGTCCAGGCCGGTGGTCACGAACCGGTCGGCGAGCTCCTCGGCGTTGATCTCGCCGGCCTCGTCGAACCGCCTCCCCAGGATGGCCTCGGCCGGCTCGTTGTAGAACACGAGATTGCCGTCCGCATCCATGATCCAAACTGGAATCGCGATGTGTTCCGCCCATTGCTTCAACAGAATCAGCTCGATCGGCTGCTGGGCCATACCCGCTCCTTCCAGACTCCCCCGATGGCTCGACATTACGCGCCCAACGAGCCCGATGCGAACGCACGAGGCCTGTGCGGGTTTGAATGTGGCCATGTCACCCAGATTGCGCACCGGCGGCGTCACATCGGTGAGATGACGGACAACGAAGATCTCTATCGCAAGCACGGCGACGAGTTGGTCCGGTTCGCCACCGGGCTGGTCGGGCCATTCGATGCTCAGGACGTCGTGACAGACGCCTGCTTGCGGGCCTTCCGATCGCGCAATTGGGCGGCGGTGACGAACCGTCGAGCCTATCTGTACCGCTCGGTGCTCAACCAGGCACGATCGCATCACCGCAGCACCGTTCGGCGACGGATCCGGGAGCTGGCCACGGCGGTCCCGGGTACTTTCACCCCAACGCTCATCGATATCGACGTCATGCGCGCCATCGACAAGCTGAGCGTGCAGCAACGGGCTGCAGTGTTTCTCACCTATTGGGAGGATCTCACGCCGGCCGAGGTCGCCGCCCGGCTCGATATCTCGGAAGGATCTGTCAAACGCCACCTCGCCCGCGCCCGGGCCCGACTCAAGGAGCTCCTCCATGACTGACCAGATGGATCGTCGCCTCGAAGAACTGGTCAACAAACTCGCCGACTCCGCTCCGGCGGCCCCGCCCTTTCCGCGGGCATCCGAGGCGGTGCCAACCCGCCGGGTACCCGCCTGGCTCCTGGCCACCGCGGCCGCAACCGTGGTACTGGTCATGATCGGGCTCCCGTTTCTCGTGTTCAGCGGCCGGAACGACGAGCCGGACGTGGCGACGACAGCCGTCGATCCGACACCGACGACACTCGGCACCCCGACCACGACCCCCGAAGCCGCCGCCTGCACGCCGGCCGCCTTGAGCATCGACCCCCTCCAGGGAGACGGTGCCGCCGGCCATGTGGTCACCCCGTTGCGCTTCACGAACGTGGCAGAGAATCCCTGCATCCTGCAAGATCCGCTGGCGGTCACCGGGATCGGAACCGGTGGGGAGGAGATCACTGCCCAGCTAGGGACCTACATTCCCATCGGGAGCGACTCAGGCTCTCTGCTCCCGGCCGGGAGCTCTCGCACGCTGCTGATCGAAACCGGCACCGGATGTGTCGGCGGGTCACCGGTGGGCCCCGTGGCGGAGGCGGTCAGGATCACCCTCGCCGCCGGCACCGTGGAGGTCCCCTTCTCCGGCGACCTCGGCTGCATGTTCGCCCACTCGGGCTTCGGAGATTGGAGCGGCGAGATCAGCACACCCGCCTGTACCCCGGCTGGGCTCATCGTGTGGGCCCTGGGTGCTGAGACCGAACTCGACCGCACGGCGACTCCGTTCCGGTTCATCAATGTGTCGGGTGATCCGTGCCTCCTCGAGGGTCCCCTGGCCGTGACCGGCATCGCCGACGACGGCCAGGAAATGCCCGCCCGACCGGGAACGTCCATCCCCATCGCCGACGACGCCGGCCCGCTGGTGGCGGCGGGCGACTCCCGTACTGTGCTCGTCGAGGTAGGCACGGCGTGCAACGGCGGCCAGACGGTCGGACCACTCGCGCAGTTCGTGCGATTCTCGCTTCCCGGCGGTGAGGTCGTCACGGAGTACTCGGGTGACCTCGGCTGTGACTTCGGGTTCTCCTCGTTCGGGGCGCCGACGCCCCCGGAGCCGCCCACTGCGGCAGAACGGGAGATCGTCGAGGCGCTGGTGGAGTTCGCACAGGACCCCTCCGCCACCCGCTTCGGCGCGCTGCCCCTGGCAGAGTCGGTGACGCTGACACTCGGGCCCGAGTTCGCCAGGGTGGAGTCTGCGGCCAGCCTGGCCGATCCGGGCTCGTGGGTGTTCGGTCGGCCGAGCGACGGATTCCGGGCCCGCACTGCACCGTTCTCGGCCCTCGCGCTGCTTGCCCAGCCCGGCATCAACGACATCACGGCCGGCCCGCACGATCACTGCGCCGGCCCACCCATGCCGGTTCACGACGACCTGGCCGGATTGCGGCAGATCAGCATCCAGCCGGCCGAAGCCAGCAGTTGCCTCGATTGGTGGGTGGTCGATGTGCTTCTCACCGATGGCGGCGACATCGCCGGAATCACTCTCGACCTCTGGGAGCCCTAGGCGGCCGCATCCCCGTTGACTTTTGACAGCCGGGCGGCCTCCGTAGCCTCCGGGCATGCAGTCCGAGCCGACGGCGCGCAGCGCGTTCCTCTCCGGGTTGGTCGACTATGCCGGCCTGTTCCCTCCCGAAAGCCGCGACATGGAGGGTGCCGTCGAGGGCTACCGCGATGCCCGTGCCCTTCAATCGTGGATGGTGAATCGCTTCATCTGCCCGGACCGCCGGCTCGAGGAGCTGGCCGGTCATCTGGGCGACGAGCCCGACCCGTGGCCCCTGTCGGTGGTGATCACCCCCCCGTCCGGGCCGTGGAGCAAGGGCATCGCCGACTACGCCCGATCGCTGGCGGTCGTAGAGCTGGCGATGCGGGAGCGTGCCAGCTTCGAGGTCGCCGAGCTTCGCATTCCGCCCGAGCTGGTGGACGATCCGGCTCTATCGGCCATGCTTGCGAGCGTGCGGATCTCGTTGGGCGCCCTGTTCGACACCGTCCTCTTCGAAGTGTCCCTGTCGGGGAATTGGGAGGAACGGCTTGCCGTCCAGATGAGGGCCATCAGCGAATCCGGGGCCGGTGCCAAGATCCGATGCGGCGGCCGGGAGGTTGTCGACTTCCCCTCTGCCGACCAGGTAGCCACATTCATTGCCCTGGCGGCCCGTTCGGGGGTTCCGTTCAAGGCCACGGCAGGTCTCCATCATCCCCTCCGACACTGGGACTGCGATCCCGGGGTCACTCGCCACGGCTTCCTCAACATCGTCGGGGCGGCGGTGTTCGCCCGGGCGCTCGACCTGGAGGTGTCCGAGCTGATCGAGATCGTCTCAGAAGACGAGGCCGAAGCATTCGAACTGGGCGACCTGGCCTTCCGGTGGCGGCACCGGGTGGCCACCGTCCCCGAGATCGCACGGACACGGGCAGAGCTGATGCTCGGCTACGGGTCGTGCAGCTTCACCGAGCCGGTCGCCGACCTGGTCGAATTGGGCATGCTGTAACAGCCGCGCCGTCCCCCCAGAGAAGATGGACGACATGACGAGACAGCAGCTGATCGACCGCAAACACGAGGTCTCGGGTCGCATTCGCAGCCTGCGGCCACGCGTCGAACGGGCTCAGCGGGAAGCCCGAACGCGACGCGACCGGGCCAACGCCGCCGCACTGCAACGGGAGCTCGAGTCGCTCATGGCTCGTGAGATGGAGCTGCGACGCCAAATCGACCGTACCCCGTGAACCGGCGGCGACGGGTACGCTCCACGGCGTGAACGCCGACCCCACCACCGATCCCCGGCTCCGAACGTGGGTCGAGGTGCCCGATGGCACGCCATTCCCCATCCAGAACCTCCCCTACGGGGTCTTCCGCCGACAGGGCGAGACAGCACGCGTCGGCGTCGCGATCGGGCAGTTCGTCCTCGACCTGGCCGCCCTGTGGGAGGCCGGCCTCCTCGAAACCGCCGAGCTCCCGGCGGGGAGCGTCCTGGCAGATTCACTCAACCCGCTTCTCGCCGGCGGTCGGCCGGTCTGGAGGCGACTGCGGGCCCGTATCTCCGAGCTTCTCGAGCTCGGCTGTCCAGAGTTGCAGGGCGTGCCCGGCCTCGCCAGACGGAGCCTCGTTCCCGTGCCTGATGTCGAGTTGCTGGCTCCCGTCGGGCCCGGGGACTACGTCGACTTCTACTCGTCACTGCATCATGCCACCAACCTCGGCAGGATGTTCCGGCCCGACGGCGATCCACTGCTCCCGAACTGGCGCCATATTCCCATCGGATATCACGGTCGTTCCTCTTCGGTCGTCGCCAGCGGCACCCCCATCCAGCGTCCCTCCGGTCAGCTCAAGGCCCCCGACGGTCCTCCGCGGTGGGGTCCCACCGAGCGTCTCGATATCGAGTTGGAGGTCGGCTTCGTGACCGGAAACGCCAACTCACTCGGGACCAGTGTCCCGGTTGACGAGGCCGAGGATCACATCTTCGGCATCGTGCTGGTCAACGACTGGAGTGCCCGCGACATCCAGGCGTGGGAATACCAGCCGCTGGGCCCCTTCCTCGGCAAATCCTTCGCCACCTCGATCGGTCAGTGGGTCGTGAGCCTCGATGCGCTGGCGCCATATCGTGTGCCGGCCCCGCCCCAGGATCCCCCCGTCCTGCCCTACCTCACAGAGGAGAACCGGCAGGGGATCGACCTTCACCTGGAGGTGGCGCTCGCCGGCGCCGGGATGGCCAAGCCGGAAGTGATCAGCCGGGTCAACTTCTCAGAGATGTACTGGACGATGGCCCAACAGCTGGCCCACATCACCTCGAACGGCACCCCGGTGCGAGCGGGAGACCTCTATGCGTCCGGCACCGTCTCCGGTTCCGAGACCGGGACGTTCGGGAGTCTCATCGAGCTGACCAGGAACGGGACCGAACCCATCACCCTGGCCGGCGGGGAAGAGCGACGTTTCCTAAAGGACGGCGACACCGTGATCCTCCGCGGGGAATGCGGTGGCGGCGATCGGCCCCGCATCGGCCTCGGCGAGGTCCGCGGAACCATCGTCTGAAATCCACGGCAGCGGCGCCGTGCTGCCGGGATCGAGGATTTCATATCTGCATGCTGGACGTTTTGGTGCCGCAGGCCGCGGGCGTCGCAGCCGACGCCGTGGGACGGGTTCTGCCGACCGATCGGGCCCGGCGCGTGTTCCGCCGCCTCGACGTCCCAGGTTCCCGCTACATTCCAAGCCATGCGGACAGCAGGGAGCGGTCGAGCCAACCAGTCCATCCAACGGCATCTGCTCGTTGCCACCACAGCCGCCGTCTCGGCAACGGTCCTCTTCTTTGTCCTCGACTTGTCTTCGGAGCTGTGGGTGGCCGAAGAGGCAGGGCGAAAGGCCGATGGAACACTCTGGCGCTACAACGTCGCAACCGGATCCATCGCGCTGCTTCTTCTGGCGGTGACCATGTCGATCGGCCCGATTCGAGTGCTCCGGGGCCGGCGCCGGCCGGCCGGTCATCTCCCGTGGCGCCGTGTGACCGGGATCTGGACGGCCGTCTTTGCAGTGATTCATTTTCCAGGCGGGCTCGCCATTCACTCCAGCGGATGGAAGATCTGGCAGCCTTTCATGAGGATCTGGCCCGAGCCCGATCAGCTCGTGGATAGCTTCGGGGTCGCCTACTGGGCGGGGTTGGCGGCACTCGCATTCGTGATCGTTCTCGGTGTCACCTCTCGCGACGGCTCGATGCGGCGTCTGGGCGCCAAGCGCTGGAAGCGGTTACATCGGATTGCATACGTGGCAGTCGGCATGGTGGCGGTCCACAGTCTGGCGATGCAATACGCGGAAAGACGAGATCCTCGCCACGCGGCGCTGACCGCGCTGGTCCTCGTTGTCATGGTGGGGCTGCAACTGGCAGGCTTTGCCACCGTGCGGCGTCGTGCGGCCACGAAACCGGAGCCTTCCACGACGCGCCTATCGCCCCCTCAATAGCCGCTACCAGGGACCCGAAGGACGGTCGAGGCCATGACTGCTCCGAAACGGGTGACAACCCGGGGACCGCACCGGGCTCCAGCGCGGGGGTGAGGCTCAGCCCATGATCTCGTCGAGAGCGGCCAGCAAACGGTGGTTCTCCTCCTCGGCTCCCACCGAGATCCGTACGGCCCCTCCCACGTCACGAACGATGACCCCCCGCTTCTGGAGGGCTTCGAAGAGCTCGGTGGCCGGCATCGGGGGCCGGACGTACACGAAGTTCGCCTGGCTCTGAGCAGGCACGAGCCCGAGCCGGGACAGCCCGTCGACGATCAGCTGCCGTCCGGCGCGGTTCGCCTGCCTGCGCTCTGCCACCAGGTCCTGGTGCTTGATCGCCTCGATGGCCGCCACCTGGGCCAGGCTGCTGACCGAGAAGGGCAACTGGATGCGGCGCAGCTCGTTGAGTGTTTCCGGCCGGCCGATGAAGTATCCGGCTCGCAGGCCCGCCAGACCGTAAGCCTTGGAGAAGGTGTGGGCGACCACCACGTTTTCTCGCCGCAGCGCCCACGGGCGGGCCGTGGAGAAGTCTCCGGCGGTGACGAACTCGTTATAGGCCTCATCGATCACGACGAGGACACGGCTCGGAACCGCCGCCACGAATGCATCGATTGCCTCGGCAGCGAGGTGCGTGCCCGTGGGGTTGTTGGGATTGCACACGTAGACCACGCTCGTGTCGGCTCGGATGGCGGCCAACATCTCATCGAGATCGTGGCGAAGCTCCGGGTCGAGGGGCACTTCGATGCCCTCGGCCATGGCCAGCCGGGTGGCGATCCGGTACAACCCGAAGCTGGGGGCGGCATAGACCGCGCTCGTGCCCGGCCCGCCCACCGCCAGCGCGGTGACATACATCAGCTCGTTGCTGCCCCCGCCCA
This sequence comes from Acidimicrobiia bacterium, assembly GCA_041619515.1. Classification (GTDB taxonomy): domain Bacteria; phylum Actinomycetota; class Acidimicrobiia; order Spongiisociales; family SHLN01; genus SHLN01. The sequence continues at coordinate 35,786 of JBFKDW010000003.1, forward strand.
GCCATAGCTGGTCTTCGGCAACGTCAAGGAAATCCGCCAATGCGGCCCGCAGATCGACGGTGCCATTGTCGGGATAGCGGTTCACTCCCGACGCCGCCCGTGCCACAGCCTCCACTACGGGCGGGAACGGCGGGTAGGGGCACTCGTTGGAAGCCAGCTTGATCACCGTTTCGAGCCCGAAATCGCGCCGAACCTCGTCCGGGGTTCGTCCAGGCTGATACACGGGTATGGCGCCCAGATCTGGCCGAAACGTTGGCACGGGTACCTCCAGCCGCGCAGCCTAACCGAGCGCCGGCGTCACCCGGCCCGAGGAGGGGTCAATAACCGCCATGCAGGTGCCGATGAGAACCCCGAGCGAAACAAGGGCCTTTTCGTGACGACCCCGCCCGGCGAGCCGAACCGAGAGTCCAGGTTGGTTCAGGCCAACCTGGCGCTGCGCCGTGAGCTGGAAGAGCTGCGCCAGGATTTGGTTCGAGACCGGACCGCCCTCGAGACACGCCTCGGCCAGGCGATCGGCGAACGAGACCACGCCCTCGCCGCCCTCGACAAGAAGGCGGAGGCACTCGCCCACATGAGCCATGAGCTGCGCACTCCGATGAACGGAATCCTCGGGATGACCCGACTGGCACTGCAAACCGAGCTCTCGGAAAAGCAACGCGACTACCTCGAGGTGGTCAACTCGTCGGCGGATGCCCTGCTGACGCTCATCAACGACATCCTCGACCTGTCCAAGCTGGACGCCGGCAGGCTCACCCTCGAAGCCATTCCATTCGACCTGCGCGACACGGTCCACAATTCGCTCAAATCGGTCGGTCCGCTGATCGCCGAAAAGGGCCTGACGGTGGAGGTCACGATCGTCGAAGAGGTCCCGGCGGTTCTCGTCGGTGACCCGGGCCGGCTGCGCCAGATCATCCTCAATCTGGTCTCCAATGCCGTCAAGTTCACCGAAGATGGGACCGTTCGGGTGGCGGTCGAGCCACAGCAGGCAGCCGGCGAGGAGGTTCGCCTGCATTTCCGGGTCTCCGATGAGGGCATCGGCATCCCCGCCGGCCGTCTCGAAGCGATCTTCGAGCCATACCTCCAGGCGAGCGACAGCACGGCTCGTGAATTTGGCGGGACCGGGCTGGGACTGGCGATCTGCCGCGATCTCGTCGGCATGATGGGCGGCAAGATCTGGGCCGAGAGCGTGGAAGGCACCGGCTCGACCTTCCATTTCACGGCCCAATTCGGTTCGGCCGCTGCCGCAGGCGACGAGACGCTGGCCGCCATCGACGAGCTCGCCAACCTGCAGGTGTATGTGCTGGCTCCCGAGAGCGCAGCGTATGTGATCGCTCAGCAACTGGACCCGGCCGGCATCCGGCCGTCGCTGTTCCATAGCCTGGAGCCCGCTCTCACCGCCCTCGCCGGGCACAAGCCCGACATCGCCATCATCGATATCGATCAGCACTCGCTCGCTGAGGTCGCCAAGCTCGACCAAGAGATCCGTACCATCGTCGTGACGTCCTCGGGCCAGCGAGGGGACGCCGCTCGCTGCCGTCAGCTCGGTGTCGCCGCCTACCTCACCAGGCCACTCGGACCGCTCGACCTGCGCGATGCCGCCAGAGCGGTCATCAACCGGGCCGACGAGACGCTCATCACCCGCCACTGGCTACGCGAGCACCGGCCCCGGCTGCGGGTGCTGGCCGCCGACGACAGCGCCTCGAACCGGCTCATCATCACCCAGATGCTCGAGCTGCAGGACCACGACGTGGTCACCGTCTCCGACGGCAGGGAGGCGCTGGATACCTACGACGACGGCCTCTTCGATGTGATCGTGCTCGACATGGAAATGCCGAACATGTCCGGGACCGAGGCCGCCAGAGCCTTGCGGGAGGCGGGTGTGGAGCTGCCGATCATCGCGCTCACCGGCCACTCGGCACCCGACCAGATTCAGAAGTGCCTGGATGCGGGAATGACCGCCCACCTCGGAAAGCCGTTCGAGTTCGACGAGCTGATCGACACCGTCGAGTCGGCAGTGAAGGCGGCGTGAGCCCGCCGGCGGCAGCACGACGACGCCTAGGTCGCTGAGAGCTCGGGCGCCTCGGTCCGGAGGCCGTACACGAACACCGGCATGCCGATGTCGATTTGCGGTATCAGCCAATCCTGATCATCGATTCGGGTGCGAATGCATCCGTGGGAGGCCGGGTAGGCGGGCACGCTGTTGGACCCGTGAATGGCATACCCACCCCGGAAGAAGAACGGGTGGTACATGCGGCCGAGGTAGGACCGGTACCACCCACCTTCTTCCCGGTAGAAGCTGAACTCGCCCTCCGGGGTCCGAGCCGTTGCCGTATTGCCGTTCCAGCTGGTGTAGGTGGCACCGTTGGCCGAGGAGATCGGGATGATGCCGGCCGGCTGATGACCCAGCACCAGGGTGAGGATCTGGCGGCCGAGGTCGACTTCTAACCGATCCGGGATGTCCGCCCGGTAGGGGATGGCAACGGCGGCGTCGAGCAGCTGCCAGTTGTCGGCTTCGAACACACCATCCCGCTCGAGCCCGTGGTACTTCTCGAAAGCGATGACGGCACTGCTGATCACAGAGTCGTACGTCGATCCCTCTCCGGGCCGGAAACCGAGCTCGCTCAGCCGCAGGCGCAGCTCGCTCACCCAGGCACCCTCGTCCCCGACGCGAAGCGTCGGCCGGGTGTCCGCGCAGGTCGTGCACGGGATGCCGTAGTTGCCGGCAACCGGGGTCATGCGATCGAGAGCGTGGGCGGCGGCATATTCGGCGAGCTCTCGAACCTCGAAACCGTCGTAGAAGAGGCTTCCCGCCGCGCCGGCGGCGGTTCCGACGTCGTCCAGCATCAGCAGGCCCGATTCGGTTCGGAAGCCGGCGATCTCGTCCCGAGCGTCTCCGTCGAGGTCGGTCACGATGGGGATGCCAGAGACCGAAAACTCCCGCCATGTGACGTGAAGCCCAAGGCGGTCGGCGGCATACACGGTTGCCTCCGATGGGCGGAAGACGGCCACCGTGTCACACCCGTCGCCGTTCCAGTCCCCAACCAGTGGGCGGTCCCCGGGCACGCCGAAATGGAAGGCCACGTCGGGATCGCCGGCGCTGCTGGCGTTGCGCAGGTAGAAGAATCCGTCCGCCCGAAAGCGGCCCGGGGTGTCGATGCCGTTGCAGTCCCAGTCGCCGCTGATGGGGACGTCCGAGGGGGCCCCGTAGACGAAGCTGGCGATTCCTCCCGAGCCGTGCGGCACGTACCAGCGCCCGTCGGACGGGTCGACATACGCCACCCCGGTGGTGGCGGATGCCATCGAGGGAATCGCAGCCAGCGCGATCCCCATGGCGAGGGGAAGTAGGAAACGCCGCATGTGCTTTCTGTAGACAGTGTTACCCAAAAGGCATATGACCATCCCACCACGGCGACCGCTCACTAGTCACCGAAACCGCTACCTGTTTTTCGCGCTCTCTGACCGTCCGTCACACCCGGGGGCTAGGTTTGGCTCATGGCTACCACATACTTCAGCAAGGGAACCTTCGACTTCTTGAAAGACCTCGAGGCGAACAACAACCGGCCGTGGTTCAACGCCAACAAGGACCGCTACGAGGCGACGATCAAGGAGCCCGCCCTCGACTTCATAGAGGACTTCGCCACCCCGCTGGCGAGGATCAGCAAACACTTCGTGGCCGATCCCTCGCTCCAGGGCGGGTCGCTGTTCCGCATCTACCGGGACACGAGGTTCGGCGCAGACAAGACCCCGTACAAGACCAACACCGGTGTCCACTTCCGGCACTTCATGGCCAAGGATGCCCATGCCCCCGGGTTCTATCTGCACATCCAGCCGGGCGAGAATTTCATGGGCGTCGGATTGTGGCGACCCGAGACGAAGATTGCCTACCAAATCCGCCAGCACATCGACGAGAACCAGGCGGAATGGAAGAAGGCGACCCGCTCCAAACGCTTCATCGATGTCTACTCCTTACGGGGTGAATCGCTCACTCGACCCCCCAGGGGCTACGACGAGGACCATCCGCTCATCGAAGACTTGAAGCGAAAGGACTTCATAGCCTCCACGAGGCTCACCCAGAAGTCGATCACGTCAGAGGGCTTCATGGCGGAGTTCACCGACAACTGCAAGCGGGCGGTGCCGCTGATGAAGTTCCTCTGCGATGCGGTCGGGGTCCCGTTCTAGGGCTCAGGCAGCCGGCGTCAGGAGTTCCTGCCGACCAGCCTGCGAGCCTCAGGACGCCGCAGGCCGAGCTTCGGCCTGGACGAGCGCCGCTTCCACTCGGGAGAGCGCCTCTGCCAGCCGATCCCGGGCGGCGACGCTCTCGGCCAGTTGGTCACCGATCCGCTCCTGCAGCTGCGCCGCTATCGCCCGTTCCACCTCCGCACGGTAACGGCGGGCGCGGCGCCTTCCTGCCCGGACACCGCTGGCCCTCGCCAGCCGGCTGAGCAGAAGCCCGAGCGCCGCCGACCCTCCGATGAGGATGAGATTCCACGGGACCTCCCCGCGATCGATCCCGTCGACCCATACCCACGCAACCCCGGTGACCAGGGCGGCGAAGAGGACGAGCTGGATGAGCCCGGCCGCCCGCCACCATCGGCGGGGGGCGGGGGGGCCGAGCTCCCCGGCCCCGGCGCGGGCTCCCTCCACCGAACTGCGCACGGCGGTTTCGAGCCGCTCAGGGGAGAACTCGTCTCGAACCTGCCGACCCAGGCTCCCGCCCAGCTCGACCGACACGTCGGTGACCATGCGGCTGAGCCCGGCCAGCACCTGCTCCAGCCCCGGCTGCGCCCACCACTCACCCACCGCCACCGCCTCAGGGGCCGCGCCCAGTGCCCGGCCGAGCCGGCTTCTCCGCAGCAGCGCCCCGATGCGTCCGACCGGTCCAGCCGAACGCGAGGTTGCGAGGCGTCCGCCGACCCGCTCGGCCTGGGTCATGACTGCCGGGCCCGCCACCAGATCTGCCAGACCCCCGACGGCGGCATGCCGGGCGTCCATCCACAGCTGCGGCAAGGGAACCTCGGGCCGCTCGGCAAGCCCGGAGGCATCGGCGAGCAGCCGGTGAGCTTGCCGCACATCCTCGAGCAGTTTGGCGTGCACAGTCCGCTTGGTTTCGAAGCGATGGCCGATCATCTCGACGAGAGCCTCGGTGCCGCGAGACTCCCCCGAAGGGGGTCTGGCGGCCGTGGTCACGATCGTCGGGGCATTGAACCCCTCCGATTCGAGCCTGCCTTCGAAGTCGTCGAGCACAGCCCGCAATCCGGCCTCGTCGAGCCTGTCTACCTGGTTGAGCACAAACAGGAATTGGCCCTGGTAGGAGACGAGCGGGACGAGATAGTCGCGATGCATGGCGCGGTCCGAGTACTTCTGAGGATCGACCACCCAGATCACCGCGTCGACCCGGGGAATGAGTGCCTCGACGGTGGCACGGTGGTCGAATTCAACGCTGTCGTAGTCGGGCAGGTCGATTACTGCCACCGGCCGGCCCGACTCGTGCCCCACGCGGCGCTCGACACCCAGGTCGTCGAGCAGGCGGACAAGGCCCGGCTCCGGGTTCGCCGGTATCCAGGCGAGGGGTTCGGCGGTGGTCGGACGCAGCGGGCCGACCGGGCTCACCTCCTCGCCCGCCAGCAGGTTCAGCAGGCTCGACTTGCCCGACCCGGTTCCACCGGCCAGGGCCACCACCACGGTGTCGCCGAGAAAACCCTGGCGCCGACCGATGGCGGCTGCCAGCTCCTCGGCAGGCGCCAGGTCCTCGGCGGGCACGAACGCCGCCGCCGCCTCGAGAGCCTCTGAGAGTGCAGATATTGTTTGCCCGAGATCAGCCATCGAAGGCCCTCGCCTGCACCGAAACCGCCTCGGCCAGCTCCCGCAGCCCGACCGCCGCGTTGGGGTCGGCGCTGCGCCGCCGAGCCAGCTCGCCGAAACGGGCGCCGTCGGCCTGCAACACTCCCGCCAGCGCCTCACGCAGCCGCTCCCGCGCCGTTGCGATGAGGGTACGGGCGGCGGCGGAGCCGAACACATGCTCGAGCAGCTTCTGCTGGGCGGCGGCGGCGCTGGCCGTCACGCCCAGCTCAGCGCCGGTCAGACCCCCTGTGTGCAAGAAGACGCCGAGCAGAACCGTGACCGCCGCCGCGTTCAGGCCGTACGAAGCCACCTGTGCGATCTTCTTCCGATCCCCGCCTTCCTCCTGGATGAGTGTGGTCACGAACCCGAGCCAGTCCTCGACCGCCCGCTGCGCCCGAGCGGGCGTGTCTGGTGCATGACGCCACAGCGCCCCCGATGCCTCTGCCAGCAGCTCGGATCCGGCGGCGTCGAGTTCCCAGGCCCCGGCGGCGGCGGTGGCGGCCAGGTCGGCCCGCCGCACCACCGCATCGACCAGCTCGCCGCGCGCTTCCCGCTCGACCTGCTCTACCCGCGGAGGGCCGCCGATAACCGTGCGGAGCCAGCGTCGCGCCCGGCTCGTGCTCTCCGCCAGCACTTGCAGGAGCTGGCCGGTTCCCACGAACTCCTGCCAGCGTGAAACGACCTCCGCCCGGATGAGGGCTCCGTCATCCAGAAGCCTGTCGACCTCGGCAATCTGGGCGAGATACGCAGCGCCGGCCGCCTCCGCCAGGGCAGCGGCCTCCGCCGCCTCATCTTCCACAGAGCCGGCCAGGGCCTCGACACCGAGCAGCACGTCGGCCAGCCCCCCGGCAACTGCCTCCCGTATCAGCTCCGCCCGCTGTGCAGGCCGGGCCAGCTGCTCGAGACGGTGGCGCAGCCCGGCAACAGCTGCCGCCGGCAGGCCGCCATGCTCGGACCCGATGGCCTGCTCGTCTATTGCCAGCAGCTCGGCCCAGCCGGCCAGACCAGCGGCATCCAGTCTGCTCCGATAGTCGGAGAGGATTACGTCGCGGTCGGAGGCAGGGATGCGATTGACGACGAACACGATAGGGAGCGCGCGTCGCTTCGCCCGGTCGAGAAACTCCCAGGGTACGGCGTCGGCGTAGCGCTGAGCGCTCGTGACAAACACGCACAAGTCGGCGACCGCCAGGAGATCGTCGGCCATCTCCCGATTCTGTTCGACAACCGAGTCGAAATCCGGCGAGTCGATCACCGTGACACCCGACAGCATCGGATCGTTCGACTCCCGCACCAGCAGCTGGCGCTCCCCGCCGGGAGCGTACCCGGCCAGATACTCGCCGGCATATCGAGCGGCGTGCTCGACGTGCGCCCATACGACGGGATTACGGGTCGTCGGCCGCACCGGGCCGGGAGCGGATATGGCGTCCTGCGCGAGCGAGTTCACGAGCGTGGACTTGCCGCTTCCGGTCGAACCGAGCACGACCGCGACCGCCGGCGCATCCAAATCGCCGAGACGGGGCAGCAGATATTGGTCGATGGACCAGAGAAGATGTCGCTGCTCGCGGCGTCGGGCGCCGTGCGACGGTCCCGGGAGATCGAACGCGACGGCTCGCACTCCGTCCCCCAGAGCGTGCAGTGCGGCCCGCAACTGGGCGGCCGGGGATATCTCCACCGTCATGAGCCGCAATTCTCTCACACGTTTGGGCAGGAAGGCCCTGGCGGGAGCGATGGGGAAGACCGGTATGCTCGAATCATGACCAACGAGTCAGCGCACTTTCGGCTTGAGGAGGTCGCACCCGGGGCTTGGGCAGCTGTGGCGGGTGTGACGGGAGCATGCGTTTCCAATGCCGGGATCATCGACCTCGGCGACCGCACGCTGATATTCGACACCTTCATGACGCCGCAGGCCGCCGAGGACCTGGCGCGGGCCGCCGAGAGTCTCACCGGAAGGGGAGCCGGCCTGGTGGTGAACAGCCATCACCACTCCGACCACGTCCGCGGCAATCAGGTGTTCGCCGGCGTCGAAATCCTCAGTACCGCCCGCACACGGGAGCTGATCGAAGCGAGCAGCCCCGACGACCACGAGGCGTACACGGAACGCCTCGAGAGTCGCATCGGGACTGTCCACGATCAGCTGCCCAACGCAGAGTCCGATACGACCGAGCGTCGAGATCTCGAGATGTCGATGGAGACCGCCCGGGCGGTGCTCAGCTCTCTGCCGCGCCTGAGCAGCACGCTTCCCAGCCGTTCCTACGACGACGCGCTGGTCGTGGAAGGGTCGGAGCGGGCCGCCCACATCCTCACCTACGGCGGCGGGCACACCGATAGCGACACCTTCGTGTTTCTTCCCGACGCATCGGTCGTGTTCGCAGGCGACCTGCTCTGGGTCGCAAACCATCCGTGGGGAGGCGATGGCCATCCCGACGAATGGATCAACATCATCTACCGGATCGAGGCGCTCGGGCCCGATCTCGTCGTGCCCGGTCATGGCAATGTGGCCAGCTTCGAATACGCCCGCGTGTTCACTCGCTACCTCACCCACATGTGCGACGTGGTCAGGCAGGCCGAGGCAACCGGGACCTCCACGACCAAGCTGGCTGCGAGTCCGGTACCCCCGCAGTACGCCGATTGGGGCGAGGCCAACCGTTACGCACAGACGCTGGAGGCTCTCGGCAGGAGGGTGGGGCTGCCGCCGGATTGACCAGGCGGTGTCCGCCAGACTCGACGATCGAGCCGGGCTGCGGGAGGCGCAGCTGTTCCGGCAGCACAAGGGCTCGTTGCGACTGCGAGCGGGCGCCTACCCCACCGCCAGATCCTCGATGACCTCGGCACCGGGCAGGCGCTCGAGGACACGGGGGTCGGCTTTCACCTTCATCGACCTGCTGCCGCCGCCGAGAATCACCCAGTCGTGCGCCATCACCGCCGCATCCACCCACAGCGGGAGCCCCTCGGGCAGCGCGAACGGCGTGACTCCACCCATCAGCATCCCGGTGATCTCGGCGGTGAGCTCGGGGGCGGCAAACGAGAGCTTCTGCACCCCGAGCAGCCGGCGCACGCGCTTGTTGACGTCGAGGCGGTGGGTGGCCAGCACCACGCAGGCGGCGAACCGGCCCTCCGGTTTGCGCGACGCCACCACGATGGTGTTCGCCGACCGCTCCAGCGGGAAGCCGTAGTGGGCGCAGAACGCCGCGGTATCGGCCAGGTCGGGATCGCACGGTATGAGCTCGAACGCCAGACCGGTGCTCTCGAGGATGGCAACCACCCGGGATTCGATCTCCTCCACCCGCCTATGTAACCGCCAAACCGGCCTCGGGACCAACCCGCCGGTGGCGTCGAACCGCCGGGCGTGAGCCTGCCGAGCGCTCCCCCCGGCATTCGAGCCCGGCTCAGTAGCTAGCGTGGGCGAATGAGCAACCAATTCGACTACATCGAGCTGCGGGTCGGCGATTCCGAGCAGCTGGCCCGTACCCGCGATTTCCTCACCGACGTGTTCGGTTGGTCCTACAAGATGTGGGGCGACGGCTATGCCGACACCTCTGATAGCGGCGTGGTGAGCGGCATCAACGTCGATGAACGGGCCCGAGTTATCTCGCTCCCCGCCGTCCAAACCGATGATCTCGAAGCCATGTACGACCGCGTGCAGGAGGCAGGCGGTGAGATCACCCACGAGATCTGGAGTTTCCCGGGGGGGCGGCGCTTCAGCTTCCGCGAGCCGTCGGGCAACGAGCTCGCGGTCTGGACCGAGGAGCCCCTCGAGTGAGACCGCACGTGACCAGCGGGCGGCTCTAGCGCCGGATCTTCCCGCCAAGACCGCCCATCTCAGCAGCAAGCCGGCCTCGCATTGGATGTCTCGCGCCCGCCTGTGCCATCCCAAAACCGTGCCGTCAACCAGCCCGACCGGCCGCCGCATCGGGCGGCCGTGGCCGCAGTGCAGCCGACTACCCTCCCAACAGTCATGGACCTCCTGGAACTTCTCTCTGCTTGGTATCGGCACGCTCACGGGCACCTCCCTGCGGGGGTACCGGTGTGGGATGCCCACAGCCACACCGGCGACATGGATCCAGACGGCGTGATCGGCCATGTGGACGAGCTGCTCGCCGCCCTCGAAGAGGCGGGACACGCCGGAGCGGTGGTGGCATCCAATCACAACCCGGGCGGATACCGAGAGGCCAACGATCGGATATTGGCGGAGTCGGAGGCCGCCGGAGGGCGATTGATCCCCTTCCTGCGGGTCGACCCCTCCGACGCAGGTGCCGTCGCCGAGGTCGAGCGCAGCCTGCAGGCGGGCCATCGCGGCATCAAGCTGCATCCGCGCGCCGAGGCGTTCGATCTGGAGCATTCCACCCTCATCCCCATCGCTCGTCTGGCGGCTGCGGCCGGAGCCCCGCTGCTGTTTCATGCCGGGCGGGGCATTCCCTCACTCGGTGACGGCGCCGTGCAGCTCGTCGACCGGGTCGACGACCTCAACGTGATACTGGCCCACTGCGCCATCAGCGACCTTGCCTATCTCGGCCCGATCGCGTCTGAGCACCCCGGGATCTTCTTCGACACCTCATGGTGGAACGTCACCGACGTCATCGCCCTCATGTCGTGGGTGCCGCCCCAGCGAATCGTCTACGCCTCGGACACGCCCTACGGCCATCCGATGATGTCATTCATCATCACGATGCGGCCGGCAGTTGCCGCCGGCTACACCGAGGAGCATCTGACGGCGCTGTTCTCGACCACCTTGACGAGCCTGGTATCCGGCCGCCGGCCACAGCGCATCGATGCGGGCCCGGGCGACGACTTCTTCTCGCACACCGCCGGGCTGTTGCGCGTTCACAGCAACCTGCACGGGGCGGTCGTCCGCATGTTCAGCGGACAGGACCCGACCCAGCCGCTGTCGCTGGCCCGCCTGGCCTGCAATGTGCGGCCGGCGACATCGCACTCGAGCGTGTACGAGGCGATCGCCCGCTCGATCGACGCAGTCGAGTCCCACATCTTCGACCCCCAGCTCAGCCGTCTCGTCATCGGAATCCTGCTGGCGTGCACGGCCGCCGCCCTCACCCCCGATGTCGGGGTACCGGCGCTGTAAGGGGGCCGTCGCCGGCCGGTGCGAGGCCTGGTCACTGCCGTGGGGGAATTCCCCGTGCACGAGCGCGGTTACCTAGCCCGACAACCAACCAGGAGTATGAGACATGACGACGACGGCGCAGCGTGGGCGAGTGCGAATCGAAGACGGCCAGAAACGGGTGCGCGTGTTCCTCAACGGTGAGTGCGTAGCCGACAGCTCCCGGGTCACACTCGTTTGGGAGAAGCCCTACTACCCGGTCTACTACTTCCCGCAAGCGGACGTCCGAATGGACCTGCTGACCCCTTCCGGCGAAGAGAAGCGCTCGCCCAGCCGGGGCACCGCTTCGTATTTCAACGTCAAGGCAGGGAGCACCGAGGCCGTCAATGCCGCCTACACGTACCCCGAGCCCAAGATCGAGGACCTGGAAGGGCTCATCGCCTTCCACTGGGCCGCGATGGATGCCTGGTTCGAGGAGGACGAGGAAGTGTTCGTGCACGCCCGCGACCCGTATACCCGGGTCGACGCCCTCTCGAGCTCTCGCCACGTCGAGGTCAAGATCAACGGAGTGACGGTCGCCGATACCCTCAAGCCCACGCTGCTGTTTGAGACCGGGCTGCCGACTCGCTACTACCTGCCGCTCACGGACGTACGCATGGACCTGCTGCGCGACAGCGACACGGTCACACAATGCCCCTACAAAGGCGAAGCGAACTACTACTCGGTCGAGCTCGACGGCGAGGTCATCGAGGACATCGCCTGGTATTACCGGTATCCGGTGGAGGAGAGCGCTCGGGTCGCCGGGCTGGTGAGCTTCTACAACGAGAAGGTCGACATCTACGTCGACGGCGAGCCCGAAGAGCGTCCCAAGACGAAATTCAGTTGAGACCCCTATTGAAGGGGCGGGAGGGCGCAACGGCCTGCAACGTCGCCGACGGTTTCGGGGTTCTACCCGGTGATGACCCTCGATACAGTCGATCTCGTGAATCACCGTCTCGCCGCCGACCTAGATGAGGCCTTTCCGGATTTGATCCGGGAAACCCAACACGGCATCTACTCGGGAATCCGTCGACTGGTGCCGTCGGCCGCCGACGCCGAGGACCTGGCGCAAGAGACGTTCATCCGCGCTTATCGGGCACTCTCGGCGTATTCCACCGAACGGGTCCTCGAGCTCAAGCTGCGCAGCTGGCTGTGGACCATCGCACTCAACCTATGCCGCAATGCCGCCCGCACCCGCAGCCGCCGTCCCCGCACGGTGGTGCTCGACCGTGATGCGGTAGCACCAGGGTCGGGCCCGGAGGCTGAGGCATTGGCGGCAGACGAGAACGCCCGCTGGGCAGAGATCCTCGGCAGGCTTCCCGCCGCTCAGCACCACGCGGTCGTGCTGCGCCATGTGGTCGGGCTCACGTACTCGGAGATCTCCGCCGTCACCGGCCGCCCGGAAGGGACGGTGAAGGCCGACGTGCATCGCGGCATCGCCAAACTCCAGGAGGCATCCCATGACCGTTGAAGACAACCTGGCCGGGCTTGCCACCGAAGCCCCTCCGGCGCTGCTGCCACAGGTGTTGCTCGAGACCGGCTTGGCCGACGGCTACGTCAGCCACCCGGGCCCCACCGGAAACATGTTCGTAGCGTTCAACTCGCGCGGCATCTCCTCCATCTTCCTCGGCGACGACCCCTCTGATCTCGATGCCCGGTTCGAGGCCCAATTCGGCCGGCCGGCGTTTCCCGTCACCGGCCTGCCCTCACGACTTGAACGGTCGCTGGATAGGAGCCTCCGCACCCGTCGCCTGGGAAACCTGCCGATCGACTGGACGGGCATGAGCCAGTTCCAGCAAGAGGTGCTGCGCAAGACCGCTGAGATCTTGCCGGGAGAAGTCCGCCCGTACTCATGGGTCGCGAAGGAGATCGGCAATCCTCGAGCCGTCCGGGCGGTCGGGACCGCCCTGGCGCGCAACCCGGTCCCGATCGTCGTTCCGTGCCACCGGGTCGTCCGTAACGACGGGCATCTCGGCAATTACTACTACGGGACGGAGGTGAAGCGGACCGTCCTCGAGGCAGAAGGCATGGACGTCGACACCCTGGAGATGCTCGCAGGTCGCGGAGTGCGACTCACCGGCAGCGACACCACGAATATCTTCTGCCACCCCACTTGCCGTGACGCCCGTCGGACGACGGCTCGCCATCGAGTTGAGTTCCGCAGCGAAACGGAGGCACGCGCCGCCGGGTATCGGCCGTGCCTGCACTGCCGACCGGCTGCGTGAGGCTGGAGGGGGCGGGCTCGTCTAGCGTTTGGGCATCACATGCACCGCCGCACACTGTTGCTGAGCATCGTCACACTGTCGGTGCTTGCCGCCTCTTGTTCCGCCGGGTTCAGCCGGCCCCGGGCCCAGGCGCTGGTGGAAGGCGACGGCGCGATCTTTGCCCTGATCGATCCCGACCCCAATCGCAACACCGAGTCGACGATCGCTCGACTCCTGTCGACATCCGACGGCCGGGAATGGCAGCCAGTGGTGGCCGACGGGTCGCTGCCCGACGACGCCGCGGTGGGCCTCAACCTGGCCGGCGTCGCCCAGGAATGCGACGAGCAGACCCAGTCGTGCTACCGAGTTGTGTCGCCCGATGGGGGCATCAGTCTCGAGCAGTCCCGCGACGGCGGTGTTTCCTGGAGTGAGGTGTGGAGTATCAGCGCCGGGCGGCTCGACTTCCAGGACCGGTGCTGCGGGCGACGGCGCTTCGCGATTCTCGACCTCGAGTACGTCCCTCAAACCGGGCTGGTGGCAGTGGCGCTCTCCGAATACGGTCTTCTCAGCCGGGGCCTCGACGCGGAAGTCCGGCTGGAGACGCTCGGCCGGCCCGTCCGGCCCGATTCCGGCCTCATGGTCGGCCTGTACGTGGAGCCGCTGTTCGCCGCCGTTCTCGCCCTGGTGGTCGGCTGGCTCGTGACCGAGCAGCGGCTGACCCGGGTGCGCAACGAGCTGGAGCAGCGATTCGGATCGGCCGAGCACACCTGGCTGACGAGCCGGGCTCGCCAGGCTCCGATTGTCCTCCCACTGGTCTTCTTCGTGGGTGTCGCCGCCATCGCAGCCTGGGCGGGGCGCGCCGGTCAAACCGCCCAGGCCGATCCAGCAAACGCCACCGGCTGGGTTTCTCTGGCTCTGGCGGCCATCCTGATCGCGGGGGTCTCGGCCGCCAACCATCGGCTGCATCGCCGCCAATGGACAGCAGACGAGGAGACTCGCGCTCGCTCACCGTTTGGAGCCGCCGCCGCCAAAGCCATCCGCGCGCAGGCGATTGGAACAGTGAGCGCGCTCCTGACCTTCGTGGCGGCACTGGTGCCGCTCATACTGTGGACGACGGGGGTCATCGACGGCTTCGACGACGCGGTCAAAGCCAGCGTGGCCGCCACGGGTGTCATCGCCGCCGGCTTTCTCGTCTGGGAGGCCAGCAATCCGCCGCTCCCCGAATGACCCCAGCACCGTCGGCGGGCGCAACGAAGTAGCGTCTCCTTCATGGACGCGATCGAATCGGGGCCGACGCTCCCCCAGCTCGTCCTGCGGGTCATGGGCGGGAGCCTCCTCTTCCTGTGGCTGATAGAGATCATCGACACCGTGGCATTCGACAGCCGGCTCCAGGCTCATGGCATCGAGCCGCGCCGGGTGGACGGGCTGGAAGGTGTCGTGTTCGCACCGGCCCTGCACGACGGCTGGGCCCACCTCATCTCGAACTCCATACCATTCGTGGTGCTCGGCGGGCTGGTCCTGGTGTACGGCTTCCGGCGCTGGATCACCGTCACCGCCTTCATCACCATCGTCGCCGGGCTGGCAACGTGGCTGCTGGCGCGGCGCGGCAATCACATCGGGGCCTCGATCCTCGTTTTCGGCTACTTCGGCTTCCTCCTGGGCATGGCATGGTTCGAGCGCAGCCTCAAGTCGATCGGCATCGCCGTGGTCGTGGCGATCTTGTACGGGGGCCTCATCTGGGGTGTGGTTCCCTCGGATTCCGGGGTTTCCTGGGAGGGGCACCTGTTCGGGGTCGTAGCCGGCGTGGCTGCAGCCGGAGTGGTGTCCGGCCGGCGGCGCACTGCGGAGCGCAGCTGACGATGGCCTCCGAGACGCACCTCGATATCGAGGGCGGGCCGTTCCGGATTTCCAGCCCGGAGAAGATCATGTTCCCGGAGCAAGGCTGGACCAAGCTCGACGTCGCCCGCCATTTCCTCACCACCGGCGAAGGTGCGTTGCGGGGAGTGTTCGGCCGGCCGACCATGCTCAAGCGCTGGCCGAACGGAGCGGGAGGCGAGCCCTTCTACAACAAGCGGGCCAAGCCCGGGGATGTGATGGAGACCGTCGAGATTCGGTTTCCGTCGCAGCGGCCCGGCCTCATGCGGGTTCCCCGCACCGTCACCGACATCATGCGGATGGCGCAGCTGAATTGCCTCGATCTGAACCCGTGGAACGCCCGGGCCGAAGACATCGATCACCCCGACGAGATGCGCATCGACCTCGATCCCACCCCGGGCGTCCCGTTCGCCGACGTGCGCACCGTCGCCGCCTGGTGCCGGGAGTTCCTGACGGGCCATGGTCTCACCCCCTGGCCGAAGACGTCCGGCTCTCGCGGGATCCATGTGTACGTTCGGCTCGAGCCGGAGTGGGATTACTTCCAGGTGCGACGGTGCGTGCTGGCGGTCGCCCGGGAGGCACAAGCCGCCCTCGATGGGCTCGCCACTACCGCCTGGTGGAAGGAAGAACGGGTCGGGGTGTTCATCGACTACAACCAGAACGCCCGCGACAAGACCATCGCCTCGGCGTACTCGGTGCGTCCCTCCGGTTTCGTGTCGGCGCCGTTTCGCTGGGACGAGCTGGACGACATAGAGATCGAAGCGTTTCCCATGGCCGGCTTCGAGCGGCGTTGGAACGACCTCGGCGACCTGACCGAGGGGATCGACGAGAGCGCCGGTCGGCTGGAGAGCCTGCTCGAGCTGGTGGCGGCACACGAGGACGCAGGCATGGGTGACGCCCCGTGGCCGCCCCACTACCCGAAACAGCCGGGCGAGCCACCCCGGGTGCAGCCATCGCGGCAACGCCGGCCCGACGACGAGTACTAGGGCCGGGCTAGGACGCAACTACATCGGCAAAACCCGGTCCTCGCGGGCGCTCGAGCTGGTCCATGGTGCAGGCGTCTGGATCTTTGTCGGGACGCCACCGCTCCAGGCGGGTGGCGTGGCGGAACCGGTTCTCGGTGAGCTGGTCATAGCTCACCTGCACGACCACGCCCGGCTGCACCGGCGTCCAGGACAGGTCCTTGCCGGCCGACCAGCGGCTCTCTCCCCCCGGCATCCGTGCCTCGAGCCCAAAGGACTCGCCGGACTTGAGCTGCTCGAACTGCTCGAGCAACGCCGTACGGTCGTGATCGGAGAACCCGGAGCAATGCCCGATGAAATGCAACTCGCCCTGATCGTTGTACAGGCCGAGCAGCAGGGAGCCGATCTTCCCGCCATCCTTGTGCTCGCGGTAGCCGCCGACCACACAGTCGACCGAGCGACGATGCTTCCACTTGATCATCTCGCGCTTGCCCTCGACATACGGCGTGGCGGCGCCCTTACAGACGATGCCGTCACACCCGGCGGCCTCGAACTCGTCGAACCACCTCCTGGCGACATCCAGGTCGTCAGTCGAAGGGGTCAAGTGCCACTGGTCGCCCAGCGATCCGAACAGCTTTTCGAGATGCCGGCGTCGCTCCGTGAAGGGCTCTGCCCGGAGGTCTTTGCCCTCGATCGCGAGGAGGTCGAAGCCGACCAGGCTGGCCGGGATCTCCTCGGCGAGGAGCATGATTCGGCTCTCGGCCGGGTGGATGCGCAGTTGCAGGGAATCGAAGCTGGTTCTGTCGTCGATCACGACCAGGATCTCACCATCGACGACGGTGCCGCCCGGGAGCTGCCGCAGGGCCGGTTCGAGCTCCGGAAAGTACCGCAGCAGCGGCTTCTGGTTGCGGCTGTCGAGCCGAATATCGTCGCTCCAGGACACGGCCCGGAAACCATCCCATTTGGGCTCATACCGCCACCCGGGCGGATCCGGCGGGGTCTCCTTCACCCGCGCCTCCATCGTGGCGATCGGCGGAGAGAACGGCCAGCTCGTCATGGGCGAACCCTACCCGGGTGTTGCCACACGACTCTCCGCACCGCCACCACCGGAATATCTGAGCGCCGAGCCGGTTGGAGTTCGGACATGGCGCATCCCGAGGTCACCATCTACTCCACCGCGTGGTGCGGCTGGTGCGAGCGCGCCAAATCCCTGCTTCGCTCCAAGGGCGTCGTCGAGTGGAACGAGATCGATGTGGGAGCGCTCGCCGGCGGCCGCAGCGAGCTGCGGGAGCTCACCGGTGGAAGCACCGTCCCCCAGATCTATATCGGTGACCGTCATATCGGCGGATTCGACGATTTGGCGGCGCTCGACCGGGCCGGCCGCCTCGATTCTCTGCTGGAAGGATGACGGTCGGGGTCGGCCCGACGCGAAAGCGCCCGTCGGCCTGCTGCGGAGCTCCCGCCTGGCCATCGACGAGAATGTGGTGATGCGTTACGAGGTCATCGACCATACCGCCGACACGGGCATCGTCGCCTACGGCGTGACACCGCACGAGCTGTTCGAAAACGCCGGGTGGGGCATGTTCGACCTCATGTTCGACCTCAGCGGGCTCGACCCGATGCGAGACGTGCCCGTCATCGCCGGCGGCGATAGCCTCGATGAGCTGCTGTTCAACTGGCTCTCGGAGCTGCTCTACCATGCCGACTCGCTCGGGCTGGCCCTCTGCTACTTCACGGTCGACCGGCTCGAGGAGGGGGGGATCCAGGGATCGGCGGGCGGAGTCCCCGTCGCCGGCCTCGAGTTGCGAGGACCTCCCATCAAGGCCGTTACCTACCACGACCTGGCCATCGTGGAAAACCCGGACACGTGGTGGGCGCGAGTGTTCTTCGACGTCTGACAGACTGGGGGTATGAAATGGCGCCGAACCGGCAGTGACGTGTGGGAGGTCGACCCGCTCGGCGCCATGCTGGTGCCCGGCCGCGTGTACGCCTCCCCCGGCCTGTTCGAGCAGGCCGAATCGAACCGGGCCCTCGGTCAGGTCATGAATGTCGCCCATCTACCCGGCATCGTCGAGGCCTCCATCGCAATGCCAGACATTCATTGGGGGTACGGCTTTCCGATCGGGGGTGTGGCCGCCACCGACATTTCGGCCGGCGGGGTCATTTCTCCCGGCGGCGTCGGGTTCGATATCTGCTGTGGAGTCCGCCTCCTCAGCAGCGGGTACACCCGGGCCGATTGGGTGGCGCGCGGGGAACGAGTGATGAACGAGTTGAGCCGCCGCATCCCGCGCGGGCTCGGGGCAGGATCCGTCGCCGGAGGCGACCTCATGTCCCAGGTGTTGGAAACCGGGGCCGCGGCCGTGCTGGGCGCAGGCTACGGGACGCCACGCGATCTCGACCGGTGCGAGGAGCGGGGGACCTCGCCCGGAGCCGACCCGGGCGCCGTCTCCGAGCGGGCCCGGAAGCGGGGACGCAGCCAGCTCGGCTCGCTGGGGGCCGGGAATCACTTCCTCGAGGTCCAGCTCGTCGAGCGCGTCTTCGACGAGGCTGCCTCCGTCTTCGGGTTGGAGGAAGGCATGGTGGCAGTCATGATCCACTGCGGCAGTCGCGGTCTCGGCCATCAGACATGCACCGACCAGCTGCAGGCGATGGGCCCCGCCATGGCACGGTACGGCATCTCGGTGCCGGATCGCCAGCTGGCGTGCGTGCCGGTCGATTCTCCCGAAGGGCAGCGCTACCTCGGCGCGATGGCAGCAGCCGCCAACTTCGCCTGGGCAAATCGGCACGTACTCGCCCACGAGGCGCGGGCCGCCTTCGCAGCCGGATTCGACACGGTGCCGCAAGACACGCGAATGGATCTGGTGTTCGACGTGGCACACAACCTCGCAAAGATCGAAACCCATCAGGTAGGTGAGCACAGCCGGTCGTTGTGCGTTCACCGCAAGGGCGCCACCCGGGCCTTCGGGCCGGGTCACCCTGAGCTGGCGCCCGACTTGCTCCCGGTGGGCCAGCCGGTCCTCGTGCCCGGCTCCATGGGCACCGCCTCGTGGGTATTGAAGGGGATGGCGGAGAATCCGGCCTTCGGATCGGCCGCCCACGGGGCGGGAAGAGTCATGAGCCGCCGACAGGCGAAAAAGAAGGAATCGGGGGCGGCGGTACGGGATGCGCTCGAGTCCGCCGGTATCGCGGTTCGACCCGGGTCGGTTGCGCTGCTATCCGAAGAAGCTCCGTACGCCTACAAGGACGTTGACGAGGTCATCGAGGTGTGCGCCCGCACTACGCTGGCGGAAAAGGTGGCCCGCATGGTCCCCCTCGGGGTGGTCAAGGGGTAGCCGCCTACAGACCAATCGAACGCTGGCCGATGTCTCACTAATGGCTCGTAGACCACTGCACCTGCGCTGGATCTATGTCAAGGATCACGCGCCGCTGTTCGTCGCCCTGGCGGCGGCGCTCGCCCTCGCCCTCGTAGCGGCGGCCTTTCTGGCGAGCGACCCCTGGCGCGGGCTGCTCATCGGCGCCCTGCCGATGGTGTTCGCGGTGGTGGTTTGGGCAATCACGAACCATGCCGGATATCCCAGCCGGGTACCGGATTCGCTCGCACATGAACGCCTCGGCGGACCGTTCGCCGCCCCGCCGGTCGCACCGACCGGGTCACAAGGCCGGCCGCAAGCCTCGCCGGGAGTAGCCGGATCGAAACCACCCGGGCCCGTGCCGTCTGCGAGCGGTGACCCGTTTGCCCCTTCTCCCGCCACTGCATCGTCGACCTGGGGCTCCCCGCCGAAGGCTCAAAACAGAGCAGCCACCCCGGCCGGGGCGGCAACTGGTTCCGATACCACCACGCCGGGTCCCAAGTCCTCCCGGTCCGGGCAGGATGGCCGGAATCTGAGCGGAGCCAAACCGCCGAGCCCTCCCAAGGAGGCTCCCTCGAGTGCGAGGACTCCACAGCCGGACGGTCGAAGCCGATCGGCCCCGTCACAGCCCGCCGCAGGAGCCACCCAACCCGGCGAGGCAGCCGCACCCGAGGACACGACACCAGCTTCGGCCCGGGCGCCACGGCCATCGCAGCTCTTCGCCGCCTCCGCTTCCGGCACGGCATCTGCCGAGGCGACATCGGGACGATCGGGGAAGGAGGGAGGAGCGATACCGACCGCATCTCCCGATCCCGCCCGTCCCGGGCAAGCAGGTGCCGGGACCGGGAAGGAACCAGTGCCGGCGGCCACCGGAGACCGTGGACCCCAGAAGGACGCGCAGGCGGGGCCACGGGCCGGCGGATCGTCGCCGCGCCCCGCTGAGGGGGGGTTCGGCGCCACGGCGAGCGGACCGCCCGGGCAGGCCGCCGAGGAGCACCAACCCCAACCTGACCAGCCCCAGGAGCCGAAGACCCAGAAGACGCAGAAGACCCGTCGGGCTCGCCGCAGCGCTGCCAAGGTGCCGTCGGGGATGCCGGATAAACCAGCCCCGGCCGGTACCGCCGCCGGCGCGGGAGGGGACACACCGACCCCACCTGCCAAAACCGCCCAACCGCCCTCACCGCAGCCCAAGAAGCCCCCCAGTCCCGCCGTCAATCCTGGACCACCCGAAGCCCCGGCCGACACCGTCGCAGACACACCCCCGGCCGGTACCGGCGCCGGACGGGACACACCGACCCCACCCGCCAAAACCGCCCAACCGCCCTCACCGCAGTCCAAGAAGCCCCCCCGTCCCGCCGTCAACCGCGGGCGGCTCGAGGCTCCGGCAAATGCAGCCTCGGGGCCGCCGGATCAACCAGCAGCGGCCGCCACCGGCGCCGGCGAGGGACGAGACAAAGCAAATCCACCTGCCAAGACGGCCCGCCAGCCTGCGCCGCAGCCCAAGAAGCCCCAGAGTCCCGCAGTCAACCGCGGGCGGCTCGAGGCTCCGGCGGATGCAGCCTCGGGGCCGCCGGATCAACCAGCCGCGGCCGCCACCGGCGCCGGGCGGGACATACCGGCCCCACCCGCCAAACCGCCCAAAAAGGCCAAGCGCCAAGCCGCCACCAGCCGCCACTCCGAGGCTCCGCCCGATACGCCCGCCGGCTCGCCGGATGAGCCGCCTCGCCCGCGCCGCCGGTCCTCACGTCAGGCTGCGTCGAAACCGACCCCTGATCCGCCCCGGGGCCCGGTCGCTGCCGGCAAGCCGGCGGCCGCTCGAGACCAGGGAGCGCCCGGCTCGGATCGGCCCACACCACCCGCCGAGGCGGCCCGCCTCGCCGCCGGGGACGACCTGCCCGACCAGAGCGCCGAGCATCTCTCTCCGGCAGAGGCTGCCATCCGGGCTGCCGCCGAGCGCAAGCGCACTTCTCGCAAGCGCGGCGGCCAGGCCACCTCAGGCGACTGACCACCATCCGACCCGGCGGACGCGCATGTCGCACAGATTCCTCGCGTTTGGCTCATCGTCGTCGAACAGGCCCCTCTCACCCTGAAGGAGAGATGACCGCAATCGGCGGTCCGGGACAAGAGGAGCGAGACATGTCGAAGCGACTGATGATCGTGATGGGGGTCGTGGCGGCCGTGGTGCTGGGAGGCGCCGTGGCCTTTGCCCAGACGGACGGCTCAGAAGCCGCCCGTTCCAGCCTGAGCGGTACCGGCTTCCTCCGGGCTGCGGGCAGCGGCTCCGTCGACCTGGAGGTGAACGGAACCCTCCGGATGGCGGCCGAGGGCGACGTCGTGATCGTCGACCGGGCGGGAGACGCCAGAATCCGTATTGCCGCAGACGGCGCCGGCCCCGGATCGGGCGAGGCTCTCACTCGAGACACGACCTACCAGCTGGATGGGTTTCAGGGCCTCGTTCACGTGGCCGGCTCCGACTTCACCGTCGCAGTCGACGGCTTCAGCGCCTTCCGAGCCCGCGGGGAGGGCACGGCCGGGCTGGTTGGCGAAGGTGTCTGGAAGACCCGCAACGACTGGGGTTTCTGGGACGAGGGATCGGCCCTCAGCCTCGAAGGCTGAGTCGATGCACCTGGGAGGCTGAGAGGCGACTCTCAGCCTCCAAACACGTGGGTGGTCCAGATCTTGCCACCGTCCTCGACCCACACTCCGACCCCGATGTGCGTGAAGTTGGAGCTGGTCAGGTTGGCGTAGTGACCGGGGCTCTCCATGAGTGCATTGTGCATCGAGCCGACCGACCAGCCGTAGGCGATGTTCTCGCCGACGGTGCTCCACGTTCCCAGCAGTGAGCCGATGTTGCTGTGCTGGAAGCTGTTCGTGTCGGACATGTAGAAGGTCCAATCCCGTGCGTATGAGCTGAGCGATGAGCTGACGGTCAGGGCGGGGACACCGAGGTCGGCCCGCACGGCGTTGATGAGCGACACGAATTGGGATTCCTTGGATGGGGAGAAGGAACCGCCCGACGGCGCCGTGGTCGTGCTGGTGGTTGCCGGCACGGTCGTGGTGGTCGTGGTCGGCGCCGCAGTGGTCGTGGTCGTGGCGGGAGCCTTCGTCGTGGTGGTTGTCGGCGCCCTGGTGGTAGTGGTTGTGGGAGCGGCAGCCGTCGTGGTGGTGCTGGACGGGGAGGCACTCGGCGCGGTCGTGGAGGTTGGTCCGGCCGGTGGGCGGGTCGCAACCGGGGGCGCCGCCGGTGTCAACGAAGCCGGCTGAGTCCGGTCGCCCGCCTCGGGCGCAATGAGCGTCACCAAGCCCGAATACACGACGGTCGAGGTCGTCGTGCCTTCCCGAACGGCAGGAGAGTCGGCGTCGTCGCTCACCGCCGGGCTGGGCGTGAACTGGCTGCCGACGGCGAGAGCGGTGCCGCCGATGACGAACGTGGCAACGACCATCGCCAGGATGGTGGTCGTTCGCGTGCTCACATAGCTCCTCTCGCCGGGCACGCGAACATCGTCACAAGGAGCGTTTTTCTTGACCGCCGACAGTGTCGAGGATTGCTTCTCTGTCGGATTGCTGACATTTCCCGGTCCGGAGCCTCCCGGCCGTCGTTGATCCCCGTACACGACCACCAGCGAGACACATGACCCGCGGACCGCTCATCGCTATCACCGGCGCGATCGCAGTTGTCATCGCGGTGGTCATCGGCGTCGCCGTGGTGCCCAACGGTGAGCCCGGCGACCCGGGGGAGGCGATCGCGACGAGCACGACCGCAGCGACCGAGCCCACCCCAGCCACCAGCCCTCCCGAGGGCACGGTGGCGGGTTTCGACCGGAGCCGGCTGCCGGACGACCTCGCCAGGGTCAGCGAGGACTGGGCCACGGACTTCTCTCGCACCACGATCGAGTACGACGAGTTGCTGATCGGGATCCGGGCCATGCCGATCAGAGATCGGATTCCACCGATCGACAACCCCCGTTTCGAGCCCGCCGCCGGGGCCGAGCATGTATCCGGACGCGAGCCGGGCCTGTCGCTCGACCTCGAGGGTGACGCCAGGTTCTACCCCCTGTCGATTCTGACCGCCCACGAGATCGTCAACGACGTCGTCGCCGGCCGGCCGGTGGCGGTGACCTACTGCCCGCTCTGCAACAGTGCCATCGTGTTCGACCGGGTGTTCGAGGGACAGGAGCTTCGATTCGGCGTCTCCGGGCTGCTGCGCAACAGCGATCTCGTCATGTGGGACGACGCCACCGAGTCATTGTGGCAGCAGCTGACAGGGGAGGGCCTGGTCGGCAGGTTTGCCGGTTCACAGCTCGAGTTCCTTCCCTCCGCCATCACGAGCTTCGAGGATTTCACCCGACTGCACCCGGACGGACAGGTGCTCGGGCCCGATCAAGGGTTTGGGCGGGTGTACGGGTTCAACCCCTACATCGGATACTCATCGCGCGCCGTTCCCTATCCGTTCTTCGACGAGGAAGCGCTCGATGATCGGTTCCCGGCCCTGGAGCGGGTGGTGAACGTGACCGTCGACGGCACCGCCAAGGCCTACCCGTTCCCGGTGATCGAGTCCGCCAGGGCCGTGAACGACTCCGTAGGAGGTACCGACATCGTGGTGTTGTGGGGCGGCGACACCGCCGACGCCCTCGACGCAAACGAGATCGTTGAGGCGCGAGGAGTCGGCACCGGAATCGCGTTCAAGCGCACCGTCGACGGACAAGTTCTCACGTTCAGCCCGACCGGGGCAGATGAGTTCACCGATGCCGAAACGGGCTCGGTATGGGATCTCAACGGGACGGCCCTGTCGGGCCCGCTCGCCGGAGCCCAATTGGAGCCGGTGGTCCATGGCAACGAGTTCTGGTTTGCGTGGGCCGCCTTCCACCCCGACGCAGCCGTCTACGACGGATCGGCCTGACCCGGTCGCAGGCTCGGGGCATCGGCTCGGGACCGACCCCCCACAGCCTGGAGGGAAGCGGGGCGGGCCCGCCCTCCCCACAAGCGGGCATCCAGAACGACTGAAAACCATGTCGGCTAGCTTGGCCCCGGCCGCTACCGTGCCGAGAGGAAGGAGCGGTAGTGGCACACATTTCCATCCCGGGCCGACCGGGCGCAATCATCCTTGCCCTCGTACTGGCCGCCCTCCTGCTCCCCGGCGCTGGAGCTTTCGCAGCGGCCGACATTCCGGACGGTCGCTACGTGGCGCTCGGTGACTCGTACTCGTCGGGCAAGGGAGTGGAGCCCTACGAAACCGTGAACGGCGAGGTCGGGCCCTGCTACCGGTCACCGGGGGCCTATCCCTCGCTACTGGCAGACCGGGTGGCGG
Organism: Acidimicrobiia bacterium; assembly: GCA_041619515.1. Classification (GTDB taxonomy): domain Bacteria; phylum Actinomycetota; class Acidimicrobiia; order Spongiisociales; family SHLN01; genus SHLN01. The sequence goes on from JBFKDW010000003.1 coordinate 60,418, forward strand.
CGACCCGCTTCGAGTCGTGGGCCTGCTCGGGTGCACACGTCTTCCAGCTTTCCTCCCGGACCGTCAGCACAGACGAGCCGCCTTTCGACGACCCGGCGCGCGTCCCTCCGGGCACGCCGTACCAGTCCTATCTCGACCGGCTCGACGGCGGCGTATCGCTCGTCACCCTCACCATCGGCGGCCACGACGCCGGCTTCGGAGACGTGATGTTCGACTGTGTCCAACCGTTCTGGCTGGGGACCTGTGACGATCTCGACCCGGAGGTCCAGGACGATCTGGCCCGCCTGCCGAGCCGGCTCGTGCCGCTGTACCGTTCGATACGGGCCAAGGTCCACCCCGAGGCGCGGGTGCTGGTGCTCGGCTACCCCCAGTTGTTCCCCGACGACCCGGGCGGGGTCTGCGTCGATGGAGGGTTCATCAACGCCGACGAGCGCCGGTGGCTGAACGAGATAGCCATCCAGCTCAATACGATCATCGCCGAATCCACCGGCGCGGTCCCCGGCGTCGAATTCGTCAGCGTGCGGGATGCCTTCGAGACCCATGAGATCTGCGGCAGTGAGGAGGCCTATCTCATCGGCGCCAGCTTGCAGCACCCCGGCAACAGCTACCACCCCAACTACAAGGGCCATCGGGCCTTGGCCGACGCGGCGCTGAGTCACCTCGAAACCGTGCCGTCACCGGTCGAGCCGCCACCACCTCCGCCCCCTCCCCCTCCCCCGGCGACAGTCGATTCCGTCGGAGTGTTCGATCCCTCGACGGGCCGCTGGGCGCTCGCCTACCCGGACGGACACGTCGACGAGTTCTACTACGGGATACCGGACGACGTGCCACTGATGGGTGACTGGGATTGCGACGGTATCGACACCGTTGCCATGTACCGGCCGAGCAGCGGCTTCGTCTACCTACGCGAATCCAACGACTTCGGGGTTGCCGACCGCGACTTCTATTACGGCGTTCCCGGTGACCGGCCGCTCGCCGGTGATTGGAACGGCGACGGCTGCGACACGCTCGCCATCTTCCGGCCGTCCGAAGGGAGGATCTACGTGAGCAACCTGCTCGGCACCCGGCCCGCCGATTTCTCGTTCCGATACGGCTCCGCATCCTCTGTTCCGTTCGCGGGCGACTTCGACGGTGACGGACGCGATTCGGTCGGGTTCCTCACCAACACTGGGGCGATCGTCCACAAGAACGATCTCGCCTCGGGATCGGATGACTTCTGGGCCTACTACGGCAGGCTGTTTCACCGGTTCGTAGCGGGAGACTGGGACGGCGACGGTGTCGACACCCCCGGTGCCTACGCCGCCGACGGGAGCGTGATGCTCTGGAACACCTGGGACCTCGGAACCCCCGACCAGGTGGCGTCGTTCGGATCGAATCGCCTTCCCGTGGCCGGCGCGATCGGCTGACCGCAAGCTCCCGCCGAAAGCGGCGGGCCCCTCGAGAGGCATCGAAGTGAGGGTTCCGCTACCGGAAGGCCGGGATGATGGTCTCGCCGTAGTGGTGCAGGGTTTCCTCCTGCTGGTCGTGCATGAGATACACGCAGAACTGATCGACGCCGACCGCTTCGAGCTGGCGGATCTTCTCGATGTGCTGCTCGGCCGGGCCGAGCACGCAGAACCGGTCGACCACGTCGTCCGGCACGAAATCGGTGGACGGATTGCCGACGACACCGTGGTGGGCGTAGTCGTAGTCCTGGCGGCCCTTGATGTACTCCGACAGCGCAGCAGGAACCTTCTCGGGATCGTCACCGTAGCGCTCGACCAGGTCGGCCACGTGGTTGCCGACCATGCCTCCGAACCATCGGACCTGGTCGCGCTGGTGGGCGAGATCGTCGCCAACGTAGGCGGGAGCCGCCACGCACACCTTCACCTCGCCCGGATCCCGGCCGGCCTCGTCGGCGGCGTTTCGCACGAACTTGGACGTCCACTCCACGAGATACGGATCGGCCAGCTGGAGTATGAAACCGTCGGCGATGCGTCCCGTCATGGTCAGCGCCTTGGGGCCGTAGCCCGCCATCCAGATCGGGAGGTCGTGGCCCTCACGCACCCAGTTGATCTTCAGCTTCTGTCCGTTGTAGTCCACTTCCTCGCCGGCAACGAGGCCCTTGATCACCTTGATCGCGGCTTCGGTCGAAGCGAGAGTGGCCGGCTTCTTACCGATGTAGCGGAGGGCGGAGTCTCCCCGGCCGATGCCACAGACCATGCGGTCGGCGAACATCTCGTCCAGCGTGGCGAACAGGGAGGCGAGCACCGTCCAGTCGCGCGTGCCCGGGTTGGTGACCATGGGCCCCACCCTCATGCGCTCGGTTCCCTCCAGCATGAGGGTGAAGATCACGAACGGCTCCTGCCAGAGGATGTGTGAGTCGAAGGTCCACCCGTAGGTGAAGCCCATGTCCTCGGCCAGCCTGGCCAGCCGTACCACTTCCCGTGCGGGCGGGTTGTTCTGCAGTACCACTCCGAATTCCATGCCGCCGTCTCCTTTGCTCCTGTTGCCTAGCTCTGCTGGGGAAACCCGAGGTCGACACCACGGTGAATCGGGTCCGACCAGCGGCTGATCACGACCTTGGGCCGGGTGTAGAAGTGGATGCCTTCCGGCCCGTATATGCCATGGGACCCGAAGATCGACTCCTTCCAGCCCCCGAACGAATAGAACCCGAGCGGGACGGGAATGGGGACGTTGATGCCCACCATGCCCACCTGGATCTCGTTCTGGAACTTGCGGGCCGCTCCCCCATCGTTGGTGAAAACGGCGGTCCCGTTGCCCCAGGGATTGTCGTTGATGAGCTGGATCGCCTCTTCGAAGCTGTCGACCCGGACGACGTCGAGCACCGGGCCAAAGATCTCGTCCCGGTAGATGCTCATGTCGGGGGTGACGTTGTCGAAGAGTGTCGGGCCCAGGAAGAACCCGTTCTCGTGACCCTCCGGCGCAAAGCCTCGCCCGTCGGCAACGAGCGTGGCGCCCTCTCGCTCCCCGGCATCGATGTAGCCGGCCACCTTGTCGCGGTGCACCGCGGTCACGAGGGGGCCCATGTCCATGTCGGGCTGATCTCCCGGACCGACCTTGAGGTCGGCCATGCGATCCTTCATCTTGTCGATGAGCCGATCGGCCGCTTCGCCGACGGCAACGACCACCGAAACGGCCATGCATCTCTCGCCGGCCGATCCGTAGCCGGCTGAGACGGCGGAGTCGGCCGCCAGATCCATATCCGCATCGGGCAGCACAATCATGTGGTTCTTGGCTCCCCCGAGGGCCTGGACTCGCTTGTTGTGGGAGGTCCCGGTCTCGTACACGTACCGCGCGATGGGAGTGGAGCCGACGAAGCTGACGGCCGAGATATCAGGGTGCTCGAGGATGCGGTCGACCGCCACCTTGTCGCCATGCACCACATTGAGCACCCCGTCGGGAAGGCCGGCCGCAGCGAAGAGCTCGGCGGAGAAATTCGATGCCGACGGGTCCTTCTCGGACGGCTTGAGCAGGAACGTGTTCCCACACGCAATGGCAATGGGATACATCCACATGGGAACCATGGCCGGGAAGTTGAACGGCGTGATGCCTGCCACCACGCCCAACGGCTGGCGCATCGTGTAGGTGTCGACTTGCGTCGAGACATTCTCGGAGAAGTCACCTTTGAGGAGATGGGGAATCCCACAGGCGAACTCGATGACCTCGAGCCCGCGCTGGACCTCGCCGAGAGCGTCCGAGAAGACCTTGCCGTGCTCGGCCACGAGCAGCTTGGCGATCTCCTCGCGGTTCTGTTCCACCAGGTCGCGAAACGCAAACATGATGCGGGTGCGAGCGGAGACCGACGTGTCCCGCCAGCCCGGCAGCGCCTGCTTGGCCGCCTCGACTGCAACATCGACCTCTTCGGGGCCGGCCAGGGCCACCCGGCCGGCCACCAGGCCCGTCGCCGGGTTGTACACCTCGCCCCACCGATCCGGCTGACCGTCGAAAGGCTTGTTGTTGATCCAATGCCGAATCTCATTCATGTCCCGGCCTCCTGTTCCGTATCCGGTTGCTAGACGAGATACTGGTTCATGCCCCGTTTCAGGTACTGCCCGTGGCCCTTGGTGCCAACATAAGCGTCGCCTTCCACAATCACGGTGCCGCGGGACAACACGGTATCTACCTTGCCCTCGATCTGCATGCCGTCGTAGGCCGTGTAGTCGATGTTGCCGTGAATGGTGTCGGGCCCGTACACAAACGACGTATTCGGGTCGTAGATGACGATATCGGCGTCGGAGCCCACCGCAATGGTCCCCTTCTTCGGAAACATGCCCATCATCTTGGCGGGGGCAGTGCAACACAGCTCCACCCAGCGGTTGAGGCTGAACCGGCCCTCCACCACCCCGCTCTGGTACATCACCTGAAACCGCTCTTCGACCCCGGGAAGGCCGTTGGGAATGAGTGTGAAGTTGCCCTCACCGAGGCGCTTCTGGCGGCCCATCGTCTCGTCGTCGTCGTAGAAGAAGTCGGCATGGTCGGTCGAGACAACCTGTAGATCTCCGCGAATCAGCGCCTCCCACAGTGCCTCCTGGTGGCCTTCGGAGCGGAACCGGATGGGCGTGGAGCACACGTACTTCGCTCCCTCGAAGCCCGGGACGTCGATGTCGTCCTCAACCGACAGGTGCATGTAGTGCGGACAGGTCTCGCCGAAGGCGTTTTGTCCGCGATCCCGGGCCAGGGTCAGCTCGGCCACTCCCTCCTTCGCCGACATGTGCACGATGTAGAGCGGCACCCCGGCGACCTCGGCCAGGGCCAGCGAACGGTGAACGGCTTCGGACTCGGTTTGTGGCGGCCGCGTGATCGTGTGGTACTTGGGGTCGGTCTCACCCCTGGCGACCGCCTGCTCCCGCAGAACGTCGATGGCGATGCCATTCTCGGCATGCATCATGATCATCGTGCCGTCCCTGGCGGCCTGTTGCATGGCCCGGAAGATCTCGCCGTCGTCGGAGTAGAGCACCCCGGGATAGGCCATGAACAGCTTGAAGGTGGTGACACCGTCGTCGATGATGGCCTGCATCTCTTTGAGCGAATCGTCGTTGATGTCACCGACGATCATGTGGAAGCCATAGTCGATGGCGCAGTTTCCCTCCGCTTTCGCCATCCAGTTGTCGAAGCCGTCCCGGATGGTCTCACCCTTGATCTGGACGGCGAAGTCGACCACGGTGGTGGTGCCCCCGTAGGCGGCCGCCCGGGTGCCGGATTCGAAGTTGTCCGACACATAGGTGCCGCCGAACGGCAGCTCGAAGTGGGTGTGGACGTCCACTGCACCCGGGACCACATACTTGCCGGTCGCGTCGATCACCCGGTCGGCACCTTCTGCCCAGGTATCACCGCTTCCCTGGGCGATGGCCACCACTTTCCCGCCGTCGATGAGGACGTTCGCCTGCATTGTCTCGGTGGCGGTTATCACAGTCCCGCCCCTAATCACCGTGGTCATCATTCCTCCTGACGGTTCGCACACTCTGGCGGAGTCACAAGCCAAAGCTAGTCGGACAATTCCGAGTGGGACACCGTCACCGATCCGCCCGGCTCCGCCGGGCCGCCGATCTGGCGCCGCCGGTCAGCTCACCTCGAACCGGGAACCGATGGCCCCCGGGGGGTCACTCCGCAGGATGGCTCTCAAGAACGGGTAGCGGTCGAGCCACCGCAACAACGCCTTCCAGTTGACGATCACCAGCACCAGGATCATGGCCGGGAACGGGATGCTGGGCAATACCTGCGCGAGGTTGGGGAACTCCGGGACGAGGTTGAGCGCAAAGGCCTGCAGGGCGCCGAAGAGGAGGACGCCGAACGCCGCCCGCAGCGGATGCCAGCCGCCGAAGATCACGATCGCGAGCACGATCCAGCCGAGATTCCGGGTGGGCCGGTCCGACCAGCCGAGTTTGAGGTCGAGCGTGAACGCGGCACCCCCGATCCCGATCAGGGCACCCCCGAGGGCAGTGTAGAGGTAGCGAAGCCGGTTGACGGCGATGCCCCGGGCATGGGCAGCCTCGGGACGTTCGCCGACTCCCTGCAGCTCCAGGCCCCGGCGGGTGCGGTACATGAACAGGTATGTGGCGACAACCGTCACGTAGGCGAGATAGACGATGAGGTTGTGCTGAAACAGCACGCGCCCGAAGAAGGGAATGGAGCTGAGGCCCGGGATGTCCCAGGCAGGCACGGCCTCGCCGGGACGGCCGACGTAGGAGTCACCGAGGAACCTGCTGAGCTCGGTGCAGAGGGCAAACAACACGAACCCAACCGCAACCTGGTTGAGGCTCAGCCGGATGCTGCCGAACGCCACCACAAGCGCGGCGGCCATCCCCACCGCCGCCGCCGCCGGGAAGCCGAGCCAAACGCTGCCGGTCTGGAGGGCAACCACGAAGCCGGCCAGCGCCGCCAGCATCATGCTCCCGTCGACCGACAGGTTGATCACTCCGGCCTTCTCGCTGATTGTCTCCCCCATCGTGGCGAACAGCAGCGCCGAAGCCCCGGCCACGATCGAAGCGATGGTGGCGGTGTCGAACATGTCTACGAGGGCATTGATGAATCCGCTCATCCGACCTCCCCGTCGTCGACGGGCGATTCACGAGCGGCGCGGAGCGCCGCCCAGCCGAGGCCGAAGATGGTGGACAGCACGAGAACGCCTTGCAGCACCCCTCCCAGGCTCGGGTCGACATTCAAGCGGAGGGAGAGGCTCGAGCTGCCGACGGCAATCATCGCAAAGAAGAACGAGATCGGGATCACCCAGAAGGGTCGGAAGCGAGCGAGCAGAACAACCAGGATCGCCAGGAACCCATAGTTGCCGGAGATGGTGGGGATCAGCTTCTGGTGAAACCCGGTTGCCTGAGCGGTCCCGGCGATGCCCGCCAGCGCCCCGCAGATCACAAACGCACCGAGCAGATAGCGGTCGGTGGGAATGCCCATGAGAAACGACGAGGGGCGGTTGCGTCCGACCGCCTTGAGTTTCAGCCCGTACATCGTCCCCCGAAACAAGAGCCAGACACCCGCGATGGCGAGGAGAGTTATGCCGACGGCGAGGGGAGACAGCCGCGTTCCACCCACCGACGGGAGGAACGAGTCCGCCGGAAAGATCTCGGTGCCGCTCGTGGAGGCCACTCCCGGCCGCTTCCAGGGCCCAATGACCAGATAGGTGGTAAGCGACAATGCGACGAAGTCGAGCCCCAGACCTCCGAATATCTCGTTGACGCCACCGGCGGTGCGCAAGATCCCCACCAGGAGGCCCCACAGCAGGCCGCCGGCGGCACCCGCCACGATCGTCAGGAGCACGAGGAGCGGACGGGGCGCAGACACCTCTCGCGCCACCAGCGCAGCCGCAATCGCTCCCATGATGATCTGACCCTCGATGCCGATGTTCCACATCCCGGCATTGAAGGTGACAATGAGCCCGGCTGAGGCGAGGGCGATTGGCACCCATACCATGAAGGTGTCCCCGACCTTGTTCGCCGATCCGCTCTCGAACGGCGGCCAGCCGAGAGAGCCCTGGATGATCAACCTGATCGGCTCCCAGGGGTTGGTGCCGGCCGCCAGCAGCAGCGCCACCACCGACACCAGCACGACCAGGGCGGGAAGCACAATGAAGTTCAGCCGGCTCCGGGTCATGCCGGGGCCTCCTCACGGCCGGGTCGGCGCCCGCCGATCAGCAGCCCGATCTCTTCGACGTCGGTGTCGGCCGCCTCCAGCTCGCCGATGACGCGACCCGAGAAGAACACGAGGATGCGGTCGCTGTAGCGCAGCAGCTCGTCGAGATCTGCCGATGCGAAGACGATCGACGTTCCATCCGCCCGGCGGGCCAGCAGCTGCTCCCACACCCAGTCTGCCGATTCGATGTCGAGGCCACGCGTCGGATGCTCCATCAGGAGGGCCGCCAGGTTGGCCGGCAGCATCGCCAGGAGAAGGCGCTGCTGATTGCCGCCGGAAAGCGACCCCGCCGTCGAAGCTTCCGTGCCCTTTATGGAATAGCGATCGATCTGATCCTTGGCCAGGCGGCGGGCCGCCTCCCAATCGATGAAGAACCCTCCCCGATCTCCGGTGAGGATGAAATGCTCCGTGATGGTGAGGCCATCGATGAGACCCTCCTCGAGCCGTCCCGCCGGCAGGTACTTCACCTTGGCCGCCAGGAAGTCCCGGTAATGCCTGCCGGTGAGATCGCGGCCATCCACGGTCACCGTGCCTTCCCGAGGCGCCCGCATGCCTGCGCAGATTCGCAGGAACACGTCCTGGCCGCTTCCCTCCATGCCCGCCAGACCGATCACCTCGCCGGTCTTGACCTCGAGCGACAGTGGTTCCTCGCTGAGCAGCCCGGAGGCATTCCGAACCGAGTCGAGGGCGAGGCGGGGAACACCCAGCTGGACGTGGTCGCGGTCACGGATCTCGACCGCTTGACCGAACATCATCTTGACGAGTTGCTGCGGCGGCACCGGCATGTCGGCCTCTCCGACCACTCGCCCCCGGGTCATCACGGTGACCCGCTCGCACAGGTCGGCGATTTCCTCCAGCTTGTGCGAGACGAAGATGACGCTCATCCCCTCGGCCGCCAGCGCCCTGAGAGTTTCGAAGAGCTTGATCCGCTGGTCGGCCGAGATACCGGTGGTGGGTTCGTCCAGAATGAGAACCCGGGCTCCCAGCCACAGCAGGCGGAGAATCTCGAGCTGCTGGCGCTCACCCACCGTGAGCAGGCGCACCGGGGTATCGGGCTCGAGACGAAAGCCGTACCGGTCGCACATCTCCGCCAGTTCATGGGCCGCCCGGCGGCGGTCCAGCCGCCGGCTTCCCGGGCTGGCCAGCACGAAGTTGTCGATCACGCTGAAGGGCAGGAAGACCAGCGGATCCTGGTGCAGCATGCCGATGCCGGCGGCGATGGCATCTGCCGGTGAAGCCAGGCTGATCGTCTGCCCGTCGAGCACGATCTCACCGGAATCGGCCGAGTGGAACCCGGAGAGAACCTTCATGAGCGTGGACTTGCCCGCACCGTTTTCTCCGAGCAGGCCGTGCAGGGTCCCGGTTTCTACCGTGATGCTGATGCCGTCGTTGGCGTGCACGGGGCCGAAACGCTTGTGGATGTCCCGCAACTCAAGGCCCATGGCTCCCTGAGGCTAGAGAATCGACCCCGCCGATGTCGATCGGGCTGTGAGCAAGAAAGAGGGGAGGGCGGCGGCCCTCCCCTCTCCTCTGTGCGGCCGGTTGCCTAACCGAACACGTTCACACCCGTGCATGCCCCTTCGATGCCTTGCAGGCATTGCGGCGAGTACCAGATCTGGAAGTCGGTGGCGACTTCCCCGTCCCCCAGCCATTGCGAACCGTCCTGCCAATTGAGCGGGCCTTCGAACAGCTCGATCGATCCGTCGGCAAGCCCGTCGATGAACTCATCGAGGACGGCGGCGTTCTCGGCAGACAGGCCCTGGCCGTTCAGGAACCCGACCACGCTGGTGTCGGGATCGTTGATGTCGTCCCAGTCGGGCTCATACCAGGTCCACGTGGCCGTGAAGTCCCCGTCGATCACCGCCTGAGCCGCCTCCAGGTACGCCGGTCCCCAGTTGAAGTAGGGAACGCCGATGCACACTTCCGGAGCCTCGTCGCAGGCACCGATGTAATCGTACGGGATGGCCTTGACCGCCTCACCGCCGTCGGCACGCTGGCCGGTTCTGATCAACGCGAAGTTCTGGTCGATGCCCGACAGTGTCACGTCGGCTCCGCCGTCGATGAAGTCGTTGACGACCAGCGTCGCGTCGAGTGTCAGACCCGGGATCTCGAACCAGAAGCCGATGAACGTGACGGTGAAGCCGAGATCGGCCGGATTCCCGCCCCGGTAGTTCTCCCAGCAATACTGGGCACCCCGATAGGCCGAGTTGACGAGACGCCGCGTTTCGTCGTTGGTGAGGGGCCCCAGGTAGGCCAGCTGGCCCGTCTCAGACTCCAGAGCCGCCGCGCAACCGGCGATCATCTTGGGGTAGATCATCTGACCCCAGACGTTGCTGAGGTTGGTGAGGTCTTCCTGATAGTCCTTGCCGTCTTCCCACGCACTGTCACCCGACACCCAGATCATGGGGACTTCGGGAAGCAGCCGGGCCGATTCGAAGGCGCCGTCGCGCTGATCATCCGAATTGAAGATGACCAGGTCGGCACCGAGGTCGACCATCTCCTGCGCGGTGTTGGTGAACGAGAGACCGGGAGTGTCACCCAGGTTGGCGGCCTCGAGAACGATGACGTCGTCCTCGACACTGCCGCCCAGCTTCTCGATGGCATACTCGACGCCCTCGAGGTGGGCCTGGCTGTATCCCCGATCGCTCCCGGAGCCAACGAGGAGAATCCCGATCTTGAAGTCCTCCCCCACGTCACCGCCTGAATCGTCACCGCAGGCGGCCGCTACGAGCGCGAACGCCAGCAGCAGGCTCATCGTGTGCACCAGTCGTTTCGAAAGCATGGTTCGGCTCCTTCTCACGTCACCATGCCCTGGACTCTACGTCAGCGGAACATGCACGCGTCGATGCCGAACGGCCCTGCCGGGCTGGGAAAGGACTGTACGCGCCGCCGGGCGGTCTCTCCGAACGAGAGACCCAGCCGGTCAGCGCTGTTCTCGGAAATACGGGATGGCGAGGGCGGCGGGGGCGCCGAGCAACCGGGCACGTTTGCCGCTCGTGAGAGCAAGCATGGCCACGATGGCGAGCACGAATGGGAGCATGGCGAGGATCGTCGAGGGTATGTCACTCCACGGCTCTCCGAGGGTTTGCAGCGTGAACTGTATGCGGGTGGCGGCGCCGAACAGATAGGCGGCAAACACCGCCCGCCACGGCCGCCAGCTCGCCAGGATGACAAGTGCGATGGCAATCCACCCGGCCGCTCCGATCGGATCGTCCTGCCACGTGGGGACCAGCGCGAGCGAGAAGTAGGCGCCGCCGAGCCCGGCCAGTGCACCGCCCGCCATGACGTGGGCGTATCGGACCCAGGCAACGTTGACTCCGGCCGACTCGGCGCTGGCCGGGTCCTCACCCACAGCCCGCAACGAGAGTCCCATGCGGGTATGGAACACGTAATAGCTGGCTGCGCCGGCCACGACCCAGGCGACGTACACCATGATGTCGTGGCCGAACACGAGGGGCCCGATCACCGGCCAATCGGCGATGCCGCTGGTGAGCATCGGGTCGAAGGTCTCACGGGCGGGCTCGCCGACCAGCGGATCAGATCCGGCTTTGCCGAGGAAACTGGCCAGCCCGGTCCCAAACAAGGTGAGGGCGAGCCCGGAAACGATCTGGCTCACCCGCAGCGTGATGGACGCAAACGCGTGGATCAGGGAGAACACTGCTCCGGCGATCATGGCGACCACCACCCCCAGGATCAGGCTGCCCGTCTCAAAGGTCGCCCAGAACCCGCTGACCGCGCCCACCAGCATGATTCCCTGCACTCCCAGGTTGAGGATGCCGGCCCGCTCGGTGATGATCTCACCAACCGTTGCGAAGATCAGCGGGGTCCCGAGGCTCATGGCCGCGAAGATCGTAAGGACGAGCTGTGTGTCGTTCATGCCGCTTCCAATCCCGCCACGCCGGCCGGCGCCTTCTCGGGCCGGCGGAGCCGGTTGGCGATGAAGAACTCGCCACCCACCGCAAAGATCAGGATCGCCCCCTGCAGCATGATGACGATCTCGGGTGGCACGCCGATGGACTGGAGCGAGGGTCCCGAGTTGTTGAGAGCGCCCATGAGGATTCCGACCGGGATCACCGCCACCGGATTGAGGCGGGCCAGCGCGGCGACGATGATGCCCGTGAACCCGAGGCCGAGATCGAGCGACCGGGGGTCGAGCGCTCCCACCGGACCGGCAACGTACAGGCCGCCGGCCAAACCGGCGAACAGGCCCGACAGGAGGAACACACCGAGAATCTTCCTGGGAACTCCAATCCCCGCATAGCGGGCGGTGTCTGGTGAGTCCCCCACTACCTGAACCTCGAAGCCCCAGCGCGTCTTGCCGATCAGGAACCACGCCACCAGCGCCAGCACCGCGGCGATGATGAACCCGATGTCGAGCCGATTGAAGAACTCCGGCAACCGTCCCGAATCGGGAATCGGCCGTCCGGACGGGAACGTGCTCACGGCGGGGTCCCGCCATGGGCTGCTGCTTCCGAAGATGAGGTAGTTCATGAGGTTGAGAGCGATGAAGTTGAGCATGAGCGTCGTGATGATCTCGTTCACACCCAGGTACACACGGGGAATAGCCGAGATCGAAGCCCACAGAGCTCCCCCGATGCCGCCGGCGATGACCACGACGGGGACTACGACCACCGCCGGGGCGCCGTCGCCCATGGCGATGGCCATCCCCGACGAGAAGATCGCCCCCAGCAGGAACTGACCCTCTGCTCCGATGTTCCACACCAGCATCTTGAAGGCCACCGCAGCCGCCAGCCCCGTGAGGATGAGGGGGGTGGCGGAAATCAGAGTCTCACTGAGGCCGCGGGAGCTTCCGAAGGCAGTGTCGACCATGTGGCGATAGACACTGAAGGGGTTGTCGCCGGTCAGCGCCAGGAAGACGCCGCCCACGATGAGTGCGGCAAATACCGCCAGCAACGGGATGAGCAGCGTCAGTTGGATGGACGCGAGGCCCCGTGGCTCCACGATGAGGCGCCGGGCCGTCATCCTGGGCCGTCCCCGTGACCGGCCATGAGCAGGCCGAGGCGTTCGGCGGTGGCGTCATCGGCGGAGATCTCGCCGACGATCTGGCCCTCGTACATGACGACCAGGCGGTCCGACAGGGCGAGCAACTCGTCGAGATCCTCGGAGATGAGGAGCACCGCGGTGCCGCGCTCCCGCTCCCGCAGCACCAGGTTGCGCACCGCCTCGGTGGCGCCCACGTCGAGACCGCGGGTCGGAGACCGGGCGATGAGTACCTTGGGCTTGAGCTCCACCTCGCGGGCAATCAGCGCCTTCTGCAGATTCCCCCCCGACAACAACCGGATGGGAAGTCCGGGTCGAACACCGCGGATGTCGTACTGCGCGATGAGCTCTTCACCGCGGTCACGGAAGGCGCTCCGCACCAGCCGGGGGCCTTGCGAGAACGGTGGATCGCGAAACGCCTTGAGCGCCAGGTTGTCGTCGGTGGCCAGCCCGGGGGCGAGCCCCATGCCGAGCCGGCTCTGTGGCACGTAGGCCACCCCCTTGCGAATGTGGTTGAGCACATCGGTGCTGGTGACGTCGTCGTCGCCGATCAGGACCTGGCCTCCGGCGGGAGTACGAAGACCAACCATCCCGTAGGCCAACTCGCGCTGACCGTTGCCCGACACTCCGGCTATTCCCAACACCTCTCCGGCGCGGACCTCGAAGTTGATGCCGCGTACTGCCTCGAGACCGCGATCGCTCAAGACCCGCAGGTCGCGCACGATGAGCACGGGCGGGCCGAACCCCGCCGCCTCATCCCGGGTGGGCAGTTCGAGATCCCGCCCCACCATCATGCGAGCAAGATCGCGCGGCTCAGCGTCGGCGGTGGCCACACCTCCGACATTGCGGCCGCCCCGCAGCACGGTGACACGGTCTGAGACCTGCTTCACCTCGTGCAGCTTGTGTGAGACGAAAATGACCGAGCGCCCTTCGTCGGCCATCTGACGCATCGTCTTGAACAACTGCTGGCCCTCCTGGGGAGTGAGGACCGCCGTCGGCTCGTCGAGGATCAGCACCTTGGCCTGGCGATAGAGGAGCTTGAGGATCTCGACTCGCTGTTGTTCCCCCACCGAGAGCTGCCACACACGGGCCTTCGGATCAATGGGAAGCCCGTAGCTCTCTCCGAGCTCGGCAGCCTCCGCCTGCAGCTGCTTCTCGTCGATGCGAACACCGAGGTCGGGATGGCCGAGCGCCAGGTTCTCCGCCACCGTCAGGTTGGGGACGAGCCGGAAATGCTGATACACCATCCCGATGCCGGCGGCGAAAGCATCCTTGGGTGATTTGAAATGGACCGGCGACCCGTCGACCAGCATCTCGCCGGCGTCGGGCCGGTAGAGGCCGGCGAGAATGGAACAGAGGGTGGATTTGCCCGCCCCGTTCTCACCGAGCAAGGCATGTACCTCGCCGCGCCGAAGCTCGAAGCTGACGTCCTCGTTTGCCTTGACCCCGTAGAAGGCCTTATCGACGTTGCGGAGCTCGACGGCGAGGCTGCCGCGCTCGGAGGCTTCGGTCATGGGACCACACTAGACAGCGGGGCCCCGCCGTGACGGGGCCCCGCTGACAGCAGATTTCGCGTTTTCTAGCCGGTGGGGCTCCCGATGACGCCTTCGACGAAGTAGTCCATGATGAAGATGTCGCCCAACGGCCGCGAGTTCCCGTCCTGATCAACGATCGGGTCGGGGAGGACCGAGAACGTGCCGGCGATGATCTCCGCCTTGCGCTCCTCGATCAGCGTCCGCGTGTCGGCCGACACCGCTTCACCGAACGGAGCGATATCCACCATGCCATCGGCCATGTTGCCGTAGTAGGCCTCAGAGGTCCACGTTCCGGCGGCAACATCCTGCGCAGTCTTGAGGTAGAACGGGCCCCAGTCCCAAATGGAGGCGGTCAGCCAGGCAGTCTCGGCGAACTCCTCCATGTCGGTGTTGTAGCCGACCCACTTGGCGCCCGCCGCTTCGGCGGTCTGACCGGGAGCCGCCGAGTCCTGGTGCATGGCGATGACGTCGGCACCGGCGTCGAGCAGCGATTGCGCGGCCGTGCCCTCAGTGGGGGGATCGAACCAGGTGGAGGTCCACACGACCTGTACCTGCGCGTCCGGGTTGATTTCGCGAACGCCCAGTGTGAACGCATTGATGCCGCGCAACACCTCGGGGATCGGGAAGGCCGCTACGTAGCCGATGAGATCGGCCGTGGTGGCCGCGCCCGCCGCCATGCCGCTGAGGTACCTGCCTTCCTCGGCTGCGCCGAAGTAGTTCCCCATGTTCTCGGCGGTCTTGAAGCCGGTGGCATGCATGAAGGTGACATCCGGATAGTTGGCGGCCGCCGCCAGCATCGGATCCATGTATCCGAACGACGTGCCGAAGATGAGCTCGTTACCCTGCGCCGCCAGATCCTCGAACACTCGCTGTGAATCCGACCCCTCGGGGATCGACTCGAGCGTCGTGATCTCGACGTTCATGTTGGACTCGAGGTACTTCGCCCCCTGGTCGTGGGCCCACGACCATCCTTTGTCGGCCACCGGGCCGACGTGGACGAAGGCCACCTTCATCGGGTCTGCTCCTGCGGTCGTCGGCGTCCCGCCATCGGTAGTGGTGTCGGTACTGTCGTCTCCGCCGCACGCTGCGGCCACGAGTGCCAGCGCCAGCAATACAGCAAATACTCGTCGTTTTGAAAGCATGGTTCGGCTCCTCCTCAGGTAACCATCAGGTGGACTCTACGTCATTGAGTTCCGTCGGGGGGAAACCCGGCCGGCCCCCACCGCCGGTGCGGGTGCCAACGCTGCCATGGACAACACCTAGCCGGCGTCTTCGATCGCCTTCTCCAGCTTGTCGAATCCCTCGTCGGCTTCGGCTTCGGTGAGGGTCAGCGGCGGGGCGATTCGCAGGACATTTCCGTACAGGCCGCCTTTGCCGATCAAGAGGCCGTTGTCCTTGGCGCTTTCCATGATCCTGGCCGTCGTCTCGGGGTCGGGCTCCTTGGTGCCCGGCTTGACCAGCTCGACGCCGATCTGCAGGCCTTTGCCGCGCACGTCACCGACCATCGAGCCCTCCTCGTCGGCCAGGTGATCCAGTCGCGATTTCAAATGGTTGCCCACTTTCAGCGAGTTGGTCTGCAAGTCGTTCTCGATGAGGTAGTTGATGTTGGCCAGCGCCCCCGCCGCCGCCAGTGGATTGCCCCCGAACGTGGAGATCGAGTTCGCTTTGATGCAGTCCATCACATCGGCGCGGGCAATGACACCACCCATGGCGAGCCCGTTGCCGACGCCTTTTGCAAACGTGATGAGGTCCGGCGTCAGCCCGTGGGCCTGGTAGCCCCAGAAGTTCTCACCCGTCCGGCCCCACCCGGTCTGCACCTCGTCCGATATGTACAGAATCCCGTATTCGTCGAGGACCTCTTTGAATGCGCCGAAGAACCCGTCGGGCGGGGTCGTGAAGCCTCCCACACCCTGGATGGGCTCGGCGATCATTGCGGCCACATCCCCCGCAGTGGCGACGTCGATCATGTCGCGCAGATCGGCGACGCAGGCGGCGATGAACTCGTCGTCGGGAAGGTGCCCGAACGGGCTCCGGTACTTGTATCCGTTGTGAATGTAGGTGACGGCGAGAGGGCTGAGGGCGGTCGGCGACCACGATCGGTTGCCGGTGAGCGACACCGCCGCAAACGACCGCCCGTGATAGCTGTTGCGCAGCGCCAGTATCTGATTGGACTGGCGGTGGATGGTGGAGAGCATCATGGCGGCATCGTTGGCCTCGGTGCCCGAGTTGGCGAAGAAGACCTTGGCGTTGGGGATTCCCGAGAGGCCGGCGATCTTCTCTGCCAGCTCGATCTGGGCTTCGATGAGGTAGAGCGTCGAGCTGTGCATGATCCGAGCAGCCTGCTGCTGTACGGCTTCGATGATCTCGGGGATGTTGTAGCCGGTCATGGTGGTGAGAATGCCGCCGAAGAAGTCGAGGTACTCCTTGCCCTCGGCGTCCCACACCCTTCGCCCTTCACCCCTCACCAGGGAGATCGGCTGCTCGTAATAGAGGGCCAGCCAGGACGGCAGCACCTCCCGATGGCGGGCCAGCAGCTCCTCGTGTGTCGGCATTGATCCTCCAGTCGCGGTATACCCGAAAGCTAGTCGAGCCGAGTGATCATCTTCCCCGCCGCGGGCACGGGCCGCGAGCGTTCCGGCCGCGTGCCGCTCGGGGAGGAAAACGGGTCTACTTTCGCTTCTTGGTCGCTTGCCGGGCTGCCTCGACCTCGGTCACGAAGGTATCGACGCTGGTCTCGCCGATCGCCCTGCCGATCAGCTCGAGCGGCAGGTCTTCGAGTGCCTTGAAGCGAACGCATGACTTGCCCATGTCCAGCCTCTTGCCGGTTGCCCGATACGCATCGAGAAACGCCGCCCGGGTCTCATCCTGGGCGTAGACCGCGGTGAGATACACGGCCATGTGGTTCTTCTGATTGGCCAGCGCCGCGTACATCAGGGGCTTCCCGTTGTAGGTGTGCGGGTGGGTGTCGAGCGGCACCTGATAGCTGATCATCCCCCAATTCATCGCCTCCTCGTACCCGTCGGGGAGATTCGCCAGGATCTCGGCTCGGACCGCCTCGATGGCGGTGCGCCGGTCGGGCGGCAGCGAGGCGAGATACTCCTCGACCGTTTCGGCTCCCGATTGCACGGGAGTTACGGAGCAACCAGCGGTGAGTAGGCGTCGGGCCGGCGATCCCGGTAGAACGCCCAGGTCTTGCGGACCTCCTCGACCATGTCGAGATCGAGGTCGCGGACCACCAGCTCCTCCTCGGAGTCCGAAGCGGCCCCGTCGATGATCTGGCCACGCGGGTCGACGAAGTACGACGACCCGTAGTAGTCGTTGTCCCCAAACGGCTCCTTGCCGACCCGGTTGATGGCGCCGATGAAGTATTCGTTGGCGACGGCGGCCGCCGGCTGTTCCAGGTTCCATAGATACATCGACAGGCCCCGGCTCGTAGCCGACGGGTTGAAGACGATCTTGGCGCCGGCCAGGCCGAGCGCCCTCCACCCCTCCGGGAAATGGCGGTCGTAACAGATGTAGACGCCGATGCGCCCAACGGCCGTGTCGAAGATCGGATACCCCATGTTGCCGGGACGGAAATAGAACTTCTCCCAGAAGCCGTTCACGTGCGGGATGTGGGTCTTGCGGTACTTGCCGAGGTAGGTGCCGTCGGCGTCGACCACCCCTGCCGTGTTGTAGAAGAAGCCGTCGTCTTCTTTCTCGAAGATCGGAACGACGATGACCATGCCCGTCTCTTTGGCGAGGTCCTGCATCAGCCTGGTCGTCGGGCCGTCGGGAATCGGCTCGGCGTAGTCGAAATGCTCGTTCTCCTGGACGGAACAGAAGTACGGGCTGTAGAACAGCTCCTGAAAGCACATGACCTGGGCACCGTCGGCCGCCGCCTGCCTCGCATAGTCGACGTTCTTCTTCAACATCGAGTCCTTGTCACCCGTCCATTCGGTCTGGACGATGGCGGCCCGCACCACATTCCCCATAGCTGCTCCTTCTTTGGCAGTCATGCAAAGTTAGCGGAAGTCACAGCTGGGAGTGGGTCGTCGCCGGCGCCGGTGCGTCTTGGGTCCCGGCTCGTGGTTTCCCGAAATGAGATAGCGTTTGGGCGCGACGCGGCCATCCGGAAACAGGCTTGCCTCTCAATACCGCAGGACCCGATGTGCCCGGGACGCCGGCGGGGGAAAGGATCGGACATGACGAAAGACGCTCTCCGCACCCACGATGTGGCCAGTCTCCTTCACGGCGCGTTCGGAGGGGACAGCTTCGGTCGCCGGGCCGAGAGTTTCGCCCGGTTCTTCGGGACCCCCCGGTTTCTCATCGCGCAGACGGTGTTGGTCGCGGCGTGGATCGCCGTCAACGCCGCGGCAGTGGCGTTGCGCTGGGACCCGTATCCCTTCATTCTGCTCAACCTGATGTTCTCTCTTCAGGCGGCATACGCCGCCCCTCTCATCCTGCTGGCCCAGACACGCCAGGCCGATCGTGACAAGGCTCTTTCCGACGCCGACAAAGCCCACCGTGAAGCCCTGGCCGGAGCCGCCCTCCAGCGTCAGGAGATCGCCGAGCAGCAGACCGCCGGGTTGCGGCGGCTGCTCGAGCAGAACACTCGCCTCACCGAGCAGGTCGAGCGCCTCACCATCGAGATTCACGGCCGGGTGGTCGGCCAGACCGGTATGTGATCGGCACCCACACACCAGCCCTCCCATTGGTCGGCCGGTTCTCCCTAGCGCCGGCGCCGAAAGAGGCCGTCCAAAAACCCGCCGAACCAGAGAACGGCGGCTCCCGCCAGGGCGATAACCGCAACCGCTGCTCCCAGCAGCAAGCCGGTACGAGAAGCCGGGCTCCCCTCGATTGTCAGCACATATCGGGCGACGTCCTGCACCTGGGTGGCATCGAGGACGCCTTCGAAGTCCGGCATTCGGCCTGCGTGAATACCGAACACCTCCGAGACGATCTCGTTGGCCGACAGTCTCGTGCCGGCCAGCGACGGTCCTAATCCCCCGCCGGCGTCCAGCCCGTGACAGGCGGCACAGCTCGCGACATAGACTTCCCTGCCGAGGGCCACCGCGGTCGGCGAATCCGCCCCTGCGTCCGACGCTCCGGTCGACTCCACGTACGCGACCAGCGCGGTTGTGTCGGCGGAAGTGAGGATCTCCGAGAAAGAGGGCATGTTGCCCCGACCGTTGCTAATGACCGAAACCATCTCCACATCGGTCAGCGCCGAGTGCTTGAGCGCTGGGCCAGACCCACCGGCGGCGTCGGGGCCGTGGCAGCGGGCACAATTATCGGCAAACAGGCCGGCACCCAGGGCCACGAGCGATGGCTGGGAGGTATCAGGGGGTTCGGCTCCGAGGCCTTCGACGAACGCTACGAGCGCGGCTACGTCATCCGGGGAGATCCGGTCGGCGAACCCGGGCATTGTGCCCTTGCCCTGATTAACCGCATCGGTCAACTCATCTCGGGAGAGCACCGCGGTCCTGAGATTGGGCCCGAGCCCACCCTCCCCGTCGGGACCATGACAGTTGGCGCAGCTCTCGGCATAGATGGCAGCGCCATCTGTCGTCGTCGCGCCGTTGGATGCGAGAGCACCGACAAAGGAGACCAGCTCATCGACCTGCCCCGGAGTAAGGGTCGGTCCGAACGCAGGCATCAGACTCGAGCCGTTGGTGATGATCTCAATGAGATCGTCGCCCTCCATCTGGCTGCCGGTGAGCCCGGGACCGAAAGCGGTCCCTTCCCCCGCACGACCATGGCAGGCGGCACACAGCCGCGTGTAGGCCTCGCTCGGCTCGCCCGTCTGAGACACTATCGGAGCAGCCTGACCTCGCTCGGAGCCGAGCAGCACCGCAAGAACCAATAGCACCCCGACGCCAATCACTCGAACCAGCGATCTGCGTTCCGCCCATAGGGCCATCAGCGGGCGGCTCCTGCTGCGATCCAGTCGACGATCACCCGGATGTCGGAGTCGGACAGGCTGCCGGCGGGCGGCATCAGGCTCCCAAAAGTCTGCGTGCCGAGGAGCTTCTGGACGAGGATGCTCCCCTCGGGATCGCCCGGGATCACCGCCGGCCCGTTGTCGCCGGAATTGAGGACAGAGTCATAGTCGGCTGCCGACCAGCCTCCGAACGTCCCGTGGCAACTCGAGCAGTTCGGCTGCAGTATTCCCTGAACATCAGCAAAGCCGGGGGTGGCGGCCGCGCCGGCCACCGTGGTCGTCGTGGTGGAGATTGGAGCGGAGCCACCGTTGCCCACCGGCACCTCGTCGGCGAGCACGTCGCGAGCTTCGAGCAGGAAGGCGTGGATGGTGTCCAGATCGGCATCGCTGAGATCGCTGGCGGCGTAGGCGGGCATGCCACCGGGAAGGCCCGTCCGGACCACGGTCCCCAACCATTGTCTGGTGGCGAATACCGGCGACCTGGCAGAGGCAGCACCCTGGGCGTCGATGCCATGGCAACCTGCGCAGCCGAGTTTCAAGAACTGGGCCCGGCCGTCGGCCACCGCATCACCGGTGAGCACAGCATCGTCGACGAGGCCAGGACCCGGGTAGACATAGGCAGCATCGAGGTACGCAACCGGCGAGCGGCTATAACCCTCCGGATCGAGATTGTGGTGTGTGTCGGGGCTCCGGATGAGCACAGCCACGAGACCGACTGCGAGAAGCACCATGACTCCGGTTGCGATGGCCGCGACGTTGATGCGGCCCATTCGCCGACGTCCGTTCGGAGACTGCTCATCCTCAGGCGTCGTCGTGTCGTCATCTTCCTCCCGGTGGGTGCGGGATACCCGCATCATCCAGGACGCGGCCACGATCATGATCGCCCATACGACTGCGATTACCAGGGTCACCAACCATGATCCCAACCCGGGGATCTCCACGCCTGCCTCCGACGCCACAATCTGCGGACCGTTGTTCACGCCGATAGTGAGTCCGGCTTGCTGCGTTTCTGTGCCGTCGCCAACTTCCAGCCGCACCCGGTGAACTCCACGAACGCTGAACACGAGCGGAAAGGTGGCGACGCCCAGACCGTTCGTCACGACCGCGCCGAGCCGAATCTCGCCGCTGACGCCGGCAAAGAAGGAATCGGCAAAGAACACGACTGTTGCACCCGGCACCGGTGTGCCGTCCGCCAGGTGGACGCTGGCGCCAATCTCCAGCTCCTCGCCGACGATCACCTCCTGGGGTCCCGAGGCTTCGATCACGAGGTGGGCGGCGCCGGCAACGCCGGGGAGAGCGCCGATCGCCATTGCTGCCGCCAGCGTCACTGTGAAGAATCGTCGCATCATGTGACAGCCTCTCCGGAGGCCGGGAGCCGCGCCGCGGCCCGCACATCCTGCTCCTCGACCATCTCGTAGACGGCCATGATCGGAAAGACCTTGACGAACAGGGTGACGAGGAGGGCAAAGAACGCAAAGCCGCCGGCGGTTATCGACCACTCGACCCACGTGGGAGCGTAGTTGGCAGGCTCATAAGGCAGCAGCGGGGCCCGCAGACCCGTGACGACGATGAAGTACCGCTCCACCCACATCGCCAAGTCGACTAGGACGGCCGCGCTGACGATGCCGGAGATCGTCCGCATCCGCGGGATGGACATGAGAAGGATCGGGATGATGAGGCCACCGATGAGATAGAACCAGAAGTAGGGGGCGAACTCGGCGACGAACAGCTGCCGGAAGATGAACTCAGACCCTTCCTCGAACTTGAAGCCGGCGGTCACGTACTCGGAGATATTGGCGTAGAGCATCACGCCGGCCATCGCCGCCATCAAGAATCCGAGGTATTGGAAATGCTTCTCAGTCAGGAACTCCTCTAACCGGTACACGCGACGCAGGAGCGCCATCATGATGATGAGCGTGGCGATCCCCGAGAAGATGGCGCCCGCTACGAAGAAGAAGCCGAAGATGGCACTATTCCACGCCTCTCGCAGCGTCATTGCGAAGATCCAGGACACAACGGTGTGCACGGACACCGCGATGGGAATGATGAGGATCATCATGATGGAGATCGACGAATGGAGCTGGCTCTTCTGGGTGTCGGTACCCTTCCAGTTGATGGCGAGGAGCCGATAGAGACCGCTCCTCCAGCGGGCCACCTTGCCTCCCAACCGATCGCGAAAGAACGCCAGATCGGGGATCATCGGCAGATACAGGTACAGCAGGCTGGCGGTCAAGTAGGTGGTCACCGCCACGACGTCCCACACGATCGGCGATTGCCAGCGCCCGTGGGCGATCACAAGGAGAAACCGGTCGGGACGTCCCAGATCGACTACCACGAACAGCGCTCCGGTCATGAGCGCAACGGCCGTGATGAACTCGGCCATACGGGTGACGGGAGTCCGCCAGGTGGCGTTTGCCACCCGCAGGATCGCGGAAATGAGCGTGCCGGCATGGCTGATGCCGATGAAGAACACGAACATGGTGATGTATAGGCCCCAGGAAATGCGGTCCCGCAGGCCCGTCACCACCAATCCATCCCTCAGCTGTACGTAGTAGGCAAATAGCGCCCAGGCGATAACCGCCAACAGCACGCCAACCACGACGTAGTAGTTCCGGGTGGTGGTGCGGGCGGGCTCGAGCGTCGTCTCTTCCAGCCGCTCCCGCCAGGAGGTCATCGACTCCATCTGGCACTCCCCTCGGCGAGGCGCGTCCAGGGCCAGCGGATCGGCAGATGGCCGGTACTGGTGGGGTCACGGCCGACATCTTCGCCGTGCCCGGGAATGTAGTAGACCCGTGGTTGGGTGCCGAGCTCCTCCTTGAGTCGGAAGGCATCGTTATTGGCGAGGTAGCGAGTTATCGAGACCAGCTCGCGGCCGTTCGTGGCCAGGTCTTCTTCCAGATCTCCGTAGTAGACCGCCCGGTGCGGGCAGGCCTGTATGCAATACGGCAACGTCCCGGAGCGAACCATATCTGGACAGAAGTCACACTTCATCACCGTTCCCTTGCGGGCCGGCACCTGCAGCTCGAGGTCGTATTCGGCCAGCAACGCCTCGGGGGGTACGGGTGGGTCGCCCCAGTTGAAGAACCGGCGGTCGTAGGGGCAGGCGGCCATGCAGATGCGGCACCCGATGCACCGGTCCTGGTCGATGAGCACCGGCCCTTCGGGGGCTGAGAAGGTTGCCCCGACCGGACACACGTTGACGCACGGAGGGTTTTGGCACTGCTGGCACGGCGTCGGAATGAAGCGGGTGCCGTCGCCGGGGAGCTCATGCTCGAAGACCTCTATCCACTGCATCGGCTCCGGAGTGAAATGGCCCTCGATGCAGGCCGTCGTGCACTGTGGCGGGAGCCCGATGCTCTGGCACCCGTCACACCGCCGCAGGTCTATGATCATCGTCCACTGCCGTGTCCGAGCGCGCTGAGGGAGTTGGTCGGTGCCGGGCGGAGCCTCCTGCAGCAGCAGACTGTTGAGCGCCTTGGGGACCACCTGGGAAACGCTGCCGAAGACGGCCGCCACGCCGAATAGCCGCAGAGCCGTGCGACGGTCCACCGTCCGGACGCCGTCGGCGAACAACCAGCCCTTCCACTCCTGGCGGCTCTGGCGGCTCATGGAGACCCGGGCGGCCACCAGCGGGGCCGACACGAGGGCGAGGGTGGTTGCGAGGAGAACGAAGAGCGGGCTTGTTCCCCACGCGAGGAGTCCAGCAGCAGCGACGAACGCCAGCACTGCCAGGATCACACTGCGGCGCCGGCGTTTCTTG
Organism: Acidimicrobiia bacterium; assembly: GCA_041619515.1. Lineage (GTDB taxonomy): Bacteria > Actinomycetota > Acidimicrobiia > Spongiisociales > SHLN01 > SHLN01. Next base: position 84,281 of record JBFKDW010000003.1, read on the forward strand.
GTCATCGACCACGCCACAGCTACCACAACGGACGTCTCGGATCATGCGGATTTGTGATCTCATTCACAAGGTCCGTCATGGCGGCTCCCCGGTGGGGGTTTGCCGACAGCTAAGGCAGGCCGTACCCAACTCACTAGGGGAGAAAGTCCCCTCCGGGTTGCCAGCCGGACTTAGGGGGGCGGTTCCGAGCCATTGGAGAGAACAATGGCCGAGGCCAGATACCCTTCGCTCGTGACTGCCCGAGAGAGCTCCTTGCCGGTGGATCGGACACTGCGCCAGATCATCGTGGGGTTCCGCTTCGTGGGAGCGGTGTGGATCTCGGTCATCGGCGCAGTTGCCATCACCGAATGGAAGGCATCCGCAGCCGTGGTGCTGGCCACGCTTGCCATCGCCTGGGGGTGGGCGGTCCTGACCGGCTTCTCACGCCGGAGCACCATCCGCGGGTGGTCCTTCTTGCTGGCGGACCTGGCGGTCGGGTCGTGGACGGCGGTGGCTCCTGCCTTCACCAACCAGACCGAAGGCGGCACGTTCTCGGGTGGGTACCCGTTCTCCACCGTCCTCGTGTGGGCCTATGCCTTCGGCATCCCGGGGGGGATGATCTCGGGCACGATCGTGTCGTTCATCGCCCTCGCTCCCGGACAAAATCAGCTGACCACCGACCTCACGAGCGCCCTGATCTACGTGGCGGGCGGCGGCGTGGCCGGCTGGGGCTTCAACATGCTGCGACGCAGCGAAGAGCGGCGCATCGGGCTCGAGACGTTGCTGGCGACGGAACGGGGCGAGCGAATCCGTTCGGAGGAACGGGCCGAGGTGGCCGCCCACCTCCACGACTCGGTTCTCCAGACCCTGGCCCTCATCCAGCGACGAGCCGGTGATCCCGGCGAGGTTGGCTCGCTGGCCCGCCACCAGGAACGCGAGCTCCGGAACTGGCTGTACGGGACGGCCGAGCTCGCCTCCGACACCCTGGCAGGTGCGCTCGAGGAAGTATGCGGCGAGGTCGAGGAACGACACCGGGTCGGGATCGAGCTGGTCACGGTCGGCGATGCGCCGCTGGACGACCAACTCAGGGCAGTGGTGGCGGCCACCCGGGAGGCAGTCACCAACGCCGCCAAGTTTGCGGGAGTCGACAGCCTCTCGGTGTACAGCGAGCTGACGGGCGGGGAGATCCAGGTCTACATTCGCGATCGCGGGGTCGGGTTCGATCCGGACGCAGTGCCGGAAGACCGCCAGGGCGTGCGCGAGTCCATCGTGGGGAGAATGCGCCGCCACGGTGGTGCTGCGATCATTCGGAGCGCCCCGGATGCGGGGACCGAGATTGAGCTGCGAGCGACGAGGGAGAGGATGTGAGCGAGCCGAAGATCAAGGTTTTTCTCGTCGACGACCACGACCTCTTTCGGGCTGGAGTCCGGAGCGAGATCGGCGACGCAGTTGACATAGTCGGTGACGCAGACGAGGTGGACGCAGCCATAGAGCTGATCCAGGAGCGGCAGCCGGACGTGGTGCTGCTGGACGTGCACATGCCCGGCGGCGGTGGCCGGGCCGTGCTCGAAGCCCTCCACGAAGCGCACCCGCAGATCCGGTTCCTGGCGCTGTCGGTGTCGGACGCGCCGGAGGACGTGGTTGACATCGTCCACGCCGGCGCCCGCGGGTACGTCACCAAGTCGATTCATCGCGACGAGCTGATAGCCGCCATCCACCGGGTGGCGGGAGGCGACGCCGTCTTCTCGCCCAAGCTGGCAGGCTTTGTCCTCGACGCGTTTTCCGCTCTCGATCCGGCCGATGTCGACGCCGAGCTGGCCAGCTTGACGACCCGGGAACAGGAGGTGCTCAGGCATATCGCCCGCGGGTATACCTACAAGGAGGTGGCCGAGCAGCTGTTCATTTCGGTCAAGACGGTCGAGACCCATGTCTCGTCGGTGCTCCGCAAGCTGCAGCTGACCAACCGCCATGAGCTCGCCCGGTGGGCCGCCGAGCGCAAGCTCATCTGATCCGCTGCTAGGCGAGCCAGTATCCGCCGTAGACCAGGAGCCAGAAGCCCGCCCACACCGCGATCATGGCTCGCTCCGGCACCCATCTGGCAAAGAACCAGCGAAGATAGGCGGCCATCGAGATGCTGACGAGAAACCGGACAAGGCGACCGGGGATCGTGAGCAGCATCAGCCCGGCCGCCCCGAGCCCGAGGTCGCCGGAGGCTGCTGCGTACAACTTGTAGGGGCGGCCCTGCCAGGGGCCTGCCAGGAGCGCCAGATTCCCGTGGGCGGCTACGTCCGACCGCACGGCTTGCACCATGGCGTGGTCGACGCCGGGAAGCGCCTCCATCGCGGCGAACGCCGAGGCGGGATGCAGCAGGGCCCAGCCGTAGACGAGTAAACCTCCGACCACCGCTCCGACCGTGGCCAGCAACGCCGGCCGGAGGGCGGGTCGAAACCCGAGACGAACAGCCAGCAGCGTGAGGAAGACGTCGGGAATGACGAAGAACAGCACCGACTCGGCAAATCCCCACGCCAGGCCTATGCAGTCGGAGGGACCGAGCCGGGTCTCGAGAGACGTCCTCACGCCGCCACCTCGAAGTCGCGTGCCAGGGCGAGCATCGCTGCTCGGAGCCTGCTGAGAAACTCAGGCACAGGCTCGCTGGGGCGAGGGAACAACGGCCGGCCCACGGTGGCTCGACAGGCGACCCGGTGTGGCAGGCGGGCACCTCTTGGCATCGCCCGCTCACAGCCGTCCAGCCACACCGGAACGACCGGAACGTCGGGATGCCGCAGCGCCAGGCGAGCAACGCCGGTCTTGAAGTCGCCGAAGACCCCGGGGCGGCCGCGGGTCCCCTCCGGAAACACCAGCAGGACGGTGTCCTTTCCCAAGGCCTGCGAGGCAGCGGCCAGCGGGTCTTCGTCGGCCCCACGACGGTGAATGGGAACGATCCCGACAATCGTCTTGGAGAACCAGGCAAGCAGCCGATTGCGGAGGAAATAGTCGGCCGCAGCCATGGGCCGCACCCGGTGAATGGACTCGGTCGGGAAGGCCGCCATCAGCACGGCGGTGTCGACGTGGCTGTTGTGGTTGGCAACGACGATGGCAGGGCCCGGCCGGTCCAACCGATCGCCGTCCGCACCTTCGAAGCGGAGGACCGCGCGCACCAGCGGCCGCAACACGAACCGGTGGATGAAACGGCGGGCGGCCTGATGCATCGCTAGCCCCCGAACACCCGGTAGAAGTGGAAGAACAGCGGGGCGGTGAATATGAGGCTGTCTATCCGATCGAGCACTCCCCCGTGGCCGGGAAGCAACGACCCGGTGTCCTTGACGCCGGCGTCGCGCTTGACGGCGGACATCGTGATGTCGCCGACGAAGCCGGCGATCCCGAGGGCGAACCCGATGACCGCTCCGGTGACGTGGCCGAACGGTGTGAGAAACGGGGCGAGGCCGGCACTCAGCATTGTCGTCGTCACCACTCCCCCCACCAGGCCCTCTACGGTCTTGCCCGGGCTGACGAGCGGAGCAACCGGGCGCCGCCCCACGGCTCTGCCCCACAAGAACTGGGCGACATCGTTGGCCTGGGTGAGAACCACGAGAAACACGAGCAGCCCGGCCGCTCCGGCAGGGGCGGCGGCGGATTCGGGCAGGGCCAGCAGGAACGCGGCATGACCGACGGCGAAGACGGTCAGGTAGATCCCGAGCAGGACGGTGCCTGTGGCTGCGGCAAAGCCTGCCGTTCGCCCTCGCACGGCGAGAGTGGCAGGGACCGCCAGCGTGGTGACGAGGGGAACGAGCATCACGTATTCGAGATGGGCGGTCGCAACCAACAGATACTGGGCGGCTAAGGCCGGGTACGCAATCGAGCCCGCCACGCGGTTCTCGGCGTTCTCCATGCGCAAGAACTCAAAGACGGCCAGGCCGCTCACCACGGCGAATAGGGCAACCGACACCGCCGGGTCGAGGAGCAGCGCCCCGGTGAACACGATGGCCATCGCCCACCACGACCGTATCCGGAGGGTGACCTCTCGCAGGTCGAGCCGGGGACGGAGCCGACGCAGGGACCAGTCGAGGGCGGTGGAAGCGGCGAGAACCGCGTAGATGCCGCCGAGTGCCCAGCGGAGGTTGAGCGTGAGTTCACCCACCGGGCGCCTCCGCCACTCGTACCGTCGATCGATTGCGAATGGTGAGTGCGGCGAGCAGGGTCATCGCCACCAAGGCCAAAGTTGCCGGCCACGGCGGCCCGAGGGCGACGAGCACCGCCAGCACTCCGAAGCCGAGGGCCCGATCGGACTTCCCGAGCGGGCCGTCGTTGCGCCGTCCCGAATCGTCGGCAGCAGCCAGGGCGGCCACCTCGGCGATGAGGCCGAGCACCACGACGGCCACCACGAGCGGCGCCGCGTCCGGGACCAGGAGAGCGAACGGCAGGTAGGCAACGGCATCGGAGACAACATCGCCGAGTTCGTTCAGGACGACGCCACGGGGTGACACCATGGCGTACTCCCTGGCCAGCATGCCGTCCATGGCATTGAGCGCCATCCGGGCTAGGTAGAGGGGGGGCACCGCCCACAGCCAGGCGGCCGCTCCCGCCCCGAGGCCGACGGCTGCGCCGGCCGCGGCGCTCACCCCCACCGCAGCCAATGTGAGATGGTTCGGGCAGACCCCGGCCCTCGCCGCCAACGCGACGAGGGGCCGGAGCCGGGCCTGGAACCAGGGCTTGATGCGATAGAGGGTTGCAGCCGTCAGAACCCCGATCGCATCAGGATGGCTATGGCGAGAACGTACAGCACTCCGAGGAGGGCGATCACCGAGGCGGCCGTGATCGCCACGCCCTTCAGAATTGTCTTGGCTCGGGTTGGCTTGGTTGCTTGCTGCATGACGATTCCTTTCTGGAAGTGGGTTGTGCATGGCTCCCGCTTCTATCCGAATTGGAAGCCAGAGAGGTCGAGGCTGAGGCCGTCGAGCCACGAGAGGAAGATGACGACCAGGGTGGCGAGCACCGCCACGGCGGCGAGTCCGGCGATGAGCAGTGCCTTGGCGATGTGAGCGAGCGTGGTCATGAGGGGGCTCCTGGGATCGGGACTGTTTCATGAGCACAGCATCGGGGACGAACCACTTCCCATCTATGGGGGAGCACCCTGAATGCCGGCGGGGGGACCCCTAGGGGTCTGGTGGACTTGCTGGGATCGGCCGGCGCGTTGCTGTGGAGTTGCGATGCGGTTGCTACCCGGGCAAAGCAGACGGAGACGGCATGGAGCCGGTGCAATTACAGAAGCGGGCCCCCAGCGAGGCCCGCTTCCTGATAGCTCGCCCTACGAGCGAGATCTGCCTGTACATCTTATTCGAAGCGAAGTCGATTCGCCCACTCGCCGCCCACGGCGGCGGTCAGGAGGGACCCTGCAGGCTGCCCCGGGATGGCCCCCGGCCTCGGGTCTCCATCAGTTGGTGCTGACCGCTCCCAGCACCGCCGTGATGGTGATTTGCCGTCCGTCGCGCACCACCACAATCTCGATGGTGGTTCCCGGAGGGCGGGTGATCACTTCGGCCCTGAGGTCGCCGGAATCGCGCACGGGATCGCCGTCGAGGCTGATAACCAGGTCGCCGACCTCGAGCCCGGCGTCCGCAGCTGCGGTGCCCTCGCTCACGGATTGGATGAGGGCCCCGGCGTCGCCGTCGGGAGACGCTCCGGCGCTGACGCCCAGCCGGGCGAGGGAGACCGGCTCACCGGCGACCAGCTGGTCGGCGACGATCTTCGCCAGGTCGATGGATATTGCGAACCCGACGCCGGCGTTGTCACCGCTGTTGGTGAAGATCACGTCGTTGATGCCGATGACGTGTCCGTTCAGGTCGACCAGCGGGCCCCCGGAGTTGCCCGGGTTGATGGCAGCGTCGGTCTGCACCATGCTGATCCCGTTGGTTTCGAGGAGGCGGTCGACCGCGCTGATGATGCCGGACGTCACGGTCTGGTCGAGCCCAAACGGTGTACCGACGGCTACCGCCGTCTGGCCGACGCTGAGGTCGGCCCCCACCGCCAACACGGCGATCGCAGGAACGCTGTCGGGTTCGATGGACACCACGGCCACATCTGTCAGCTCGTCGGCCCCCACGACGGTGCCGTTGGTGCGTGAGCCGTCGGCGAATCGGACCGTCACGTTGCCCGCATTCCCGATGACGTGGGCGGCGGTGAGAATGTATCCGGCTTCGTCATAGATGACGCCCGACCCGGTCCCGAAGCTGGTGTCGATCTGAACGACGGCAGGGGTGACGGCAGCAGCTGCCGCCGCCACCGGCTCGAGATTGCTGTTCCCCGGCGGCACCACCGCCTTCGGCGGCGGATCGATGGTGCCCACCAGCGAGGTGGTCGGGAGGGTGGTCTGTACCACCGCCACCGGCTCGTCGTCGGGGGCGGTGATCCGGCCGAGCCCGAAGGCCGAAACAGCAATGATGGCACCGAGCACCAGCCCCAGCAGGAGGCCCTTTCCCAGGCCGGTTCGCCGGCGGGCGGGCGCCGGAGCCGGGAGGCGGGCCGGCGGAGGCGCGGCGGGGGGAAGCAGAGTTCGGGCGGGCGGCTCCTGCGGATCCACAAAGGATCGGCCGACGACAGGCGGGGAATCTTCCGGCACCCAGGTCGAGGCCTGCGGAGCCTCGGGCGGAGTCTGATAGCCGGTCGGATCTGACGGGTACGAGATGGCCTCGCCGGCCGCCGCCTCAGGGATCGGGAGCGCGTCCTGGCGCAGCTCGACGGGCTCATCGGTGTAAGGCCACCTCGGCGCCGGTGGCGTTGAGGGATTATCGGAGGTCATGGGTGCCTTTCCGTCCAGTCCGTACACAGTGTTCGTAGCGAGTGATCACTATGTATGTATGAACTAAGAACGAGCTGAGAAGCTTCCCGGTTCCCTCACGTGCGGATCGCAGGCAGCACCACCTCGACGGTGGTCCCGGCGGACTCGACCACCCGCACGACACCGCCGTGCGACTGCGCAATGGCTCGCACGACCGCAAGCCCGAGGCCGGTCCCGCCCTCATGGCGGCCGCGCGACTCGTCGAGACGAACGAAACGCTCAAACACCCGCTCCCGTTCCTCCGGGGGAATGCCCGGCCCATCGTCGGCCACCCGGGCCACCACGCCGCGGGCGGATTCCAGGCATTCAAACCAAACCCGGGTGTTGCCGTATCGAGCGGCGTTCGAGCCCAGGTTCCAGAAGAGCCGTTCGAGGGCGGCGCCATCCCCCAGGACCCGGGCGGCCTGAATGCCCGAGGTGTCGACGGTGAGCTCAGGGAACGTCTCGGCCGTCCGCTTCGCCACGCGCCCGAGCACCTGGTCCAGGTTCACCTCGTTCGCTGCCGGTACGACCCCTCCCTCGTCGATGCGGGCCAGTGTGAGCAAGTCGTGTGTCAGCGTTTCGAGCCGCTCGTCCTCCCGTTTCAGGCCGGCCATCAGCTCGGCCCAATCCTCGAAGCCGGGATCGCCTTCGGCAACCTCCAGCATGGTCCGGATGGTGGCCAGCGGCGTTTTGAGCTCGTGAGAGGCATCGGAAACGAAGCGACGCTGGCGGACCGCCGCCGATTCGAGCCGTTCGAGCATGTGATTGAGGGTCTCCGCCAGGCGCCGGATCTCGTCCCGGGATTCCGGCACCGGCAACCGGCGCGAGAGCGCGGCAGACGAAATGGCATCGGCTTGCTCTCGCATGGCGTCGACCGGACGCAGCGCCCAACCGGTGAGAACCCACACCGTTGCTCCGACCGCGACAAGTGCGATCGGAAACCCGATCCACAACAGGGGCCATAGTGCATTCACCGCCGCTTCCGCCGGCGAAAGGCTGGACGCCACCAGCACGACTCCCGGCCCGCTCGCCGATTCATACCCGCTGGCGATCACCACATACGGGCTCTCGTCCTCGATGAGGGGTGACCGGCGTTCGATCCTCTCGAACACCGACTCGGCCACCGCAATCTCCTCGGTCGTTCCCGGAGGGACGCGAGCGTCGGCGATGGGTGGGGCGCCTTCGAGTCCGGGGCTGGCGGCGATCACTCCTCCTTCGGCAACCACCTGGATGAGCTGGTTGGCCGACAGGGTCACGATCTCTCCGCCGAGAGCGTCGGCACCAGCGAGAGCGGCAACATCGAGTGCCCGGGTCAGGGTCGAGGACGCGATCGAATCTTCGATCCGGCTCTCGGTCAGCTCCGCCAGGCCGAGAAATCCTGGCAGGAGCACGCCACCCACCACGAGCACCGACACGAGTGTCGTGCGCGATCGGACCCCGGCAGCTTTCCAGGCCCGGCCCAGCATGCGTTCAGCCACCGCCGGCCACCAACCGGTACCCGGCGCCGCGCACCGTCTCGATGTGCTTGCGATCGAACGGAATGTCGATCTTCTTGCGCAGATAGCGGATGTAGACCTCGACGATATTTGGATCGCCGTCGTAGGCCCAGTCCCAGCATGATTCGAGGATCTCGAGTTTGGAAATCACGTCACCGGAGTGGCGCATGAGGAGCTCCATGATCGACATCTCCGTGGGAGTCAAGGCCACCGGCTCGCCCCCCACGGTGAACCGGCGTTTGGCAGGATCCAGCGTGAGGTCACCGACCGAGAGGATCGCAGGCCGGGCTCCGGCTCCCCGCCGGATCAATGCCCGCAGACGGGCAACCAGCACGACGAAAGCAAACGGTTTTGTCAGATAGTCGTCGGCGCCGGTATCGAGTGCCTCGGCTTCGTCGTACTCACCGTCCTTGGCGGTGAGCATGAGGATCGGCACCCAGTTTGACTGGGCCCGGAGCTCGGCGCATATCCGGTATCCGTTGAGCTTGGGCAGCATGATGTCGAGCACCACCGCGTCGTAGGTGCCGGTCGTGGCCAGGTGCAATCCGAGCTCGCCGTCGGCCGCCACGTCGACCGTGAAGCCCTCCCGCTCGAGGCCCCGCTTCACATAGGCGGCCAGCTCGGTTTCGTCCTCAACCACCAGGATGCGCACCAGGACCGCTTTCTCTCACAGGTCTGTCGTGTTCATGCTTGCACCCGATCGGAACGGAGTGGAGTCACCGGCGCGATGTTGCCAGGAGCTCCACCCGGCCCGACCCTCCTTCGACGACTTCCTCGAGGATGACACCGATGCCGGGCGCGAAGTACTTGTTCTCGAATACACCCGGCTCCAGGAGGTTCCACTCCCTGATCACCACTACGTCGGTGTAGGCGATGCCTCCTACCTCCACCGAAGCGTCGGTCTGGATGATCTCGCCCACGTCCTCGGCCTCATCAACGTAGAACTCCTGGCGATAGGGCACTCCGACATGCGCCGCGGGATCGGCGTACATGATGATCCCGGGCAGGGCCCCATCCACGCCCGTCTCCCACGAACCGGCGGTGCTCACAACCTCACCGTCTTCATATTCCTTCGAATCTTCACCCAGGTACCACACGTTGCCCTTCGAGTCCTGGGCGTACCAGTCGAACGTGTCTTCGATCAACTCGCCGTCGAGGGTCACCGTGTCCCGCACCACGACTGCCGTGATGCCGTCGACGGTGCGTGTGTCGTCGGTCACGGCTACCTCGATACGTTCCACCTCATTGTCCTCGACCCCCTCGTAGGACCAGGTGGACCCGGGCGTGAACGGGAAGTAGGGGTTGTCGATCCCCTCCACGAACGTGGCCGATTCGTAGTCGGCGAGAACCGGGGCAACCGTTGATTCGGAGGTGCCGTCACCGCCACAGCCGGCCAGGGCCAGGACAACAGCCAGCAGGAATGCACATTCTTTCACCAGCTCATCCCTCCTCACCTCTCAGCCGGACGGGCCGGCGACGTCGCGACGTTGAAACAGCCGGAAGGCAAGCACGAGGATGCCGACCAGGAAGGCAAGCTGGACCAGGAAGGCATGGACATCACCGGGGTAGTCGGTGGTCCCGATGGCGCCCGCCAGCGCGAAGCCCGGGATGGGCTCCCCGCCACGGCCAAACAACCACGCCGCCGTGTTCCAGCCAAGGTCGTACTCGGCCACAGAGCCAAACCAGCGAAAGGCCGCCACACCGTCGAACAGCTTGATGAGACGGCCGACGGAGAACAGCTCGAAGAAGAAATAGCCGATCGAGAGGCCGGTGGCGGCGAGGGTGCCGCCCGCCCATCGGCTGAACAGGATGCTGAGCAGCGCCGCCAGCCCAATGTAGGGAACCCCGGCAAACCAGGCGCGACCCACGTCCCGGGCGATGAGCGCATAGGCGTCTCCGTCGAGCGTGCCGTGGCCGACGCCGGATGCCAGCGCGGTTGTCACCAGCGATGAGACGACGATGGCCAGCAGAACCACGACCCAGGCGGCGGCCATCGCCAGTGCCACCAACGCCAGCTTCACGGAGAGGAAGCGCCGCCGTCCCGGCCCCTTCATGAGAACGGTTCGCAGCGTTCCCCACCCGTACTCGCTTCCCACCACCAGAACGGTCACAAACGCCAGGATCGGAATGCTGATGAGCCCCGTCCACCGAAGCGCTTTCTCCACCGACCCCGGCATCGTGAAGCCGTCGATCAGCTTGGCGAGACGGGTTCGGATCTCGCCCAGCTCCTGGCGGCACTTGCGGTCGGTCCCCGGGTAGTCGATGTCGTCGAGCGTGTAGGGCGAGGGCACTTCGGCGATCGGGACGCCGGCCAGGAACTCGGTGCAGTTGAGCTCGACCTCGAAGTTGTCGATCACCGGGGCCGACGGGAGGAAGATGACCTCATCGACGACGTCTCTGTCCTTCTGGAATTGATAGTCGGCGTAGCGAATGATCACCATGAGAGCCGAGAACACCGTCAACACGCCGAGCAGGATCCAGATGATGCGACGTCCCCGGAGCTTGAACCACTCCCACCGGAAGAGATTCGGCCAGCTCACGAGGCCGGCTCTTCTGTGACCTCGAGGAAGTACTGCTCGAGGGAAGTGGTTACAGTCCGCAGCTCGGTGAGGTAGATGGAGGCCCGCGCCAGCGCTTCGCTCACATCGGCGGCCCGGTCCACCGGCGCATCCACCAGCAGCGCCCCGGCCGCGTCGACCACCGAGCCGACCCAGTCGAGGTCGTCGAGGATTCGGGCGGCCCCGGCGTCATCGGTCGTGGCCAGTCGCAGCCGATCCCGGCGGCCGATCAGCTCGCCGACCGCGCCTTCGGCAATCACCCTGCCATGGCTGAGGATGGCGACGTGGTCACAGACCTGTTCCACCTCGTTGAGGAGGTGGCTTGCCAGCACGATGGTGCGCTCGCCGTCACCCAGGTCACGGATCAACTGGCGGACTTCGGCCATTCCACTCGGGTCGAGACCGTTGGTCGGTTCGTCGAGCAGCAAGAGCTCGGGATCGCCGAGGAGCGCGTAGGCGATTCCCAGCCGGTGTTTCATGCCCAGTGAGTAGGTGTTGAAGCGGGCGTCGGCCCGGTCGGCCAAGCCGACGACGCCGAGCAGCTGCTCGATCTCGCCCGGATCGTCGCCGCCGGCGATGCCCTGGAAGTACCGCAGGTTGTCGCGCCCCGACAGAAAGGGGTAGAAGGCGGGAGTCTCCATGATGGCCCCGATACGGCGAACCGCATCGTCGGTCGAGCCGTTGATCTCGGTGCCAAACAGCCGGATGGTGCCCGACGTCGGTCGGATCAGGCCGAGCAAGGTGCCGATGATGGTGGTCTTGCCGGCCCCGTTCGGCCCCAGCAGCCCGAACACGGTGCCCTGCGGGACCACCAGGGACAGGTCTGCCACCGCCTGCACGTCTCCGTAGTGCTTCGTCAAGCCGGTCGTCTCGACCACATTGCCCGCCATGAGCGCCTCTCCCTGGCGTTACCTGCATCTAGTCTCCGACTTGGAAGCTGAAAACGAGCTGAAGATCGGCGATGCCCGGCTTCCCGGTGCCAGGTGTGCGAGACTCGGTGCGTGAATCGCCGGGGGCTTTCGCTCGACCGCTGCCTCATGGGAACGGCGCTCGTCCTGCTGCTGGCCGGTTGCAGCGGCGGTGACACCGACACCGTTCCGCTGGGGACGCCGCTGTCGACGCTCACCACCTCCGGCGCAACGACATCAACCCTCCCTGCCACAACCACCACAGGTGACGGGCGAGCCGGTCCCGACACCGAGTCGCTGGCAGCGGCGGCGGTCCAGATCATCCAGCTCGACTCCACGAGCGGCGGCCTCGAACCCGGGTGCTTCTCCGGCTCGGGCAGCCTCATCAGCCCCGACGGCCTGATCCTGACCAACGCCCACGTCCTGGAAGTGGACGAGAGCTGCCCTTACGACACCATCGGGGTGTCCTTGCTGGCCCGCTCCGACCAGCCGCCCGAGCTGCTCTACCTGGCGGATCTGCTCGTCATCGACCCGTTCCTCGACCTGGCGGTAGTCCGGATCGCAGCCGACCTCAACGGTGCCCCGGTGGCCGCCAGCTTCCCATATCTGGAGCTGGGAGATTCGGGGGCCGTCAACCTGGGAGATCAGCTGCTGGTGCTCGGCTACCCGGGCATCGGCGGTGACACCATCACCCTCACGCGGGGGGCCGTGAGCGGCTTCACCGAGGAACGCGACATCGAGGGCCGCGCCTGGATCAAGACCGATGCCACCATCTCGGGAGGCAACAGCGGCGGTTCGGCGGTGAACTCCGACGGGGAACTCGTCGGGGTTCCGACGATCGCAGGGTCGGGGGCCAACGTCGACCCGACCGATTGCCGTGTGATCCAGGATACGAACGGGGATGGGTTCCTCGACGACCGTGACACGTGCATCCCCATCGGCGGGTTCATCAACGGGCTGCGGCCGGTCAACCTGGCGCTGCCACTCATCGAGGATGCCCGCACGGCTGCACCGATTCCCATCCAGCCCCCTGCCACCCCGACAACCATCGGGCCGGTGTCGGAGGCATCGTTCGGACCGATCACATTCTCGACGGGGGTGACCGAAGACGATGAGCCGATCGACGAGGTGACGTTCATTCCGGGGGGCACCGCCTCCCGACTTTGCGGGTTCTGGGATTACGAGGGAATGGCCGACGGGCTCAGCTTCGATGTGCTGTGGTATGTGAACCAGGAGTTCATCGAAAACGCCAGCTTCATCGCCTCCGAATGGTTTGGCGGCGCGTCGGGAAACTGGTGGGCCTGCTACATCGCCCAGGATGGACTCCTCGACGACGGCACGTACGAGCTGCTGCTGAACGTGGAAGGTGAGAAGGTCTCGGGCGAGGCCATCATCGTTGGCGGCACCCATCCGAGCCAGGAACTCGAGATCGTCAACGATGGGTTGGAAACCATCTGCTTCGTGCTCATCTCCCTCTCCGATGCGCAGGATTGGGGCCCCGATGAACTGGGTGAGACGGAGGTCATCGAACCCGGTGCCTCCCGAACCTTCGAGGTGCCCGGGGCGTTCTACGACATCCAGGGGTTCGACTGCAGCCGGGGCGTCATCTTCGAGGAGTTCCTCCTGGACATCAACCAGCCGCTGGTGTATTCGGTTGGCGGGGGCGGTTAGCTCGCGTACGGCTCGCTTGGCGGCCTGCGGGGCTCCGACCGCGGTGGACGGCAGCGGGTTCATGACGTTGAGAACAGCCGGGTCCCGACCGCAGACCCTCGCTCGGTGGTGATTCACCCGGTCGAGATGCTCGACAACAGGATCGCCTGTGCAGAGTTCGGCGGGTAGGTCGCTGCTCGCCCCCCATCATCACAGTGTGAAGGTTGAAGCGCCCCGCCGTCGTCGGCCTGCTCAGCGGTTCTCGCGCCGGTGGACCACTCGCAGCCCCGACCAGGTTTGGTCGATGGCGGCCACCTTGACGTCGACCAGCCCGAGTGGCAGCACGAGCTCCCGAACGAGGTCCTCGGTCATGTCGGTCGGTACCTTCGACGCTCGCTTGGGCCAGCACACCCAGAGGCCCCCGTCGGGAAAGATCAGGCGTGCCAGCGAATCGATACGCTGCTCCAGCCGACGACGCTGCTTCGTGAAAAACAGCGCCGTGTCCGCCCTCCCTCGTGCCGTCGTGCGTATCTCCACCCCTGCGGGGAGCGGGGCGATCAGCTCCGCCATATTCCCCGGGTCGTCGAGGATGGCGAGCACCGAGTGGGGCTTGACTCCAAGCTTCTGCGGAAGGGGGGTCCCGGAATAGCCGGCGGTCATGGCCCGCGCTCGATCCGGATCTCCCGCACCCGCCTCCGATTGGCCACGGTCACCGTGATCAGGTGGCCGTCCACCTGGATGGTCTCGCCGGGGCGCGGAATGGCACCGGCCAGTCCGAGGACGAGGCCGCCCACCGTGTTCCAATCGCCCTCGGGGAGATCGATCCCGAGTGCAGTTCCCAGATCGGCTACCGGCACCCGGGCATCGACCCGCCACCGGCCCTCACCGAGTTTCTCGATCGGTTCCTTGCGCTCCTCGCCTTCGTTGGCGACCTCGCCCACCAGCTCTTCGACGACATCTTCGATGGTGACGACACCGGCGGTTCCACCGTGCTCATCGACCGCCACCGCAAAGTGCCGGCCGGAGCGCTGCATTTCTCGCAGCAGCTCGAGCACCCGCTTGGTCTCTGGGACCACCAGCAGCTCATCGACGAACGTTCCAACCGGCTCGTTGAGCCCTGCTGACAGGTGGCGGGCGAGTTCGCGCAGCCGGACGACACCCGTCATGTCGTCCGGGTTGCCGTCATGGACGGGTATCCGGCGATGGCCCGACTCGATGGCGATTTCGATAGCCTCGCGGGCGGTGGTATCAGACGACACCGAGACGACGTCGATGCGCGGAACCATGATCTCGGCCACCCGTTGATCGCCCACCCGAAAGGCGCGCTCCATCAGCTCCAGGTCGCTCTGAGCGATCTCACCGGTCTGAGCCGCCTGAGCCGCCAGCAGCCGCAACTCCTCCTCCGTCACCCCGGCAGTCCCGGCAATCCCCTGGCCGGGAGCCTGCAGGTCGGCAAGCCAGACGAGAAGCGAAACCACCGGATGCAGCGCCGCTCTGAGAACGGCAACGACCGGAGTGACCGCGGCGGCCACCCGTTCTGGATGCCGTACGGCGTAGGTCTTGGGGATGGCCTCTGCGTACACAAACATCACCAGTGTGAGAAGAATCGACGCGACGGTGATCCCCACGCTTCCGAACAAGCGCTCCGCCAACAGCCCGGTAACTGTGGCTGCACCGATTTGGACGAGCAGCACCGTCAGCAGCACCGTGTTCATGACTCGAGGGAGGTCCGTCAGCAGACGCAACAGCCTGCGTGCGCCGCCATCGCCCGCTTCGGCGCGAACCTCCACCGCCGTGCGGCGCACCCGCAGCAGTCCCGCCTCGGCAGCACCGAGAAAAATCGCCGTGACCAGCAGAGCAGCGAGCAGCAGGGCTAGCGGGAGGTTCTCGGCCACGACTCAGCCACTCGTTCGGGATTGCGGTGGGAACGGGTCCTCCCACAGGTTGAACGTGACACCGAACGGGTCCCGGATGTAGCAGTCGCGCCCCTTCCCCAGCCAGCGCACAACGGTGCACCCATTGGCGACCAGCTCATCGCGAGCGGCTTCGAGATCGTCGACGAACAGCTCGAGCACCGGGCCGGTGATCTCCGGGTCGTCGATGACAAACAGGGTGAGGGGGTCGGCCTCGAGGTCGGCCACATCGTCGGCGTGTGCCCGAATGGGGAATCCCAGGACCCGGGAGTAGAACTCGACCGCCGCACCCGCATCGCCGGTGCGAACGGCCACGTTGGGGCTCATCCGATAATCCACGTCCTCCCTCCTGACGGGCTACCTGAAACTGGCATCCAGGATCGACCTGAGCCTTCGCTCTCCTTCACCCTGCACGAACCACCACCACCCGACGAGGAGCGCTGCCAGGGTGCTCGAGAACAGAGCGCTGAGGTAGGCCACCGTCCACGCATCGCCGGCTCGATCCAAGAAGTCGAGCCCCAGGATCAGCCCGAAGAGGTAGGTGAGGGCTCCAAGAGCCGTGAAGAAGAGCGTGACGAATCCAAAGTAGGAGAAGCCAGACCCGAATGCCGCGGTCACGACCTTGGTGTCGTCGAGCGGAAACAGATAGCGACGCTCCAGTTCGGCTGCAACCAGCACCGGATCTTCGAGGCGGCCGTTGATGTAGCCCTCCAACCTGGCCGCGTATTGCCTGGCGAAGATGAGATAGGAGGCATCGAAGGCGGTCTGGACTGCGCCGTAGAGGGCAACGACCGGGATGAGGACGAAGGCCCCCTCGACCTGCCAGAAGCCGACCGCGAACAAAGCAACTGTCAGCACGACCTGCAGCCGGATGTCTGAGAAGAACCTCTCGTGGTAGTAGCGGGTCATGCCGCGCATCCGACCAAGCTGCTCGGAGGCGATCTTCAAGGTCGGGTCCATGCGGTGGAGGGTAATCAGTCCAGATAGCCTTGGTGCATGGCCCGGCCGCGCAACGAGGTGTACACCCATTCACACCAGCCGATAGTGCTGGAGGCTCACGCCGGCCGGACGGCCGAAGAAGCAGCTTCCTTTCTGCTCACCCACCTCACCCCGGGCATGCGACTGCTGGACATTGGATGCGGGCCCGGATCCATCACCATCGGGCTGGCGCGATACGTCGCACCTGCGGCCACCGTGGGAATCGACCGCTCGGTGGACGCCCTCACCGCCGCCAGGACCGCTGCCGCCGACCAGCGGGTCGGCAACGTCTCCTTCGAGCGTGCCGACGTGTACGAGCTTCCTTTCGAGGACGCGTCGTTCGATGTCGTGTACGGCCATCAGATCCTGCAGCATCTCGCAGAACCCACTGCGGCCCTCGCCGAGGCACACCGGGTGCTCAAACCCGGCGGATATCTGGCGGTACGCGACGCCGACTACGGAACCATGACCCACCATCCCCACGACCCGGCCCTGGACCGGTGGCTGGCGCGCTACCACGAGATCGCCCGAAAGAACGGCGGGGAGCCCGATGCCGGACGCCGGCTCATGGAATGGGTGCGGGCATCCGGGTTCGTCCATGCCCATCCCACAGCCTCCAGCTGGCTATTCGCCACTCCCGACGAGCGGGCCGAATGGGCCGAGCTCTGGGCAGGTCGCCGGCTGGAGGGAACGACCGATTCCTTCTACGGCGAGGACCATTCGTCCATAGTCGATGCCTTCGAACGCTGGGCGGGCCACCCGGACGGTTGGTTCGCATTCATCCACGGCGAGGTGCTCGCCCGCAAGCCCTGACTCCGGGTTCTGGGGGGCGCCCCCTCCGGCCCTGCGGGCCACCTCCCCCTCCGGGGGAGGAGAATGGTGGTTCTCTCCCCCCGCAGCGGGGAGTCCGGCGCAGCCGGGAGGGGCGTCTTCTCTCCCCCC